>JBGSMI010000239.1:0-26070 GCA_041740215.1 Ferruginibacter sp.
TCTCAAAAAATGGATAGCCTTGGTTATAAATACAACTACGTCAACGGTAAACTGCAAAATAATAAGTTGAATTGGGTAAAAGACAGTGTTACGAATACGACTTTGTATGCCAATGATCTGGAAAGCCAGGCAGCATTTTCATCAACATCGGTTTTTAATTATGAGTACGACGAAATAGGGAACCTTGTGGCAGATAGTAGTGAAGGAATACGCAAAAGCGTAGGAGGTATTAAATGGAATGTGTATGGCAAGATTATAGAAATTAATAAGGTTGACGTTGGCAGCGCAGCAAATAACATTGATCGTGTAAAAAAGATAACTTATACTTACGATGCAAGTGGAAACCGCATTAGCAAAAAAATAGAAAATATGTTAGTGGCTCAGCCATCGATTATACGTGGTATGTTCGTGATGCGAGCGGAAACGTGATGAGTACTTACAATTATTCCATTGTTGGAACGGATTTATCAACCGGGAGTTTATTACAGGATGAAGTGTATCTTTATGGCAGTAGTAGATTGGGTTCTTTGAAACTTAACAGGAATGTGGAAGCGAAGGATATTTTTATGCTTAAGCGTTTAGCCTGTTTATCAAAAAGAAGGATGGTATCAACTTTATAACTCATTCAGCAGGGCTTTAGCAGGGCGGGATTTTAATTTGCCTTTTTCAATAAGGGCCAGTTGGGTAACAGCTTCTTTAAGTTCTTCCAGCAATTGATCTTTAGTCGGTTCTTCGTATTCCAATATTTCTAAATCCTTGTATTGTTTTTTCAGTTCCTTCCATACATTGATAGGGATGTAAACACCGATGGTTTTACCCTTTCCGTCTTGTATCACTTGAAGTCTCATTGTAGTAAAATTATTTATCGTAAACTTTTTTAAATGGCTTTACATTTTGCAGTCTTGATATGGTTATCTAATGCATAAAAAATATGGGCTTTATCTTCCAGCGGCAGTTTCTCTATATCCTCTAAGCGTTGCATTGTTTTTTTATCTACCACGTTTAAATCGCCATCGCCTACCAGGTAATCCAATGATACGGCCAGGGCATCCGCTAATTTTTTCGCCGTCTCAATAGAAGGCTTCATCTCATCTCTTTCGTACTTTCCGATAATGTCCCCATTAATACCGGATTGCTTTCCCGGTTCAGCCTGTGAGCGTTTTTTTCTTTTTGGCAAAAACTCATCTTTTGTCCAAAAGTCATCATAATTGTTCAGTTTTTAGTATAGAAAACTGTTGATGTTACAAAAGTAGCGGAATTATTGTTCAGATACAATTTGGGGTTTGGGGTGTATTTAAAATTGTGGCATCTCAATACAGGGTTGCCAACCTTTTTATAAATGTTTTATAGCAGAAAAGAACCTGCACAAGGTTGGCAACCCTCGCAACAATTTCAAATGCACCCACAATTTGATAAGTCATCAGGCGCAGTAGAATAGCTATTAGGCTGGATCCGATAGCCATCGGATGAGGCTTAGGTTTGTGCGTTGGATTTCCTGTGCCCGGCATTACTAAAATGAAAAACGATTTTTAAACAGTACATAAAAGGTTATCCTCAATCTTCGCAAAGGCTGTTCAAGAATTAGTGTCAGGTAGTTGTAGCAGGCTTTACAATAGAAGGTAATAATATGTTTTGTATTTTAATGGTAAGTGAAGTTTCAATGACATTTATTTATGGTTAATGTTGGGGGATTACAACGTTTGAAAATTCAAACCAGGCAGCATTTTCATCAACATCGGTTTTTAATAATGAGTACAACGAAATGGGGAGCCTTGTGGCAGATGCAACAAAATCAGTAATGGGTACAAAAGTAGCAACGCCAAGAGTTCTAAATAGGGTTATTCCAAATTCTAAACGAACTGGGCTAATACTTATCCTGAAAAAAAAGGTAAAAATGAGGGAGGGAGTAGCTACTAAAATAAAATTACTATGCGTGTTTTTATAAGAATATTTTCCATTTCAATATTATTTATTTCTTGCAATAAAAGAGATAGAACTCATTATTATGCTTCAGAATTAGAAATATATAAATTCATAAAAACACAAAGTAAAAGTTACTTAATTTTTGATCTTAAAACAATGTCATCCTTAAATTGGCCTGACAGTGTTATTTTAAAATATAATAAAGATTCTACTGTCGTAAAATTATTTGTACGAAGGCATGATGCGTTATTAGATGATAACACAAAAAAAATAACTTCTAACATGATGTTTGTTGAAGATTTTCCAGATTTGAAGTTGGTTTATGAAAATAAAAAAGATAGCATTCGGAAAAGTAGATTTTTTGTGATACAATTACCGAAATCAGTTTTAAAAGTAAATTTACCCTCACCCTAGAAGGTTTGAGAGTTATGGCCTCAGGCGCTTAATCCGATAGCCATCGGATGAGGTATAGGTTTGTGCGTTGGGTTTCGAGTGTCGGGTGCTATTAAAAGAAAAAAATTTTGTAAAGCCATCAGTCGTAAAAAGCTGATGTTTGTTTATTTTATAAATGATGAGGGTTAACGATTTTCAACCCATTAATATTACTAAAATCTTTTTCGTTGTTGGTAATGATGGCACAGCCGTAAGCCAGAGCCGTGGCGGCAATAATAGCATCAGGCGTTTTTATTTTTTTGCCCTTGCGCAGGTTTACACATTGGGTAATCACATCTGGCGCAATATCCAGTACAATGCTATCACTGATAAAATCTTTTACTTTTTGTTCGGTAGCTGCATCAGTTCTCCAGCAAAGCAGTTCTATTTGAGTAATACCAGAAAGATTGGGGATAGCATCAATAGCGGTATCCATAAATTGCATGCCGCCAGCAGAGAAGGAAGCCGTAAGATAATCAGGCACTACATTGGTGTCAATTAAATAATGTTCCATTGGCCACGCATTTGTTAAATGTGTTCGTGTAGTTTTTGCCCTTCCTCCTTAGTGAAGATACCGTGGTATTTATCAGATGGCTTGGGGGTTGATGGAGTAATATTTTCTTTTAGCACTTTAATTAAATGCAATTCTTCCAGTTCATGCAAAATCCCGGCAGCTTTTTGGTTGGTAAGTTGTATTAGCATTGTATTTATAATATAAATTACCTAGCATAAATTTTTCTGTTTTTAACTTCGTGTATAACGGCATCCAGGGTAAAATAAACCTGCTGTTTTTCCTGTTCGGAAAAAGCATTGATTGTTTTAAGCCGTTCCAGCATTTTAGGTTCATTTAAAATATCCGCATCTTCATTTTCCCTCAACAAATAGCCCACAGTAGTATTTAATAAATCAGCCAATTTTTTAGCGGCATCAATCAATGGCTTCATCTCATCTCTTTCATACCTGCTGATAACTGGAACAGAAGTGATCAGCAGGTTAGCCAATTCAGTTTGTGAAAGATTTTTATCTTTCCGGAGCATTGCTATTTTTTTACCAAAGGTGACCATTATTTTAATCGTATCAGGTTAAAAGAACCTGTAATTACAGTGATTAACAACTATACAATTACCAATAAAAATTCTTTCGTTTCATGCTGTGCCAGTTTTATATGGGCAGCCTCCCATTGCTGTTCCAGCCAAGCCGCATTGCTGGCAGCTACAGCGTCCGCAGAAACAAAAAGATAGTCAATTTATACCTGGGCGGCCTAGTAGGGTCACTAAGGTAATTTTGCCTACTTGACGTGGTTCCAAAATCACCTGTAGGAACCTTCCTGGCTCCTGCATCCTTTTTATTAGTTTCTGTAAATGATGACGTTCAATCATGTTTTACAATTTACTCAACGTAATGAGTAGAATTACTCAAAATTTTGAGTAAACAGAAGGGTTGCGGAGAATTCTGCAAACATGTGGTATATACCTTTTATAGTTTTGGACAATAGCAGCAAGGATTTTTTGGAAATAAAGCAGTTTATGAGTATATCATACCCATAAACCGCTCTTCGGTAAATGGCTTTTATTTTATGCTGCTCTCAACACAATAACTATCATCTGTATGGCTAAAATATTGTTACGGAATTTCAACAAAATGTTCCTCAAATATGCAATGGAAAATATTGCAGGTGTTCAACCTGCTGCCCGCCTTACAGCGAGTCTTTTGATGACTACTGAAACACGGATTCCGCCCAGCTTTTTTTGTAGTGCGTTCGTACCTGAATGATGATTTATCGATACCATTCGTCTTTGAGCTTCTTAAAATCCATAGCCTTCCATTCATTTTCCAAAACTTCCCAATATGGAATATCATTTCAAGATGGTTGGGGCACATTTATCTATTAGAACAATTGAGGGGAGAATTATTGATTCTTCTACTAAAAGAGCCTCTCCCTGCTTAAAAGAAGTCATTTTGTCAATTATCGACTACACCCTAATGTATCTGGTAGTGTTTTTTTACATAACCCTTGTCAACAGGGTTGGTCAACCTCATAGCAATAAAGTTATTGCATTGAGAAAAAATGGTTTATGATATTTCTGAGGTGTCTTTGACTTGCAAGTAACAATGTGACACCGTACTTTCTTCCTTCCTTTGCTATTCTTTCAATCGATTGTTTTACAAAACCAATAAAGTAAAATGCGTAAGAATTGATTTGAGTGAACCGGCGTTACTCACTGCATCACCTGAAAAGATTAAAGAGGCGGTTCTAAATCAGTATAAAAGCAAAACGGTGGTTTATTGGCAGGATGAAATATTGAAGCCTTACGAAGCAAGTCAATCAGATTTTAGTTTCAAGCAAGTGCTGATACTAATAGGTGCTTTTATTGGTTTAAGGTTTCTTTACAATCATTTCTTTAAACCGAAAAGACGAAATTTGTGATAGTTGTTAAATATAAATAGATATGTACAGTCTTTACATAGATGAAAGTTGCCACTTAAAACATGATGGAATGCCTGTCGTGTGTATTGGCTATACTAAAATCAATACAGAGCAGTATCCTACAATAAAGGAAAAAATAAAGCAGCTAAAGCTGCATTATAAAAACCCTACTGAAATAAAGTGGAATAATGTTTCATCTTCACGCCTGCCTTTGTACAAAGCATTGGTAGATTATTTTTTTCAAGCAGAAATCTATTTCCGGTGCATCCTGGTTAAATATAAAAACAAGTTAGACCAAGAACAATTCAATCAAGGCGACCACGATAATTTTTATTACAAGCTGATTTATTTTTTACTCCAGTCTGCTACAAATCCCCCTGCAAAAGAATACAAGGTTTTTTTAGATATAAAAGATACCCGTGGCAAAGAAAGATTAAAAAAAACAGAAGAAGTCTTGCACAATAAACATGACGGCAATTCTCCTTTTAAAGATTTCCAGCATATCCATTCCAATGAAAATGTGTTGTTGCAATTGACTGATCTTTTTATTGGAGCAATAACATTTAAGGCAAAGGGATTAGAAAAGGTTGCTCATGCTAATAAAGCCAAAGTTGAGTTAGTGCAATACATTGAGGATAAGTCCGGCTATTTATTAGATGAAGGAACAGAGCCCTGGGAAAACAAGTTCAATATTTTCGACCATCAGCCAAAACAATCAT
This sequence comes from Ferruginibacter sp., assembly GCA_041740215.1. Classification (GTDB taxonomy): domain Bacteria; phylum Bacteroidota; class Bacteroidia; order Chitinophagales; family Chitinophagaceae; genus Ferruginibacter. The sequence continues at coordinate 5,503 of JBGSMI010000239.1, forward strand.
TATAGGAAATGCCGTTAGACGAATTAGAAATATTGTTTGATGAAGATGATTTGGATATAGATGCTCCAACTAACGACCAGCTATATATCATATATGGTCATTTTCTTGACAACTTTCCTAAAACACCATTAATTTATAAAAGGAGAAGAGTTATTTTTAATACAAACCGTTCCCGTCATCCTTTTTTCAAAGGTAAGTTTGAAGGCTTTGTTCATGTTGTTACAAGAAAAAGCCAATACACTGACAAAAGGCAATACGACCGGGACAGGGCAAATAGAGTTCATTGGATTAAGCCAATATTGGATATTTGGGAAAGCCCTTGGTTTCCTATTTTGAAAGAGTAAACGATGATGGGCAGTTGCAGTATTTTTATTGGCTTCAATCACTCAGCTTTCTTATTATTTTGAGAGAGCTTACACCTGATTTGTTGTTGGTAACATCTTATTGCATAGATGCTCACAACATTGGCCAGTTTCGCAAGTATTTGAACGAAAATAGAAACGGTAAGTAAAGTACAAAAAAAACCCCACTTCGTAAGTGAGGAACGCAACTTTATGCATTGCGGTTGAGTGGACAAGCCACCTGCCAGTGCCTTTACTCTTTGAGTAATGCAATGCAAATATAAGGGTTGGTTTGAGAAAACCAAGCCAATTATACCACTTTAGCAACTATTCAACTGATCATCAATCATGTAATTTTTATTTTTCAATACCCACTCGTTAACAGTTTATTCCAGCATTATGGGAAGCAGCTAAAATTTAAACCGGCCTTTTCGCTTGATGTATTCATCAGCTTCTTTCTTAATTTCAGCAGGGGTTGATATTTTTTGAGCTGTTAGCCAGTTATCTAGCTACATACAGAAGGGGCCATTTTTTTCTTTCATAAGTTAAAATAGATATTCGCAAAGTGAACACGGCTAATGGAAAATGAGATTTTATTTTGTAGGTGTCAACCACTATTTTTTTACTTCACTAGCAGGACGAGTTATGGTCTTTTTTTATCACCGAAACGGACTGAGCTCAGCATAAACAAGCATTTTAAAATGTCACTTTCAGCCCCACTTTCAGCGTCATATAATTTCCTTTGGGTAGCCTTGGCCTTTTATCTTTACTCCATACTTTATCTCTGAAACTGAACCACACAATATTCGATGGTTCTGTTAAGATTGCAGATAATGACGTGTGTAAATTTTTACAACATTCCTTGTCAGGATAAAGCCATTTCAAAACAACAAATACACCTTCTTTGGGCAGCATAATTTTGAAAGTACTCAAATCATTATAATTTCGCTTACTTAAATCAATCGATTTTATAATTACATTTTCATCCAGGATATCTCCTGTGGGCATAAATTCCAAGCAAAGGGGAGTTGGCCATATTATCTGGAGTTGATCTCAATTTCATGTATTTGTACACTAACTATGTTTGCTGACTTTCGCACAATTGATTTCTTACCCGTCAAATGACCTTTAAAAATTAATCTTACCGTTACTTTTTTCTAATTGCACTAAAAACTAAATCTTCTAAAAAAGAAACGACATTCAATTCGCTTTTTGTTTTGCTAAAATCGGTTAATGAGGGAAGGTTGTTCATAAAGAAAATCTGGAACTGCGCCATTTCTATGATTGTGGTTGCCAGAGATCTTGGGTATTTATATTTTGAGTTATAAGTTGAAATGATGTTGGCAATTACGCTACATAAGTCTTTATATGGTTTAAAAAAAAGCTCTTTATTATCTTCATTCACATTTTTAGTTAGATATGTTTTTGAAGATTCAGCTATGATTATTTGATGCAGAATACTTTCATCTACATACAAGGTCTTGTGATCATCCTCTACAGTTTTTGCCAACAACGAAATCACCTTTTTAAGTTTTATTTCAGGGCTGTCTATATTATTGGTTTCAAATATTACCCGGTATTGCAGCCAACTCCAATAATAGGCTGTAATAAAAATGAGCAGGCGGTGTTTATTTTCAAAGTAACGGTAAACACCTGCCTCTGTAGTACCAATGCGTTCTGCCAACTTTTTGAAGTTAAATAATTCGAACCCAATTTCATGAATCAGTTGGATGCCATACTGGATAATTTTTCTACCAAGGTCGGTCTCCTCAGGATTGCGTAAAAACAACTTCTCATTCATCTTTATCTGCACTTGAACTTCCATATTTATCAGTCTTATTTTTTTATAAAGATACCATTTATAATTCCTTTTTAGCTATTTATTATAGCTTAACAATTAATTATGATAGTAGAACTATCCTACATAGAAGGGTTTTATCTTTCGTTCGAATTTATATTAGCTCAAAGAAAACCGGATATATTTTCATTACATCAATTTTTAAAAGGCTGCAATAATTATTAGGTAAAACGGTGTATTTTTTCCGCTTTTTTATGGATAGCTGTGTTTGTTCATCAACTTATAGAATGGAAAAGTTCAGGAATTATTCTGCTGCTGTAGGGTAGGTAAAAAAATTTAAAAAGAACCTCTGCACCCGAATCACGGTTTGGTAATTATGAATAAGATAGGGGAAGACTTTGTAGTGTAGTGCATATGAAATACATGATCTTATCGTGCAATCCATTTTCCAAAAACTACGCAGATTAAAATAAATCCAAATTGATTTCTTTCCTTAGTTTAATAAAATATGCGTTTACTGTTAACAATAAATTCAAAACTATTCTGATAAAAGTAGTCCATTATGTGGAAATATTTCCTCGCCAGGATAATTTTTAAGCTTTAAGATAACCACATTAAAAAAAGGCATAAATATTTCTATTGGAAAATATCAAAAGCAAATTTATGCAGAAAGCAAGTCCAAAAAAGAATCTTCGAAAGCCACAACACCAAAGCAGGCCGGGTGTTGAATCTAAAATGACTCCGGTACCTGATAGCGTGCCAGTTCAACAGCCAGTCAACGGTAAACTTGAAAATAAGGTAGCTTTTATAACAGGTGGCGACAGTGGTATAGGCAGGGCAGTTGCATTGTTGTTTGCAAAGGAGGGAGCCGATATTGCTATTGGTTATTTGAATGAACATACGGATGCCAGGGAAGTTAAGAAAGAAATAGAAGAGCAATTTAAGAGAAAATGCTTATTGGTTCCTGCCGATATAAGTAAAGAAAGGCCTTGCATTAGCGCTGTGAAAAAAGTAGTAAAAGAATTTGGTAGAATTGATATATTAATAAACAATGCTGCCATTCATTACGAGAGCAAAACGTTGTCGGACATATCAACTGCGAATCTGTTAAAAACTTTTTCAACTAATATTTTCTCTATGTTTTGGATTACCAAGGCAGTGTTGCCGTATTTATCAAAGGGAAGTTCAATTATAAATACTTCTTCAGTTACTGCATACAGGGGCAGTGCAGATTTGATAGATTATTCAGCTACAAAGGGAGCCATCATTTCCTTTACCAGAAGCCTTTCTGCCAGTCTGGTTGATAAAGGAATTACGGTAAATGCTGTGGCTCCCGGTCCCATCTGGACCCCGTTAATTGCTTCAAGTTTTAAGCCTCAAAAAGTAGCAAAGCATGGGAGTGATGTGCCCATGAAAAGAGCAGGTGAACCTACAGAAGTAGCACCAGCTTACCTGTTTCTTGCAAGCAGTGATGGCTCTTACATAACGGGCCAGGTAATACACCCCAATGGCGGCGAAATAGTAAATGGTTAAATAATTTATTTACATGATCACAGATGAAATATTAAAAATTTCCCGGAAAAAAATTGCCTTTATCGCAAACGATCCGGTGAAAACCGCTGCTGCAGTAAACCTCAAATATGTTTCTGATGCTCAACCTGGGATTGAACGTATCAAAAATGGCAAGCATTTTAAATATCGCTTTAACGATAATAAATTTGAAGATAAAGAACACCTGAATAGAATAAAAAGCCTTGTGATACCGCCGGCCTGGCAAAAAGTATGGATTTGTAGTTTATCAAACGGACACTTGCAAGCAACAGGACTAGACGTAAAAAACAGGAAACAATATAAATATCATGCTCTCTGGAATAACCTGCGAAATCAAACAAAATTTTTTAAACTTCACGAGTTTGGCAAAGCATTACCAACTATCCGACTTCAGTTGGAAAAGGATTTGTCGTTACCGGGTTTGCCATTGCAAAAAGTATTGGCCACGGTGGTAAGTCTTATGGAGCGAACGCACATTCGGATTGGAAATAATTTTTATGAAAAATTATATGGTTCCTTTGGCCTTAGCACTTTAAAAGATAAACATGTAAATATTAATGGCACCAGTTTGAAATTTTCTTTTAAAGGCAAAAAAAGCGTACAACATACCATTAGTATAAAGAATAAAAAACTTGCTGCAATAGTGAAGCAGTGCAGGGATATTCCTGGAAAAGAATTGTTTCAATACTACGATGAAAAAGGTGACCATAGGTCCATTGATTCTGGCATGATAAACGATTATATAAAACAGATAGCCGGTAGTGATTTTACAGCGAAAGATTTTAGAACATGGGCAGGAACTGTTCAGGCATTGTTGGCGTTTAGAGAATTGGGGTTTTATGAAACCGTTACAGAGTCAAAAAGGAAAATAGTGGCGGCACTGGACATCGTTTCAAAAGAATTGGGTAATACCAGAACTGTTTGTAAAAAATACTACGTGCACCCCGGCATTATCGATATGTATGAAAATAAAAGTTTGGAAAAATACCTTCGTCAGTTGGACAACATTGAAGTGGATGATAATAAAGCAGATCTGACAGCAGAAGAAAAAATAGTGATGAAAATTTTAGAATTACACTAAATCACACGATTCGGTCAATCCTACAGCTATCGAAATGTGCAGAAAAAAAGCGTGTAATTCGTTCCTTAAAATTCGTGTTAAAAAAAATCGTGTATACAAAATAAATTAATTTTATGAGACCAATATGGACAGGTACAATCGGGTTTGGACTGGTAAATATTCCGGTGAAACTTTTTAGCGCAACACAAGCCAGTGAATTGGATTTGGATATGCTGGATAAAAAGGATCATTCGAATATTCGTTTTATGAGGGTGAATGGCAAAACAGGGAAGGAGGTTGAATTTAAAAATATTGTGAAGGGGTATAAATTGAATGATAATTACGTAGTGCTGGACGATAAGGATTTTGAATCAGCAAATGCCGTTAAAACTAAAATGATTGAAATATCTGATTTTGTAATGGAGCAGGAAATAGATAGCATCTATTATGAAACGCCCTATTATCTTGCACCTGAAAAATCAGGAGTAAGAGCGTATGCTTTACTAAGAGAAGCTTTGCGAAAAACCGGTAGGGTGGGCGTATCCACCTTTGTAATGAGGAATAAAGAAAACCTTGCCATTATAAGAGTTTCAGGTGAAGCCCTGATTTTAACCAAAATGCGTTTTGCAGAAGAAATAAGAGACACAAAGGAGTTGGTACTGCCTGAAAGTTCTGCGAAACCTGCTGAATTGAAAATGGCCATTTCGCTCATTAACCAGTTATCGGGTAAGTTTACTGTTAGTAAGTATAAAGATTTATATACGGCACAGCTATTAAAACTTATTAAAGCAAAAGCTAAAGGCGGAAAAACTACCAGCAGAGCCCCATTAAAAGTAGTGCATAGTAAAGCAAAAGATTTAATGGCCCAGCTTAAAGAAAGCCTCAACACCAAACGAAAAAAAGCTTCCTGATATGAGTCTTGCAAAGTATAAAGCGAAAAGAAATTTTGACGTTTCGCCCGAACCAAAAGGAGTGTTGAAAAGGAATGGTTTAACATTATCTTTCGTTGTCCAGCGACACAAAGCCTCTCATTTACACTACGACTTGCGGTTGGAAATGGATGGAGTTTTAAAAAGTTGGGCTGTGCCAAAAGGACCATCCATGAACCCTGGAGACAAAAGACTCGCCATGATGGTGGAGGACCATCCCTACTCGTATAAAGATTTTAAGGGTGTAATACCGGAAGGGTATGGCGCAGGCATTGTAGAAATTTGGGATAGTGGAAAATATACAGATATCGAAAGCTCTGGTAAAGATGCAGAACAAAAGTTAAGAGCAGCCCTGAAAGCAGGCAGTCTGAAATTTACTTTATTTGGAAAAAAATTGAAAGGCGAATTTGCGTTGGTTAAATTAAAAGGCAAACAGGAAAACGCATGGCTACTGATAAAACATAAAGACCAATACGCAGTGAGCCATCCTTATGACAGCGAGCAAGAGACGGTCAAAACATCTCCTATCAACAAATGGTTAGCAGCAAACAGACAACCCGAAAAAAAAAATTCTTTTCGACTGGCAAAGGCACCAGAGAAAAAGTGAGTAACTACATTAAGCCGATGCTTGCCAAAGAAACAGACAAACCCTTTGATGATAAAGACTGGCTGTTTGAAATTAAATGGGATGGCTATCGTGCAATTGCCGAAATTAAGGATGGAAGTGTTTTATTGTATTCAAGAAATGGGAACAGTTTTATCAACAATTTTCTTTTAGTGGCTGCTGAACTCAAAAAGATAAGACACGATGCAGTATTAGATGGCGAGATAGTAATATTAAATGAAGACGGCAAGTCAGATTTTCAAAAACTACAACATTACGAGGAGAATACACAATACCCCATCTGCTACTATGTGTTCGACCTTTTGTCACTAAATGGAAATGATACCTGCGAATTGCCCCTCATTGAACGAAAGGAACTTTTAAAAAAATTATTGCCGAAAAATGGGGTGATTAAATATTCCGACCACATCATTGGAACAGGAAAAATTTTGTTTGAAGCCGCAAGGAAAAATGACCTTGAAGGTATTATGGCAAAAAAATCGCAAAGTTCATATCAGTTCGGTGCAAGAACAGGCGAGTGGCTCAAAATAAAACACCATAAATCACAGCAAGTAATCATTGCAGGCTTTACACAGCCTACGGCTTCAAGAAAATATTTTGGTGCATTGGTATTGGCTGTGCCCAATGGTAACAAACTTACTTATGTTGGACATACCGGCTCCGGCTTTACGGATAAAGATTTAAAAGAGATTTATGACCTGCTGAACCCCCTGACTCAAAAAAAATCTCCTTTTGATAAAGTGGTAACAACAAATGCACCCGTTACTTGGGTAAAGCCTTCTTTGATAGCCGAAATAAAATTTACAGAATGGACAACAGACAAGAAAATGAGGCATCCTATTTTTTTAAGATTAAGAAATGATAAAGCTGCAAAAGAATGTAATATGGAACGTGTAAAAAAAGCTACAACACCCCCCAAAAAAATAGGGGTAGAAGAGGAAGGGAATGAAGCAATATTGGCTTTTGGAAGAATTAAAGTAAATACGACCAACCTTAATAAAATTTTTTTTCCAGACGATGGCGTTACCAAAGGAATGGTGATTGAATATTATCAGCAAGTGGCTGATTATATACTTCCTTATTTAAAAGAAAGACCGCAGTCTTTAAAAAGAAATCCGAATGGCATTTTAGACAATGGATTTTTTCACAAGGATGCAGGTGATGCTGCCCCCAAGTGGGTAAAAAGTTTTGAGGTGTATTCTGACTCGGCGAAAAAAGAAATTGACTATATTATTTGTAACGACAAACAAACATTGGCGTATTTAAACAATCTGGGCTGCATAGAATTAAATCCGTGGCACTCCAGAACAAAATCGCCTGATAATCCCGATTATTTAATTATAGATTTAGATCCGTCTGAAAAAAATTCGTTTGAACAAGTGATAGAAACTGCACTTGCATTTAAAACAGTATTAGATAAAGCCGGTGCAGATTGTTATTGCAAAACATCTGGCGCCACAGGTCTGCATATTTTTTTACCAATGGGCAAAAAATATGCTTATGATCAGGGAAAAGACTTTGCTCACTTTTTATGTATGTTGGTAAATGAGCGGTTGCCAAAATTTACCAGCCTGGAACGAAGTTTACAAAAAAGGGGCAACAATAAAATATACCTTGATTATTTGCAAAACCGCCGTGGGCAAACCATTGCATCTGTTTACAGTCTTCGGCCAAAGCCCGGTGCCACCGTTTCTATGCCGTTACTTTGGAAGGAAGTAAAGCCCGGTCTTTCACCACACACCTTCACCATCGAAACAGCTTTACCAAGAATAAAAAAGATGGGCGATATTTTTTCGGGGGTATTGGGTAAAGGTATCGACTTAAAGAAATGTCTTGAAAACTTACAGGACATAGCTATTTTGAAATAGGCGGAACCAGTTGTAAAGGAAAGTTGATAATTTTTATTTTGTGGTATAAAATCCCCAACTTTTTTTAAAGTATATAAAAATCATTCGACACTATTGAAATATTATGTGGTATGTATATTGAATATTGAAATGGCAGTCAACCTTTTTTTTAAACATCTGGCCCTTTAAAATATCCAATAAGTTTCAACATAAGGAAACTGAATTTTTTGAACGTAACAGAAGTTAAGTTGCGCTATTTTTAAAAATATTTATTCATCAATAAAATTAATACCATGCATTCTAACGAACAATCACCGAGGCAGGATTTAAATAACCAGGAGGCTATAGAAAAATTAAAAGAACTGGCAGAAAAAGCAGGCACTTGTATGTTCTGTACAAATTTGGCTCAATTTCCCCACACCGCCAGGCCGATGGCTTTGCAGGAGGTGGATGAGAACGGAAAACTGTGGTTTATCAGTTCTGTTGAAAGTAATAAAAATATTGAAATCGAAAACAACAACCGGGTGACACTCTATTTCCAAAACAACGGTACATATCAGTTTTTAGCGGTGAGTGGCTATGCACAAGTTCACACTGATAGACCGACTATTGAAAAGTACTGGACAGGTTTTGCAAATGCCTGGTTTGATGGCAAAGATGACCCAACTGTTTCTATTATCTCTGTAGATCCTGTGGATAGTGATTATTGGGATACTAAAGATGGAAAAATTATCAGTTTTATCAAAATGAGTTTCATGGCCATCACGGGTGCAAAGAGTGATGATAATGGAATTGAAGGTAAGCTCAACGTATAAATTTTTAGACAATTTTATTACCTCAAAATCGAACAAATATTTATCATTTTTTCAAACATTATTACTGAAAAATAAGTTTATGACAAACAATGAATCAACAATTGAAGTATTGAATGGTTTAATTCAAATCAACAACGACCGGATTGTCGGATATGACAATGAGATTAAAATCTGGATGGTAGTGACCATGGCTTAAAAACACTATTCGCAACATTAAAATAAAACAGTAGAGAAAACTTTCATGAATTAAATGCCGCTGTAAACAAACATGGTGGCGAACCTGTTACAGATACTACTTTACCTGGCAAAGTGTACCGTGGTTGGATGGATGTAAAATCAGCAGTCACTTGTCATGACAGAGAAGGAATTATTACAAACTGTAAGGGTGGAGAGAAGGCTGCGTAGGTTTCTTACGAAAAAGCGTTGAATGATACGGACGAGTTGACTGCTGAAGCGCAATCCTTGATCAGGAAACAGCAGACCGTTTTAATTGCGGATAAGCAAACGGTAGATTACCTTAAATAAAAGCAAAATAACGTTATGAAAAGCAAATCAATCAAACAGATTGCAGAAAAAATGCGTCACCTGGATTTCTGCATGATGGTAACTACCGATGGACGGGGAACGCATTTCAGCAGACCAATGAGCAATAACGGCGATGTGGAATACGATGGCAACTCCTGGTTTTATACCTATGAGCAATCAGATAAGGTGCAACAAATCAGGACGAGCCCTTCGGTTAGTCTTAGTTTCCAAACAGCGGATATGCTTTTTATTCATTTATATGGTTATGCAAAAATAATTAAACAAAAAAGCATTTTGTTGGAGCATTGGCAGGAAAGTTTAAAAAGGTGGTTTCCTGAAGGGATAGACACACCGGGTATTGTAATGTTGAAAGTACAAGCTAAAAAAATTGAGTTTTGGCACAAAGAAGATGAGGGCGAATGGAGGGTATAACTAAGAAGTAAAACCCCTGCAAGTTGCAGGGGTTTTAAAATTGTATAAAAAATTTGATGACTGCATTAATTCAATTTACAGAAAAAGGTTTGTACTGTGCTGCAGGCAACTTTTATATCGATCCGTGGAAACCGGTGGAAAGAGCGATTATTACCCATGGTCACAGCGATCATGCACGTGCAGGCAGCACAAAATATCTTTGTCATACGCTCACTAAGCCGATACTGCAACTGAGGCTTGGCGAAGGTGAATATGAAACAACAGAATGGAATGAAAGACATTTTATAAACGGCGTACAAGTTTCCCTTCATCCTGCCGGTCATATTATTGGTTCGTCACAAGTTAGAGTTGAATACAAAGGAGAGGTGTGGGTGTTTAGTGGCGATTACAAAACAGAAGATGATGGCATAAGTGGTGCATACGAGCCTGTTAAATGCAATACTTTTATTACAGAGTCCACATTCGGTTTGCCCATATACAAATGGAAGCCACAACACGAAATTTATACAGACATACAAAATTGGGTATTGCAAAACAAGCAGGAGGAAAAGACTTCAATATTAATTGCGTATAGTTTAGGTAAAGCACAAAGAGTATTAGATGCGTTAAAAGATGTAACTGATACGGTTTATGCTCATGGTGCCATCTACAATATGCAGCAGGTGCTGGAGCCACTCGGTTACAACTTTGTAAATGTAAAGCGGGTAACACCTGAAACCAGCAGGCAGGAATTGAAAAATGCCATTGTAATTGCACCGCCCTCTGCTGATGGCACACCCTGGATGAAAAAATTTAATCCATACCGTGTTGGTATGTGTAGCGGCTGGATGCAGGTGCGGGGGAATCAGCGAAGACGAAATGCCGATAGGGGCTTTGCGCTTTCCGATCATTGTGACTGGAATGGGCTCGTAAGTTCCGTAAAAGCAACAGGAGCTGAAAAAGTTTTTGTTACGCATGGGTTTCAGGCTGTTTTTAGTAGATACCTGAATGAAAATGGAATAAAGGCGGATGAAGTAAAGACACAATATGGTATTGAAGAAGAAGGTAGTAGTACAGAAGATAAAAATGAGTTGACATGAGAGCATTTGCAAATATGGTAGACGCTTTAAGTGCAACTACCAAAACCAATGAAAAAATTGCGGCACTTGAACATTATTTTTCGGTAGCAAATGAAAAAGACAAAGTTTGGGTAATTGCTTTATTCAGCGGCCGCAGACCCAAACGAACTATCTCATCTACCCTGTTAAAAAACTGGTGCAGTGAATTTTGCAAAGTTCCCTTGTGGCTACTCGATGAATGTTATCATACAGTTGGTGATTTATCCGAAACCATCGCTTTGTTGGTAGCTTCCAGCAACAAAATTATAGCAGTTCCTCAGGAGCATCCGTTATACTATTACATTGAGCAATTTGTATCGTTAGAAAAAGGTACAGAAGAAGATCGAAAAAATTTTATGCTACAAGGTTGGGCACAACTGGAAAGCATAACCGAAAAATTCGTATTCAATAAATTACTAAGCGGCTCGTTTCGCATTGGTGTTTCCCAGCAATTAATTGTAAAAGCCTTAGCCAAAGTTTCGGGCGCAGCACCGGCTGTAATTGCACACCGCCTCAGTGGCAAATGGAATCCTGCTACTATCACTTTTAAAGAATTACTTAGTGACGAAAATAATGTAGCTGACATCTCTAAGCCTTATCCGTTTTATCTTGCATACCCTCTGGAAGATGCAGTGGAAACATTGGGCAGTATCGATGATTGGCAGGTAGAATGGAAATGGGATGGTATTCGTGGACAGCTTATCAAAAGAAACGACCACCTCTTTGTGTGGAGCCGGGGCGAAGAGCTGATGACAGAGAAATTTCCTGAATATAGTTTATTTCAGCATTCGTTGCCCAATGGGACGGTGTTGGATGGTGAAATTATTGTGGCGGATGGGGCAACGCCGTTACCCTTTGCATTGATGCAAACCCGTATCGGGAGAAAAAACATAAATAAAAAAATCTTGCAGGATGCGCCGGTTAGTTTTTTTGCTTATGATATATTGGAATATAACGGTATGGATTTTAGAGATGTTCCATTACAACAAAGAAGACAAAAGTTAGCCGAAATTGTAGCTATAGCAGCCACAGATAAAATGCAAATTTCACCTGTTATAGCCTGTGCCAATTGGAATGAACTGGCCCAATTAAGGCAAGATAGCCGAGCACATTATGCAGAAGGGTTTATGCTTAAAAGAAAAAACAGTTTTTATCAAACAGGACGAAAGAGGGGCGATTGGTGGAAATGGAAAATTGAACCATTAGTGATTGATGCTGTAATGATTTATGCGCAAAAGGGCAGCGGACGAAGAAGTGATTTATATACTGATTATACTTTTGCAGTGAGAGATGGTGAAAAGCTGGTGCCGTTCACTAAGGCTTACAGCGGTCTTACCGATAAAGAATTTGCGCAGGTAGATGCATTTGTAAAACGCAATGCCATAGAAAAATTTGGACCTGTGCGTACTGTAAAACCTGAGCTTGTTTTTGAAATCGCTTTTGAGGGCATTGCAGCAAGTAAACGGCATAAAAGTGGTGTTGCACTCAGGTTTCCACGAATGAGTCGCTGGCGGCACGATAAACTTTCATCCGAAATAAATACGCTGGAGGATTTAAAAAAAATGCTTGAAATGTATGGCACTTAAAATAAATGTACTGGTTTGTTTTCAAAAAGGGTGTGTATAAAATCCAATAACTATTGATTACCTCTTACGCTTTCGGTTTTACCAAGCAGGGCTACGAAGCCACAAATTGTTATACTTCATTGTTAGCTTACTAGTGGCCAGCTATTACAATTTACGGTTTTGAGCGTCAAGCGCTCTTCTCGTTCGGAGAATGATGGGCGGCGAGGTCAAAACGGCTTTATTTACATTTCAATTTAAACACAAATCTTATCTTATGCTACTCAATTACATCCTATGCGTCTGAGAACATTTGAATCTTTCTGGTTACTGAAAAACGGACTGCTTTATACTTACCCGATGCTTAATGAAGATATCGTAACTGAAATTGTGGTGGTGGGTGGAGGAATAACAGGGGCATTGATCAGCCACGGATTGATGCAACATGGTTACCAGGTTACGTTGATTGATAGAAGGGACATTGGACAGGGTAGTACCAGTGCCACTACCAGCATGCTGCAATATGAAATTGATGAAAAATTAGTTGATCTTGCAGAAAAAATTGGTGAGGCAGCAGCAGCCCATTGTTATAAGGCAGGTATTACTCCAATTAAAGACCTGCAGAAGCTAGTGAAGGAAACTAAAATTGACTGCGGATTTAAAATGAAAAAGAGTTTATATACAGCGCATAATAAAGTAGCCGCAATAAAATTGAAAAAAGAATTTGAGATCCGTAATAAATATAAGCTTGGAGTAACCTGGCTGACACCGGAACAGGTAAAAAAAGATTATGGTATTGTAAGCCACGGAGCCATACTCAGTAACATCGCTGGCAGTGTCGATGCATATAAAATGGCACATGAACTTATAGCCCTGAATGTAAAAAAGGGCATGCAGGTGTATGACCAAACAGACATTAAAGCCTTTGAAACTAAAGGCAGAAAGCCGGGGATTGTTACGGAAAATGGCTGTACAATTACCTGTAAAAAAATTATATTTTGTAATGGTTTTGAAAGCACTTTGCTGTTAAAAGAAAATATAGCCAATCTAATTTATACTTATGCAACGGTAAGTGAGCAGCAAGTGAAGATGCCTCAAAAACTAAATGATATTTTGATGTGGGATACCAATGACCCCTATTTGTATTTACGCACCACTGACGATGGCAGAATACTCGTTGGTGGGGAAGACGATGATTATAATGATAGTATTGTGCAGCAAAATATTAAAGAAAAAAAATCAATCCAACTGCAAAAAAAGCTAAAAAAAATAATGCCAAACGTAAATTTTATAGAGGATTTTAGTTGGGGTGGCGTATTCGGTACTACCAAAGATGGGTTACCCTATATTGGGCCATCACCCGAATTTAAAAACTGCTTGTTTGTTTTGGGCTTTGGTGGTAATGGTATCACCTTTTCAGCCCAGGGTATGAAGATAATCCCCGATTTGCTCGCTGGGATAGAAAATAAACTGCATTATTATTACCGCTTTGGCAGATAAAGAATCGTAAAACATTCCATTGGAGCTGGATGTCAGGTGCAATTTTTTAATATTTAACTGACAAGCAATTGGTGTCAAATTGAACTTCTGCAACAAGCTATTTTTCAAAGTCGGGTCAATTTTAAATACGCGTCAGACAGGTACCAGTACAAATGTAAAAGATCTTCGGTATGAGATAGTTACTACAAAATATTTTGTGTTCAGCAAATTTTTTGAACCATTTCTCCTTGCCTGTGCGCTTCGATTTGGTTTAAAATATTTTTCCAAAGTTCAAGTTTGGATTTTTACAGAATTTTAAGGCAGAAAGGGATTGAAGCGTTAATTCAACAAAGCGTAGATGTGTTAAAGACCTCCATTCCCTCAATCGTTAAAATGTATCGAAATGGATACGATTGTCTACCCTAAGTTCGTAAATCAGGCATTCAAATTCTAGTCTCACAAAGAATATTTCTTAAACGGATATTTTTTGTAAGCAGTTTTAGCAAACTTAATGGTTAACAATTTTGACCAACACACACTTGCCAGTTACAGGCAACTCATCATTTTTTAAGGATGTACAGCAAATGGCTACTTTTGTTCTTTACAGACTGTATTTATAATTAATTATTTTTATCAATGATCGGAAGAATACTCGTTATAGATGATGAAGAAAAACTGAGAACCCTGCTGGCTAAAATCATCAGCCTTGAACAGTTTGAAGTAGTGCAGGCCGCTGATTGTAAAACCGCCCTGAAGCGACTGGAACAGGGAAACATTGATGTGGCACTTTGTGATGTAAAATTGCCTGATGGTAACGGAGTGGATTTGGCAAAGACAATTAAAGAAAAATATCCGGCTGTTGAAATAATTTTACTTACTGCTTATGGCAATATTGCGGATGGAGTACTGGCTATAAAAAACGGTGCATTCGATTATATTACAAAGGGTGACGACAATAACAAAATCATTCCATTGCTGTATCGAGCAATGGAGAAAGTTATATTGGCTAAAAGGGTGCAACAGTTGGAAAAACAACTCGGCAACAAATATTCATTTGATTCTATTATTGGAAAATCAAAACTGATATTGGAGGCAATTGAAGGGGCAAAAAAAGTTGCTGCTACGGATGCAACGGTATTGGTGACTGGTGAAACCGGCACTGGTAAAGAAGTTTTCGCCCAGGCAATTCACAACGCCAGCCCAAGAAATAAACACAATTTCATAGCCGTTAACTGCGCTGCATTTAGTAAAGATTTATTGGAGAACGAATTGTTTGGTCACAAGGCAGGCGCTTTTACAGGGGCTGTAAAAGATACCAAAGGCATATTTGAAGAAGCGAACAATGGCACAGTATTTTTAGATGAACTGGGAGAAATGGCGTTGGAATTGCAGGCAAAATTACTAAGGGTATTGGAAACGGGAGAGTTTTTAAAAGTAGGCGATAGCAAATCAACCAAAGTAAATGTACGCATCATTGCAGCCACCAACCGGGATTTGCAAGAGGAAATAACGGCGGGGCATTTTAGAGAAGATTTATTTTATCGCCTCTCCGTTTTTCAAATTGCTTTACCACCATTAAGAGATCGGGTGGGAGACATCGAAGAACTGGCACATATTTTTTTAAAATCATTTTCGGCTAAAACAAATAAACGGATCAATAGTATCGCCAAAAGCTATGTAGAAGCCCTGAAAATGCATTCCTGGAAAGGCAATATCCGGGAACTAAAAAATGTAATTGAACGCAGTGTTATTTTAACAGATGGCAGAGAATTATACGAGTCAACTTTACCAATAGACTTTCAGCAGATAGTTCAGAAAACCCAACATGGTAAAATACTTTCTGCTTTTGATCTGGCAAGTGCTGAGAAATTACACATACAGAAAGTGATTAATTATACCAATGGTAATAAAACCGAAACCGCCCGCTTGCTAAATATAGCCCTTACCACTTTGTACAGAAAATTAGACGAGTATAAAATAAACTAAAAGCCTTTCATAACGATAGTGTGACCCTTTCATTTTGAAAGGGTTTTTTATTGCGCAGATTTCGACTTTATGTCGTAATTGTATGATTTTCAATTTATTAAACACACAGTGTTTTTAATGGATTGAATTTTGGCAATCAGGTGAAACCGATGTCCGAAGATATAAGGACAGTCGTCAAAAGTGGTAACCAATTTTCAAAATAAAAAAATTTTTCAAAATGGAAGTATCAACAAAAGTTATTCTTTTAATCATTATGTACGGCCTGCCTTTGTGTCTTGCAATGATCTATAGATTGAATGAAAATAAAAAGTCGAAACAAAAAGTAAACGCAGTAGAAAAAGGGTCGGCGTTTACAAGACAATCAGCATCTCAATAAGTAAAAGTGAAAAAGGACCATTTGAACCTGAGGAAGGACTTGAAACATTCAAATCATATACAACACTATCAATGAAACAAACCGTGTTAAAAGTCATTCTTTCCGCCGCAGACAGTATAGACCTTGCAAGCGTTAATGAAACTATTAATTACAATTAAAAAATAAAAATATGCTCAACACCATCCTCCTTTTACTGGCAATGCTTATTTGCTTTGTCATCTTTTTTAAAGCCATTGATTTCTTCGAAAAATTTTAGCACCATGATAGTAACACTTTTTATTATTTCCATACTGGTATTCGCTTACCTGGTATATGTATTAATCAAACCTGAACAATTTTAACCTTAAACGCACAAACCAATGAACACAGAATTAATAGGTGTAATTGTAACTTTTCTGCTAACCATACTGTTGGCATTCCCATTGGGCAAATACATTGCAAAGGTATTTGCGGGTGAAAAAACATTTACAGATTTTATGAGTCCCTTAGAGCGGTTTATTTTTCGCATTTCAGGTATCGATCCTAATAAGGAAATGACCTGGAAGGCATTTTTGAAGTCGATGTTAACCATCAACATGCTTTGGCTTTTTTATGCTTTTTTCTTATTACTAAACCAGGCGCATTTACCACTGAATCCGGATGGCAATCCCAGCATGACACCAGATCTCAGCTTCAACACCGCCATTAGTTTTTTGGTAAACTGTAACCTGCAGCATTACTCCGGCGAAAGCGGTTTAACTTATCTAAGCCAACTATATGTAATTACATTTTTACAATTTGTAAGCGCCGCTACAGGCATCGCAGGTGCTGTTGCTTTGTTCAACGGGTTAAAACATAAATCCACCAACAACCTTGGTAATTTCTGGAGCATTTTTACCAAATCCATTACCCGGATTTTATTACCGCTTTGTATTGTTATGGCAGTAATACTTGCCTTCAATGGCACGCCGGCAAGTTTTGAGGGTAAAGATACCATCACCACATTACAAGGTGATACCATGCAGGTATCCCGTGGACCTGCGGCAGGTATGATTGCCATCAAACACCTGGGAACAAATGGTGGTGGCTGGTTTGGAACAAACTCTGCCCATCCGCTGGAGAATCCGAATTATTTTACCTGTATGCTGGAATTAATTGCACAGGTATTAATTCCGGTGGCATTGCTCTTTGCCTTAGGTTTCTATACCAGGCGGAAAAAATTTGCGTACACCATTTTTGGAATTATGACGATTGGATTGCTGTTGCTGGTAATACCTACCATTCATTGGGAAATGCAGGGTAGTCCGGTACTTGCTAAAATGGGAATCTTGCAGACAACAGGTGCCATGGAAGGAAAAGAAATAAGATTTGGTGCTGCAATAACTGGTTATTGGAGTATTGTTACCACCATTATTTCTACAGGATCTGTCAACTCAATGCACGACAGTGCTATGCCTTTATCGGGCATAATGCAAATGCTCGGCATGCTCATCAATGCGTTTTATGGGGGTTGCGGGGTAGGTATCCTAAACTATTTTATATACATCATCATTGCCGTTTTTATTGGTGGACTTATGGTGGGACGAACCCCGGAATTTATGGGGCACAAAGTGGAGGCGAAGGAAGTGAAGATTGCTGCATTGGTTACCCTCTTATCGGCTTTCTTAATTAAAGGGGGTACAGCCCTGGCAGCTTATTATTTTGTAAACCACGCCGATGCAGCCTGGGCAGTGCAACCTGCCAACTGGCTCAATAATCCCGGTAATCATGGATTTTCAGAAATGTTTTATGAGTTTACATCGGCCAATGCCAACAATGGTAGCGGGTTTGAAGGACTGGGCGACAACAATGTTTTCTGGAACGTAACTACCGGTTTTGTTTTGCTATTCGGTAGATTCCTGCCAATCATCGGTCCCGTCGCTATCATTGGATTGTTGGCAAATAAAAAGTACATACCAGCATCTGCCGGCACTTTAAAAGTGGATTCTCTAACCTTTGGAGTATTGACTTTTGCCATCATCCTGATCATTACTGCTTTATCCTATTTTCCTCCGTTGGTATTGGGACCAATAGCAGATTATTTAGGAATGTAAAACCAACTACATAAAAAAATTACTACAATGTCAAAACATACAAAAAATAACAAACTGATTCAGGGCGACCTTTTATCAGGTGCAATTAAACAAACCTTCTTAAAATTAAAACCGGGTATAATGGTGAAGAATCCGGTTATGTTCACCGTCTACATTGGCACGATTATCATGGTGGGCGTGTGTGTGTGGATTGCAATGGGGGAGGCTTCACAGGGTTCTTTGGGATATAATCTGCTGGTTACTGCCATTCTTTTAATCACCGTACTGTTTGCAAATTTTGCGGAAGCAATTGCAGAAGCAAGAGGTAAAGCGCAGGCAGACAGCTTACGCAAAACAAGAGAAGATACACCCGCTAAAAAAATATTTCCGGTAGGAGAGATGTATGTGAATGAAATGAAAATTGTTCCATCTTCTCAATTGAAAAAAGGCGATCATTTTCTTTGTGAGGCTGGCGATTTGATACCGATGGATGGAGAAATTGTAAAGGGAATTGCAACCATTGATGAGAGCGCCATTACCGGCGAAAGTGCTCCTGTTATTAGAGAATCAGGAGGTGATAAAAGTTCTGTAACGGGTGGTACCAAAGTATTGTCTGATAAAATAGAGGTAAGGGTTACCACAGAGCCGGGCGAAAGTTTTCTGGATAAAATGATCGCCCTCGTAGAAGGTGCCTCCAGGCAAAAAACGCCGAATGAAATTGCGCTCACCATTCTATTGGCAAGCTTTACCATCATCTTCCTGATTGTATGCGTAACACTAAAACCATTTGCAGATTATGCCAACACACCGATTACCATTGCAGCATTTGTTTCTTTATATGTGTGCCTTATTCCTACTACGATTGGCGGTTTGCTGAGTGCCATTGGCATTGCAGGTATGGACAGGGCATTGCGTGCAAACGTAATTACTAAAAGTGGTAAAGCGGTAGAAACAGCCGGTGACCTTGATACGTTGTTACTGGATAAAACCGGTACCATCACCATTGGCAATCGCAAGGCAACTAATTTTTATCCGGTGGGTACAGTGGATGAACAACACTTCATTAAGTGTACTGTGTTAAGCTCCATGTCAGATGAAACACCGGAAGGGAAATCAATCATTGAGCTGGCTGGTATCAATCCGTTGAGCTTTCCAATCCGGGATCCAAAGTTTATAAAATTTACAGCCGAAACTAGAAGTTCCGGAATCGATTTTGATCAAATCCGCATTAGAAAAGGAGCCTCCGATTCAATCAGGCATTTAACTGAAAAAGCAGGCAATATATTTCCGGCGGAAACGGCCGAACGGGTAAAACTAATTTCTGGCAATGGTGGTACACCCCTGGTGGTTTCAGAAAATGAAAAAGTGATTGGCGTTATTGAATTACAGGATATCATTAAACCTGGTATCAGCGAACGTTTTGAACGCCTGAGGAAAATGGGGGTAAAAACGGTAATGGTAACCGGTGACAATCCGCTTACGGCAAAATTTATTGCTGAGAAAGCGGGCGTGGATGATTTTATTGCCGAGGCAAAACCAGAGGATAAAATGAATTACATCAAACAGGAACAAATGGGTGGAAAGCTTGTCGCTATGATGGGCGATGGCACCAATGATGCACCTGCACTGGCGCAGGCAGATGTTGGAGTTGCCATGAACAGCGGCACGGCTGCTGCAAAGGAAGCCGGTAATATGGTTGACCTTGACAATGACCCAACGAAACTGATTGAAATTGTGGAGATCGGTAAACAATTGTTGATGACAAGAGGAACGTTGACAACCTTTTCTATCGCCAATGATGTGGCGAAATATTTCGCCATCGTTCCGGCCTTGTTCATTACCTCAATACCGGCTTTGGAACCACTCAACATCATGCACCTGCACAGTCCGCAAAGTGCCATTCTATCAGCCGTTATTTTTAACGCTATCATCATACCCATGCTGATTCCGCTGGCTTTAAATGGGGTGGCTTACAAACCAATTGGTGCAAGTGCATTGCTCAGAAGAAACCTGTTGATTTATGGATTGGGGGGCGTAATTGTGCCGTTTATTGGCATCAAATTAATTGACCTTGTAGTTGCATTATTTGTTTAA
>JBGSMI010000273.1:0-4565 GCA_041740215.1 Ferruginibacter sp.
GAAAGTATGCAGGCACCTCCATGCACCGTATTTATACACACATCAACCGGCGTTTGGTAAAATGGTTGATGTGGAAGTACCGCAAGTTTAAGCTGCAAGCCATTGCATGGCTCAAGCGCAAATGGCGGGAGCAATCCATGCTGTTTGTGCACTGGCAGCAAACCAAATTCTTCTGCTACCATTGATTGGTGGTAGCGTACCATGTAAAGTACATCCATAACTGAAGAGCCCCGAATAACGGGATAAACCGGATGATCCGATAGCTATCGGATCGAGAGGTTCAAGTCCGGTTCCGTGAGGACGTAGGGGTGCAATTCCCCTGCGTTACTCGATTTGGCGGAAGTGTTATCTACGTTTGAACCAGTTTTCCAGTTTAATTCCTGAGATGTTTTCGAAATGCTTTGTATTGTCAGTAACCAGTGTAAGTTTGTTTTCAACAGAAGTCACTCCTATAAGCAAATCAAATTCGTCGTTCATAGGTTTGCCCAGCTTTCTGAGCCGTACTTTTTCCTTAGCGTAACGTTTGATACAACCAAATATAGGAATGATGGAAAGTCCATTTAAGAACGCATCAACAGCTTTATGAGATTTTGAAGGGTTGTCGCTATTCTCGGCTCCAAAGCGTAACTCTACAACGGTTATTTCAGAAATATAGAAATTGTCTATTCCTTTATCCCTGATTATTTCATCTAAATTAAGTTTGCCTCTGAGAAAGAAAACGCAAGTATTGGTATCGAGCAGATATTGCATTAGAATTTGATTTCTTTCTTCCTGAATTTTCGGTTTAGTTTAATGTCGGAGATTATTTCCTCGGCTGACTTAGTTGAAGCAAACGCCCCAAAAGATTTAAAGAAATTAGATTCACTGCGTTTTTTATCAGCTTTTAGCGATTTTGAAAGACTATCAATAAGTTCAATTTTGCTTATTGAACTAAGTCCTTCAAAGAGAGCAGTGTAAGTCTCAACAATATGTCTGTCAGGATAAGTCATGTGTTAACCTTTAACTCAAAGCTACTTAAATTTTCTTAGATGACGGAAGCTCCAAAACATTTCCGCCAACGGTTTAGGGCTTTGCGTTCGGGCGGGAAATCGAAGCACAAAAGCCAAATTTATTACTAAAGTTCAATTGAAAAACTCCTGTTGAATTTTGCACTTTAGCCCGCCTGACGCAAAACCCTTGTTAGCGGTTGGCGTTCTGTTGAACAGTTGCAAATCTTTCTGCAAACTGCTCAATCGTTATCGTTGGTGTATGCAGTTCTTTACTTGTTGCTTGTGATTCAAAAATCTCTTTTCGCTTGTCATAATAGTTCATAATTTGTTTATTGAAGTAATAATCTTGACTAAACAACGCTGGAATACTGAGAGCCGAAAGTGGAAGCGATAAGCTCAACTTACCCGTATGGGCTAATTTGTTAAATTTCTTGATTGCATCAGGAATGCGAATAGGCTCAGGTCCTTGAACTGTGTAAGTTTTGTGATGGCTGATAGGGGTGTTTTTAATGGCAGCCACCACGGTCTTAGCATAATCAACGCCACTTACCCACCAAATTGGATTTTGATGCTTGCCAAACGAAACGCTTACAGCTCCCATGGTAAGTAATTGCGGAATGGATTCCATAAACCAAGTAGGTCGGAATAAAGTCCAAAGAACACTGCTTTTTTTTATCAATTCTTCCGAAATGTGTTTTTGTGAGATGTCAAAAAAATCTGTTTTGTATATGGTACCTATCTCACTCAATTTCAAAAAATGAGTTCCTGCACTGATACTACTCAAAATATTTTTTGCCCCTTCTACATCTGTATTTTTCGCAGACTTGTGCTGGTTGCTGGCAGGCGGATGAAAATAAACGTGTGTTAAATTTGGAATTTGAGCAATAACTCTCTTTACATCTGCCAAGTTCATGACATTTCCTTCAATGAAGTTTAGTCTCTGTTCATTACCCGATGTCAGAGCCTTTTTTTTACTTCTTACAAGTAAAGTTACGCCAAAGTCCGCATTCAAAAGTTCGGCTACCACCAGTTTGCCAACCATGCCGGTTCCGCCAATCACTAAAATTTGCATAATCTTATTTTTTAAGTGAATAATTTTAGGCAAAATTCGTGATGCACGAAGTAAAAAACTTGAACGATTCTGCTATTGTTTGAAAATATCAGAGGGTGTCATCCCAAACATCTTACTAAACGTTCGGTTAAAATGCGGGGAGTCAGAAAAACCACTTTCAAAGGCAGCAGTGGTAAAGTTCTGTCCGCTCATTATATTTTTACTGGCTGTCATAAGTCTTTGCCAATGGATATATTTTCTGATAGGAATACCAACATTCTCTTTAAAAAGGTGTTGAAGTCTGCTTTCTGACAGAAAAACAGTTTTCGCTATGTCATGAGTTGTTAAATGGGTACTCACATCTTTTTTTATGTAGGCTATCGCTTTATTTATCCTTGCATCTGTATCCGTTTTGGTGTCAAATAAGGCATCTATTTTTTCAAATTCAATCTCGCCCGCCTCAACTCCCGCGATTGTCTGAAGCATTTCCTGTATTTGTTTATAATTTGAGTCAAGTGAATTTATCAACGTTTTGTGGTGTCTTGAAATTTGAAGATTAGGTTCAATAAGAATAAATAAAACTGAAACATCCTCACAAATCAGTTTGTGTTTCAACATACTTGGTATTAAAAATATATTGCCTGTAAATAGTTGATTTTCTGTCGTATGAATTTGAATCTTTTTATCTCTGGATATGGCTATGCAACAGGCTTGATGGCTGATAAATGCCCTATTGGATACGGTTCCAAAATATATGGTTACATAATTTCCAAAATAAATTTTCATAAAAAATTCAACAAATTTTCAGAGGGTTTATCTACGCTTAACGCTAACTAACAGGGATTGCCGAAATTTAGGCATTACAGTTCCGTCCGCCCGGCTAACTGAAGCTAAATTTATAAATAAAAGTTGATGACATGCACATAGCTAAATTAATAACGTCAAGCTGGATATGAAGCCAAATTGAAAAACAAAAAGTTGAAAAACGGCTTCCGTCCGCCTCCATTTTGGCAAATCCCATGTTAGGCGTATGTGCTTTTTGTCGACCGTTAAAATACTACGCTTTCTGCAATGTCTTTATAATTATTGATGTCTTTTTGTACGCTTTCTAATTTCGTTGTCAATGAAACAATTGCAATTTTACCTAATGGCAGTCTTAATGGCGGTTTGTCAAGTTTGGTGATGTCAATTATTGCTTGTGCTGCTTTTATTGGGTCGCCTTCTTGCTTGCCATCTACTTGTTTCATTCTTTCTCTGAATGCTCCTGCTGTTGGATTGTAATCTTCTATTATTTTGTCGGCCTGTTTAAAAGAACTACCTGCAAAGTTTGTTCTAAAAGGTCCTGGTTCTACAATAGTTAGCTTTATACCCAATGGTGCAACTTCTAATGCTAAAGCTTCACTGAAACCTTCTAATGGAAACTTACTGGCGTTGTAAATTCCAAAACCAGGAAATGCTTTAAACCCACCATGAGAAGAAATTTGAATAATATGTCCACTTTTTTGTTGCCTAAGTAATGGTAAAAATGTCTGGGTTAGTTGCAAAGTGCCAAAAAAGTTTGCTTCAAAAATTTCTCTTGTTTCGCCTGTGCTTGTTTCTTCTATTGCACCTGCAAAACCAAAACCTGCATTATTTACAAGTACATCAACTTTTCCAAATTTTTCAGAAACATGACCAAATGCTTTCTTTATCTCTATTGGTTTTGTAATATCCAATGTCATAGCAAAGGCTTCTCCATTATGCAGATTATTAAAAACATCGGCTTGTGTTTTATTGCGAAATGTACCAATTACAAAATCGCCTTTTTCAATAACGGTTTGGGTAAGTGCTTTACCCAAACCGCTCGAAATTCCTGTGATGAACCAAGTTTTCATTTAAATATTTTTTAAAATTAAAGTTGTTGAGCTACTGGAAAATCAATTTCAAAACCGGTCAAATTGTGCAGGTAGTTGCTTATCATTTTGTCGCCAATAACAACTACCACATCAATCATGTTGGCTTCGTCATATCCTGCTGCAAAAAATGCTTCTTTGCTTTCTTCGGTTGCTCTGCCACGGTTTTCAACTGTCGATGCTGTGAACTTTGCCAATGCGTCTAACTTACTGTCAAAAGGTGCCGAACCTTTACGTATTTCTATGATTTGCTCGTCTGTAAAGCCATTCATTTTTCCTAACGCTGTGTGTGCCGATTGGCAATAACGACATCCGTTAATCTGGCTGGTTACTAAGTTAATTACTTCCCTTTCCTTTGCTTTTAAAGTACTTTTGCGATTTTGAAGCGTCAAATAGTCGCCTAATGCAGTTTCATTTTTTGCATAATAGGCATACAGATTTGGCACAAAGCCTAAACCCTTTTGCAGGTTATCAAAAATACTTTGATTGTTTACAGATACTTCTGCTCTTGTTGGAACTGTAAAAGTTCTTTTTTCTGTTGTTGTCATTTTACTTTACTTGAAATTGTTGTTTGCCATTATTGACGATGCAAAAATGTGGCGACCTACAACGATTAAAAATGAAGTAGTTTAG
>JBGSMI010000280.1:0-4655 GCA_041740215.1 Ferruginibacter sp.
GTATGATGAGCTCCACCCGCCAATATCCATGCAGCACAACCGGTCTTCATATCCGGATATGGTTTCCATAAAACACGGGCCACTGGTAGTTTTGGTAAATCATGCAATGGTGTTACCGCCAATACTTCGTTTACGAGTAACCGAAAACGATTGCCCATGTCTATCAGTGAAGCGTTTAAAGCAGGCCCTGATTCGGAGTTAAATACCAATCTTACAGGATCAGCCTTACCACCAATACCCAACGGATGTATCTGGCAGCCTGGTTTGCCATGTGCAATGGAAGCGCATATTTCCAACATGTGCGATCCCAAAACCAAAGGATTATCCGGATCAAAATGATACGTGTAATCTTCCATAAATGAATTACCTCCCGGCAATCCACTGCCCATTACCTTCATAGCCCGGACCAAAGCCGCCGTCTTCCAATCCCCTTCGCCTGCAAAGCCGTAGCCGCTTGCCATCAGGCGTTGGGCTGCAATACCCGGCAACTGGGTCATTCCATGCAGATCCTCAAATGTATCGGTAAATCCTTTATAATTTCCTTCTTCTAAAAATGTACGAATGCCGATTTCAATCGTAGCGGCATCTCTTAATGAGCTGTAATGTTCACCACCTTTTTTTAAGGACGTCACCATTGTATACGCTGTTTCATATTCCTCAATCAGGGCATCAATGGCTGCATCACTTACTTGATTGATCACGGCTACCAAATCGCCAATGCCATGTGTATTTACTGAATATCCAAACTTTAATTCTGCCTCTACTTTATCGCCCTCTGTTACCGCCACATAACGCATGTTATCACCAAAGCGAACAAATTTTGCACCCTGCCAGTCATTCCAGCCGGCTGCAGCACGGGTCCAGATGTTTAATTCTTCCAGCACTTCCGGATCTTGCCAATGGCCCACTACTACCTTTCGATTTTTTCGCATACGGCTCACCATAAAACCAAACTCACGATCACCATGCGCACTTTGATTTAGATTCATAAAATCCATGTCTATATCCGCCCATGGAATATCCCGATTGAATTGTGTATGTAAATGGCACAAAGGTTTTTGCAAAATCTTCAATCCGCTGATCCACATTTTTGCAGGCGAAAAGGTATGCATCCAGGCAATGATACCGATACAATTTTTTGTTGCATTTGCTTCTGCACAAATGCTATAAATTTCTTCGGTACTTTTCACCGTTGGTTTAAAAACAACTTTAACCGGTATTTGACTGGCATTATTTAATGCGGCAGCAATTGTTTGAGAATGCACGGCTACCTGTTTCAACGTTTCTTCTCCATATAAATGCTGGCTGCCGGTTACAAACCAAACTTCGAATGCTTTAAGATTTATCATTATTGTAAATTTTTATTTTTTTGTCTGTAAATTTTGCCCCTTATTGTCCGTAATAACTATCCTTCCCATGCTTGCGCTCAAAATGTTTTTTAATCAACGAGTGTTGCAACCTGGGTGCATTTGGATTGATCTGTTCAGTTAACAAAGCCATCTGTGCTATGCATTCCAATACGGCACTGTTATAAACCGCTTTCGCCGGAGTTTTTCCCCAGGTAAACGGCGCATGGTTGCCAACTAAAATCATTTCAATTTCCTCATAGCTTATCCCCCTTTCCTGCAATGCATTCATTATTTGAAAACCAGTTTGGTGCTCATAATTACCTTCTATCATTTCATCACTCATGGGTGGTGCACAGGGAATGTCAATCGTATTGTGATCGGCATGTGTGGTGCCAAAAATTGGGATGGAACGCTGGCTTTGCGCCCATGCGGTAGCGTAAGTAGAATGTGTATGAACAATTCCACCAATGTTTTCCCAGTGTTTGTACAACACAGCATGGGTAAGTGTATCAGAAGAAGGCCGAAGGTTCCCGTCAACCGTTTTTCCGTCAAAATCAACAATCACCATTTTTTCTGGTGAAAGATCTTCATAAGGAACGCCACTTGGTTTGATGGCAAATACGCCCGCTGCCCGATCCACGGCGCTAACATTTCCAAAAGTAAATAACACCAAACCTAGTTTTGGCAATTGCATATTAGCATCATAAGCCGACTGACGGATGTTCTGATAACTGCTCATCTTATTGTTTGTTTTCTGTTTAATAATTTTTTTGTAGGTATCAAGCTCGTTTTTTCTTATTCTAATTCAATGCCGTTAAGATAAGGGTGGTTGGTGAGACACCAACCACGGCCACGTATTACTCATCACTTCATTTCGCCCCCAACCCCTAAAGGGGAGGTCTTCTAACAGCTTACATTAATTGCAAAAACCATTCATTAAAGAAAGAGGCATATACCTTTTATATAATGTTTTACCCTCACGACTGGTTCCTCATTTGTTCATTTCATCCCCAACCCCGTTAGCCAGCGGGGAAGTCTTCTAACAACCTGCATTAATTACAAAAACCATTCATTAGAGAAAGTGCAATATTCCTCCATATCATTTTTCACACTTATGACCTATTCCTAATTCTTCATTTTTAATTTTTAATCATCACTCATTGCTCATCACCCCAGCCTCAATGAATTGTCCAAATTGTTGATAACGGGCATAGCGCTTTTTATATACTTCAACCCGATCCTGATTGGGTAAATATTCAGCATCAAAACCCTGGCCCATGGCTATCATTGCATCTTCTACCTTATCATAAATGCCGGCAGCAGTCGCTGCAAACATCGCGGCGCCCAACGCACAGGTTTGTTCAGACTTGTGAATACGAATGGGCATATCCATTACATCGGCCATCAT
This sequence comes from Ferruginibacter sp., assembly GCA_041740215.1. GTDB lineage: Bacteria > Bacteroidota > Bacteroidia > Chitinophagales > Chitinophagaceae > Ferruginibacter. The sequence continues at coordinate 2,758 of JBGSMI010000280.1, forward strand.
CTGCATAATAAAAGGTGATTTTTTGGCAACGCCACCGATTCCGATCAATCCTTTTACAGGAACTCCTTCCTCATTGAAACGATCAACGATTGCTTTAGCTCCAAAGCAGGTTGCCTCCGCAATGGCACGAAATATCTTTGGTGCATCTGTTCCAAGGCTAAGCCCGGAAATTGCTCCCTTCAACAATTGGTTGGCATCTGGCGTGCGTCTGCCATTTAACCAGTCTAAAGCCAGTTCATTGCTTTCGTCGGGCGCAATCAGTTCTGCTTGTTTGCTTAATTCAAATATGATATTATTGGTTGCTTCTTCAATTAGTTTTTCTGCGGTTTCACCATCGATGATGCCCGATTTTGGCAGAAGTGTTTTTAATGGCCAGGCCAGTATATTTTTAAACCATGCATAAGCATCGCCAAACGCAGACTGCCCTGCTTCCATCCCCATCATGCCTGGAATAACGGAACCGGGTACCTGCCCGCAAATCCCTTTGATCAATTTACCTTCTACTTCATTCATCGGCGCTACCAGCATATCGCAAGTAGAAGTGCCCATTACTTTACTAAGATGGTATGCTTCAATTTGTCCGCCTACTGCGCCCATGTGAGCATCAAAAGCACCTACTCCAATTACCACATCTGTTGTAAGTCCCAAACGCTGCGCCCATTCAGCCGACAAATTGCCTACAGACTGGTCAGCGGTATAGGTGTCTTTAAAAAGTTTTTCAGTAAATCCTTTCAGCAGGGGGTCTAGTGTGGCAAAAAATTCATCTGGCGGCAAACCATTGAAGTCCGCACTCCAAAGAGCTTTGTGACCTGCACTACATACTCCCCGTTTCAATTCTTTTGCATCCGTACCTCCAGATAACAGGAAAGGTACCCAGTCGCAATGCTCTACCCATGAATACACTACCGCTCTTACTGAAGCGTCTGCACGTAACACATGTAATAACTTAGCCCAGTACCATTCTGAAGAGTAGATGCCTCCCACAAATTGCAAATAGTTGGTTTCAAACTTCAGGGCATGGTCATTGATTTCCTGTGCTTCTTTGGTGGCGGTATGATCTTTCCACAAAACAAACATTGCATTGGGATTATTTTCAAATGCCGACAACAATGCCAGTGGTGTTCCTGATTCATCAACGGCTACAGGTGATGAACCTGTTGTATCTACTGAAATAGCGCTTACATTGGCTGCTACAGCAGACCCTGCCTGTTGTAGACAACGCTTGATCGTATGTTCCAATCCTTCTACGTAATCCAAGGGATGCTGCCTGAACTGGTTTAAAGAGGCATTACAGAAAAGGCCATTTTTCCATCGGGGATAATAGAATACGGAGGAAGAAATTTCAACGCCGTTGGCGGCATTTACGATGATTGAGCGGACGGAGTCAGTACCGAAATCGACCCCTATTACAAATTGATCGTTCATAGTTTTTGCAGCGCAATGTTTTCACAAATATAATATTATTTGTAACATTGACAATTGCTTTTTTTTATTACCGGTATCATTGCAAGTCTTTTTAATAAATAAACCGGGAAAGACAAGATTTAAACCAGAACATAGCTACGCTAAAATTAGTGTGACTTCAACAGACAGCCTAAAGTTCCGTAGCGATATTCTGTTGTACGGAACGTTCCGATTAAAGTACGAAATCAGTATCCCCACGAAAGTTCAATCAAGAATATTAGCCGGTTCACAATCAAGTAGGAAGGTAGCGGTTATTCCGCTACCTGTCCTCTCACACCACCGTTCGTACCGGTCTGGTATACGGCGGTTTGTTAGAATAATTTTTGTTGATGCGCTGTTTTCCGGTTGTAATGGTTATAGTATCTCACATATCCCAGTCTCTGAAAATACATATTATTCAGCGTTGTACACAATAGCAAACTATGAGTTACCCG
>JBGSMI010000302.1:0-4787 GCA_041740215.1 Ferruginibacter sp.
GCAACAGTTAATGACAATCAGATTGTATTTCCGGGAGGTGCCTCTTATCGTGTACTTGTGCTGCCCTATTTTAAAACTATGTCCCCAACACTGTTGCAAAAAATTCAGTCACTCATTTTAGCGGGGGCAACCATTATTGGAGAGCCACCAGTTAAATCACCAAGCTTATCGGGTTTTCCTGAATGTGATTTAAAAGTTCAAGCCATTGCAAATGAAATCTGGCGGGCACATCAACCACCTTTAAGTCAAACCGAGATAAATTATGGTAAAGGAAAAATTATTTGGGGAGGTGAATTCAACAGCAAAAACACAAAAGAATTATATCCATCTTATTTTAAAACGGCTAAGTTATTAAACTCAATGGGAGTAGATGAAGACTTTAAATCTGATATGCCTCTTCGGTACACACACCGCACCACGGCTGATGGCGATATTTATTTTGTGAGTAACAAAACGGATAAACCAATAATGGGGAATGCTACTTTTCAAACTAAAAATGCAGCACCTGAGTTGTGGGATGCCGTTACCGGTCTAACAAGAAAACTGTCAGAGTTTACTAATCTTGGTAATCAAATTTCTATCCCCTTACAATTTGATGCTTTTCAAAGTTTTTTTATAGTATTTAAAAAGGACGGTAAATCCGAATTAATTAAAACGAAAAATTTTGCAGAGGTAAAATCCTTAACTGCACTCGATGGTTCTTGGAGCGTATCCTTTGAGACAACTTGGGGAGGCCCCAAAAATGTACAATTCGATTCATTAACTGATTGGACGATAAACCAGGATAAGGGAATTAAATTTTATTCGGGTATAGCGGTGTACGAGAAAAAGTTTGATTTTATACGACCAGTTGATACCGATAAAAACATTCGCTATTATCTTGATTTGGGAGAAGTGAAAAATTTGGCAAGCGTAAAATTGAATGGCAAAGATGCAGGAACACTATGGACAAACCCCTGGCGGGTGGATATTACCGCATTGCTAAAGCAAAATGAAAATGTGTTGGAGATAGAAGTCGCAAACCTATGGCCAAACCGCCTTATTGGCGATGAGCAATTACCTGATGATGGCATCAAAGACGAAAAGTGGCCAGACTGGTTGTTAGCGAATAAAAAACGTACAAGTGGCAGATATACATTTACCACATTCAAACACTATACAAAAGATGCTCCTTTGTTAAAATCTGGCATGATGGGACCGGTTACTATTCAAAAGGAATCTTTTTAAAAGCTGTATAAAAATGAAAATATCATCAAGAAGAAAATTTATAAAAGCTGTTTCAATAGCAGCAATGGTTACACCGCTTTTGTTTGATGCTAAAGCAAATGAAATACCACCCAAAGGTTTTAAGTTCGTTCCAGATGAAAAGGATGAATACCTAACTGCCATTAAAACGGAACTAATAAAAGAGTGGCCAAACAACCGAACCATCAACTTGGTTTTTCACGGACATTCTGTACCATCAGGCTATTTTGTAACACCCAATGTAAGGCCACTGCAATCTTATCCTTTGCTGCTGTTGAAGGAATTAAAAAAGATGTATCCTTATGCAGTAATCAATATCATCCTTACTTGTATTGGTGGAGAAAATTCAGAACAGGGTGCAAAGCGTTTTAAAAAGCAAGTACTCAATCATAAGCCCGATGTGTTGTTTATTGATTATGCGTTAAATGATACCGGTATTGGAGTGGAAGCATCCCGTAAAGCTTGGGAGCAGATGATAAAAGCGGCATTGAAAAGGAACATTAAAGTTATTTTGCTTACTGCCACTCCCGACCAGCGGATAGATTTGTTAAGTAAAGAAACTGATTTGCAAAAAATATGTACCCAGGTAGTTGATTTATCAAAGCAGTATCAAACAGGTTTGGTAGATAACTATGCTGTTTTTCAGAAGCTGGTTTCATCAGGTGAAAAAGTAACAGATTATATGTCGCAGGTAAATCATCCCAATGAAAGAGGGCATCAGTTGGTGGTGGATGGAATGATGAAATATTTTTAAGGAAAATACTCAGAAAAAATAACGAATGAAATTTAAATTATTACTAAGCATCTTTTTTTTACAGACAATTACTGTTGCAATTTCTTTTTCGCAAACAGTAAATAAATCCGTGCATACTGTTAAGCAAAATAATATTGACCCTGCTTTTATTTTTAAAAACCCTCCTGAAGCTGCAAAGCCCGGTGTGTTGTGGATGTGGATGGGTTCCAACATTAGTAAAGAAGGAATCACCAAAGATTTAGAAGCATTAAAAAAACAGGGCTTTAATAAAACAACCATGTACAGCCTGGCAGATATTACTACGCCATGGAACAGGGAAATTTTTAAAAGCCAAAACCCGGATATTGTTGCCTGGACAGCACCCTGGTGGAAAATGGTTCGTCATGCAGCCATGGAATCAAAAAGATTGGGGATGGATTTTGGTATGCACAATTGCCCGGGTTATGAGAGCAGCGGTGGTGTTTGGATAACACCAGAACTTTCTATGCAGGAACTATGCTGGTCGGTAAGTAAAATTATAAGCGAAGGTGATAATAATATTTATGCAGAACGCCCAAGGGTTGACCTAAGAGCCAAACTATTATGGCCTGTATTTAATCCTGAAACTGGTTTGGTGGAAAGTCCGGTTACAGAAGCAAGAAAAACTTATTATAAAGATGTAGTGGTGTTTGCATTGCCTGCTGATGGTATTGTTTCAAAAGAAAGCATTATCAACCTAACAGATAAGATGCAGCCTGATGGAAAATTAAACTGGAATGTGCCACAGGGTAAATGGATTTTGTATCGTTTTGGCCACACCACGATGGGTACTATCATTCAGCCGGCACAATGGAAGGCTACGGGTTTAGAGTGTGATAAAATGAGTGAGGAAGCCGTGAGTTTTCACATGGATAAAATTATTAATGATGTAAAAAATAATATCGGAGATTTAATTGGAACAGGATTTACAAATCTTCATTTTGATAGTTATGAAGCCGGTGTGCCTACATGGACACCAAAAATGATACAGGAGTTTTTAACAAGAAGAGGCTACGATTTAACAGCATACCTGCCGGCTTTTGCAGGTCGTGTAATTAACAGCGGACAAGACACGGCAAAATTCAAAAACGATTTTGATGAAACCGTAAAAGATTTATACAGGGATGTCTATTTTAAAACCATTGCAAAAAAACTGCATGCAGCAAACTTAAAGTTTGCCTGCGAACCTTATGGTGGTCCGTGGCGACAGGATGATGTACTGCCGTTAATTGATAACGTGATGACGGAGTTTTGGACAAGTGAAAGTATTGATAATCCTTTCTTAACGTTAACCATTGCTTCCCTCAGAAAATCCGGACAAAATATAGTTGAAGCCGAAGCCTTTACCGGATTGCCTGAAAGCAGCAAGTGGAATGAAACGCCTCATTCAATAAAAATATATGGTGATGATGCTTTTTGTAAAGGCGTTAATCGATTGCTGCTGCATCGTTTTGTACACCAGCCAGTTGATGATAAATATAAACCCGGCATTGCAATGGGGCACTGGGGTACGCACTTCGACCGTACACAAACCTGGTGGAAACAAAGCAGTGCGCTGATACAATACTGGCAGCGTTGCCAGGCATTGCTGCAATGGGGAACTATTGTGACGGATACTTTGAATGATTTTAATGCAGTTACTACAAATGAAAAACTTAAACTTAATTACATTCATCGGCAAAAGGAAGGAACGGAAATTTATTTTGTAGCAAACACTTCTCACAACAAAGGAACTGCTGAATGTAGTTTTAAAGTAAATGGATTGCAACCGGAAAGATGGAATCCTGTTACGGCAGAAATGAAATCTATTACTCAATTTTCAAGCAATGAAAATCATACTTCCATCAATTTTAATTTTGATGATGCAGAAAGTTTTTTTATTGTATTCAGAAAAAAAATAAATATATTATCTAAAACATCAATCAAAAACTTTGCATCAATAAAACAAATTTTACAAATAAATACTCCATGGAAGGTAAAGTTTGACCCTTTATGGGGCGGGCCTTTAAAACCAGTTGTTTTTAAAACGTTGCAGGATTGGACAAACAATGCAAACAGTGGAATAAAATATTACAGCGGCACGGCTGTTTATACCACCACGTTTGATGTTGCACTTTCTTCCTTAACAGAAAAAAATCTATGCCTCGATTTGGGTATTGTAAATCATGTAGCCAAAGTAAAAATTAATAATAAAGATTTGGGTATTGTATGGACGGCTCCATGGCGGGTAAAGATTCCAGCAGGTTTGCTTAAAAACAAAAATAATCAATTGCAAATTGAAGTAACCAATGTGTGGGCTAACCGATTAATTGGCGATGAACAGGAACCGGCAGATATGGACTGGTTGCCCGGGCATATTTGGGGAGGACAATTTTTGAAAGAATATCCTGATTGGTTTTTAAACAATCAACCCCGACCGTCAAAGGGGAGATATTGTTTTACTACATGGAATTATTTTAATAAAAATTCTCTTTTGGTTCCTTCAGGATTGTTGGGGCCGATAAGGATAATGAAAGAAGATTGATAAATTATTAAATGGTATAAATGAATTTTAAAATAAAAAATAACCGGTTTATATGTTGCACATGGTTCATGCTGTGCTTGCCATTTATTACTGTTGCACAATCACCAACAAAGTATTCGGCAGCAGGCAATGCCATTACAGGATTTAACGGAGGCTTATACAACAACCGTCCATTGTATTGCAATAATACCAATGCTTTTATTCTGGCAGGGGATAAGCCATTGATACGTTTTGTGCAAACGCCTT
>JBGSMI010000329.1:0-15497 GCA_041740215.1 Ferruginibacter sp.
ATCAAAACTAAGAAAGCAATTCAGCTTGGTTACAGTGCTACTTTTACAACAGGTTACACGCAGGGTATTTATGCAAGAAACAACCAGGATATTAATTTTAATTACCGGAAGAACAAAGTAAACTTCTTCGGTACACTCAGCCGTAATGAACGTAATACAAACCGTACGTTTATTATTGACAGAAAATTCACAGATCCTTCTACTAAAGAAATAAAAACATTGCTAAACCAGCAATCGGATAAACTAAACTGGAACGCATCCAATAGTTTTAAACTGGGCGCCGATCTTTTTATATCAAAGAAAACAACAATCGGAACAGTATTGAATGGTTTTTACAATCCTGAAAATTCTGTAAGTACCGGCACTATCTTTATTTCAAATCCATCTAAGGTTTTGCTGGGAAGTACATTTGCCAAATCATCAAGCAAAAGCTCCTGGGAAAATTTCAGTTCTAACATAAACCTGCGTCATGTATTTGACAGCACCGGAAAAGAACTCACTGCAGACCTGGATTATATTTATTATGATGGAGCCAATATACAAAACCTCAGTAATTATTTTTACAATCCTTCAGGTGCTGTAACCGGAAAACCGGATACACTGTATGGCAACTTGCCACAACTAATCAATATCTATTCTGCAAAGGCCGACTATACACACCCTTTTAAAAAAGGCTCAAAGCTGGAGGCTGGCATTAAAGCGGCTTACATAGAAACAGATGCAAATGCAGTATACGATAGTTTAATTAATAAAAGGCTTGTTCCTGATGTAGGCAGAAGCAATCATTTTATTTATGACGAACGGATTACTGCGGCCTACTTAAATTATAGTCGTCCTTTATCTAAAAAATTAGACGGCCAGTTTGGTTTGCGGCTCGAAAATACTTTGGCACATGGTAACCAGTTAACAACCGGCGAAAAATTTATACTGAGCTACACTCAACTTTTTCCTACTGCTTATTTGTCTTACAAAGCAAATAAGAAAAATACGTGGACGATGAATTATGGTCGCCGCATACGTAGGCCCGACTATGAAAGCTTAAATCCCTTCGTTGAATTTTTAGACAGGTATACATTTGAGCAGGGCAACCCAAATCTTCGGCCACAATTCAGCCATAATGTGGAAGCATCGCATTCTTTCAACGCATTTATAACAACCACTTTGAATTACACCAAAACAAACAATATCATTCAAATGGTGATGGAGCAAAATGAAACTACCAATCAAACATTTGCTAAACAGGCAAATATTGCCAACCAACGGCAATACGGAATAGCTGTTAACCTATTTAAACAGGTGAAAAAATTCAATGGCAATCTTTATGTGAATGTTTACAACAATGAATTCAGTGGCTTAGTAAACAACAGCTTTGTAACTATTGGGGCTACTACCGCAGTATTTAATACGTCAGCTTCTTATAAGTTTAAAAACGGCATTACAACAGAAGTAAATGGCTTTTATAGAACAGCAGGTGTGGAAGGCATATTCCGTATCAGTGCACTAGGGGCCATTAATTTTGGCGCCAGCATGCAACTATTTAAAAATAAAGCAACAATCCGGATGAGTGTAAGAGATATATTCTGGACCCAAAAAGTGAATGGATATAGCCGTTTTGGAACTGTTAATGCAGCCTTTCAACTGATACCTGATTCACGTACAATTGGGTTGAATGTTAGCTACCGCATAAGCAAAGGAAAACTAAGTAGCAGCAAACGTAAAGCTGGTAGTGCAGGTGATGAACAAAATCGGGTAAAGGGAAGTGATAATTAGTTATTAAAGCAAAATTCTATTGGTAATTATTTTTAAAAGATCGCTCATGCAAACACGAGAAAAAACGCACCCTTTTATAAACACCGGAAGAATGGCAGGATTTTTATATCTCCTGTTAGCCATAACAGCGTTCTATGCTATTATGTATGTTCCAACGCAAATTATAGTAAAGGGAAATGCAGCTGCCACTACGGGAAAAATGCTTGCTAATGAATTCCTTTTTCGTACAGGAATAGTAAGCCACCTGATAAGCGAAACATTGTTTATTTTTTTAGTACTCCATCTTTATCGATTACTTAAACCAATTAATGAACGACGGGCCAAATTAATGGTCACATTGGTTATGGTACAAATCCCCATCGTTTTTCTTGTAGAGTCATTTAGTATTACCTCTCTTTTATCGCAAAAGGCGAATTGTTACAATCATTTTCTGCCGTGCAAAGACAAGATATGGCCATGTTATTTTTAAAGATTCGTGGGGCCTCCATTTCAATATTAGAAATATTCTGGGGGCTTTGGCTCATTCCTTTAGGTCAAATAATCTACACATCCAATATTATTCCAGGGATAATAGGCATACTATTAATAATTGGAGGGCTGGCTTACATAGTTGAAAGTGTTACATTTTTACTATTTCCTGAAACTACCTGGATCATTATGCAGTACCTGTTTGTTTTCTATTCGCTGGCAGAAGTTGTAACCATTTTTTGGTTATTGATTAAAGGAGCAAAAGATCATCAACAGAATTAAAACATGGGCACCTCTAAAAACCTGTTTGTTTGTTTGACCTCATCTTTAATTCCTTTCTCCCGAAAAATCGGGATCTGCGACAAAAGAGAGGAAAAGGCAGGTTTTTAGAGATGCCAATTATAAATTCTTTGAGAATTCCATCAGTCGTTTTTTGAATAACAAAGGAGACGTTGTAAAAATTCTAGATGGAATCTAAGCATAGAGTAACAATTTCTTAACTAAGGTTAATGGTTTTTTAATTTGGTGCTAATATTTTTGTAGGTGTATACGATTACATGTTGATGAACTTTACGCTATAATTTTAAAAGCGAAAACCACACAAAAGACATGTTAAGAATTTAACAGGAATTGTAAACAATTAAGAGATAAAAACATCATTAAAATGCTTCTTGTAGAAATTAGGCTTGCAATTGTAAACTAAAATTTTTGAGGGAGCAGGGATAACTTATACCGCTAAGTAAAATTTAAATTCGAAATTAAAATTTACATGACTCACAGTTAACAATTATTACATTAAACCACTTACACAAAAAATGATTTTTAGAGAAGCAACGGTAAACGACATAGATAAATATATGGTGGTGAGAATGGCGGTAAAAGAGAATGTACTGAACAATCCTGCCTTAGTGCCAAGACAAGATAATGTAGATTATCTAACAAAATATGGTAAAGGATGGGTGTGCGAAATAGAAGGCCAAATTGTTGGATTTTCAATTGTAGGCTTAGTACAGCGAAATGTGTGGGCGCTATTTGTTATGCCTGCATTTGAAGGAAAAGGAATTGGTGGCAAACTCCACGACATAATGATTGAATGGTATTTTAGCCAAACCGGTGAAACAATCTGGTTAGGTACAGCGCATGGAACGAAAGCAGCAACATTTTATAAAAAGAGGGGATGGATAGAAAATGGTACACATGGAACGAACGAGATTAAATTTGAAATGACCCATGAAGGCTGGAGGAAACATAAGGCTGAAAAAAACAATTCGTAAAATGGCTTATGCAAAAATTTGATATGAGAAGAACTTAGGAAAAAACCGGAAGCCGTATTAGTCAAACAAATCTGGGTTATAAATTCTGTAAATATTCACTTTGTTGGCCTGATAAGTAGTGGTCTTGTCTAGTGTCATTCCAATATTGATGGCTACTTGCTGAGAGGGAATATTTGGCAGACTGATAATTGAGATAAGTGACTTCGATAAGTTATTTTCAAAAGCATAGTCTCTGCATTTTTTTGCCGCTTCACTTGCATATCCTTTATACCAAAAAGCAGGTAACAGAGAATAGCCAATTTCAACTTCTAAAATGCCATCAACTTTTAAGAGCTGAAGACCACAATGTCCCAATAACGCATTAGACTCTTTGTCAATTAAAGCATTCATTCCACCTTCGTTCTTTGCATATTTTTTAAATTGTTCCTGATACCAATTTTCACATTCAATTTCAGGAGTCGATTTTTCATAATTCCAATGTTCTGAAGTTTTAGGGTCTCTAAAAAACTCGACCCACTTCTCGTAATCAGCATTGCGAATTTTTCGAAATTGCAATCGTTGGCTTTCTTGTCCATCAAGTAAATATTTCATGATAGCGAAAATATATAAATGTTAAACATAAAATTTAAAATCACGCTTTTACTTTAATAATTGGCAAGCCTTTTAATTACAGCAAAAAAAGATTCAGCATAATTCGATAAAACTTAAATGAACCATTGCTACACAAGTGCTATTAGATACTTGATGTTTTTTAGAGTTCCACTTGTACAATGTATATCAACAAAATGTTTTTATAGCCTTAAATAGGGTGTATGTAGATGTATTCTTTTTAGAGCTACTTTCAGTTATACATTCGTGTTGCCTTGAAAAGCAAAAAGGAAAATAAAAATTAACCTTGATGCCATTGCTCTATTAATTGACTTTTTTTCGGGTGCAAAAACGATACTTAATGTAAACCCGATAGAGCTAAATTTTTACGTTATCAGTACGACAGGAATGTTTTTGGTAGCTAGTTGCTAAAATAATTGATGGTGATGAAAAGTAGGTACAAATTGAAATGTATTCCAGCTATATTGATTGCTGTTACTTCAACTTTACAACTACTGGTTGCTAACGAAAAAAAGTTAACGCTTTATATAACCAAAAATCGATTGATGCTGATCCGGATATTCCGGATTGCTACAACAGCCAGGTTAACACAAAGACTTAACCCAAAGCCAAAGATGATTCGTATAAAAATATCAACGTCAACTTGTAAACCAGTTTCTAAAATAAATGTATTTCAAACCACTTAAAAAATTATGTTATGCGTAATTCATTATTAATGTTTATTGGCCTTCATTTTTGCTTTTATTTCGTAAATGCACAAAAAAAAGATACCGTTTTTATAACGGAAACTCATCTTAAAACAAGTGTACTTCGAGAAGGTATCCACCGGTATTTAGTTTATTTTAAAATGGGTAAAAATGCTACCCGCACTCAAACACAGTTTTGGACTAGAACCATTAAGAGGATAGAATATAATGGCAAGGCGGCGATAGAAATATCACAGGAATGGGAAGATAAGGACAGCATCATGCATATTGTAAAATCTATTTCTGATGCTAAAACGATGCAACCAGTCTATCATAAAACCTGGTGGAAAGTGCAAACGTCCAGAACCGCCACCACTAAAACGGTAAATGAAACCACTGTTGATTTTAAAAATAAAACAGTAGAACACAATGGTAAAAGATTAAATGATGCAGATACTGCAAAACAGGTAAAGGCAATCTGGGCGGGTTATCAATCATCGCTTGATAAATTCTTTTTAAACTGGCATCTTGATTTGGAAACCTTTCCGTTACTGCCGTATAAAAAAGGGGTAACATTTGTTGTGCCGTTTTACGATCCGGGCACTGCTTCCGGTTATCAACAAGTAGCCTACACCGTTACCGGATCTGCAATACTCTTGGGATACAATGATCAAAAAATAGATTGCTGGTTGTTAGTGCACGAAAGCAAAGGAAATAAAGAAGTGTTTTGGGTAAGTAAAAAAACAAAGGAAGTTTTAAAATTGGAGCAGGAATTAAATGGAAGTATGTACAGGTATAAAGTAAAGCTTGGGTTTAGTATGTAATTCTTGAAAAGTTGAGGGCTATTATGTTTTTACCACAGGAATAATTGAATAAATATGCAGACAACAGAAAATCAGATTATTGTTTTAGAGGATAGACTTTTAGCTGCTATGAAAGCCAGTGAAATAACAGTACTGGAAGAACTGTTGCACACCGATTTGGTTTTTAATACTCCAACCGGTGTTACCATTTCTAAAGCAACGGATATAGAGAACTATCGTGCTGGTAAAATGATTGTGAATGACATTTCAATAGCTGACCGGTTTATAAAAGTAGTGGATAGGGTGGCTTCCGTTGCAGTAACCGTACACCTGAAAGCCAACTACGGTGAGCATAATATAGATGGTACATACAGGTATCTGAGAGTATGGAAATTTGTCAATGGTTCGTGGAAAATCATTGCAGGGAGCGGACTTCGAATTTAATGGCCCCCTAAAATTTTATTTTTGCTAACTATTCTACTGCTAATTGAGAAAGGATAATTGAATACTTTTTTTTATATAAATTAAATAATGTGCAATGCATAGTTTGACTTTAAAGTTGTGTTGGCTTATTCTTATGGTTATTCCTGCTGGTTGTTCTGTTAAAAACCTGACACAGAAAAAAGATGCAGAAGATAATCGTTTAATTGAAGGTATGTTTTTGAAGGATATAGAAATTCGGGAATTAGATGCCAGAACTGATACTGTTCATTTAGAAGATTACGATAAAATTCATCGGGACAAAATATTTGAATTGCTGGCTTCTAACCAGGTAAAGACGCCGATGGATAAATATCGGTCAGCATTGATCCTTCAGCATACTGCAGGTAAAATGTGCGAGGGGCAATTAACCAGTGTAAGTCCTGAAAACTTTTTACTGGCTTTTCATCTGTCATCCGCTGCTTTGCATGACCTGAAATTAAAAAGAAATACCACTACGGCTATTAAAGATAATGTAACAAGGATGATAGCATTAAACTATGACCGGTATTTACTCTTCTCGTATGGATATCAAAAATTCGGAACGCAATTCGTATTTGACGACAACACAGGTGAAATGTTATTAGCACCTGTTGATACACTATTAAGCAATGATGAAGAGCGATTAAGGTATCATGTAGAACCACTCGGGAAGCTATTGGCGAAATATAAGATGAAACCTTTGCCTAACCCAAATTAATGGGATGTACCAGGGGCGCCTGCTTTTATGAAATTCATCTCCTATGCTAAATACTTACCGGTATAATCAGCCAGGTGCTACTGCTACAGAGTAACGGGGCCGAAACAAGAGTCATTATAAGAAGTATGTAATAGGAAGTGGATGATACCGTTAAAAAACGAATGTTAAGCTGATAATGGCCATCATCATGATCAACGTACTTTTAAACTGGAAATCAAAAGGAAATTATTTTAGCTTCAAAGGCTAAAAAATTTTCTATATAAAAGAAGGGTCAGGCCCTGGACTTACCATTTTCCATGGTTACCCTTTTAATAGTTTTGATTTTGAAAAAGTGTGGGATGAATTGATATAGCAATTTACCGTAGTTGTTCCGGATATGCTTGGAATGGGCTTTTCTGATAAGCAAGGCAATCATAATTATGGGTTTGAAGAAATGGCAGATTTATATACTGCACTATTCGTACAGCTCCACATTACCCAAACTCATATCCTTGCCCATGACCTGGGTAACAGCGTGGTACAAGAATTATTGAAACGAAACGAAGAACGCACCAAACCCTTTGCAATTAATAGCATTGCTTTTTTAAATGGAGGAATGTTTACAGATGCATACAAGCCACGATTTATACAACGCTTGCTTTCAGATTCGCCAAAGCCAATAGAGAAATTCGTCAGCAGTTACTATCAAAAACAAGTGTTGGCAAAGCTACAGCATCTGTTTTTGGCGCAAATACAAAGCCCTCAAAAGAACTACTGGAAAACTTTTGGCAAATACTGAATTACAATAATGGCAAAACGATCACTTATTTGATAGGAAGATTGGTATTTGAAAAAGAGCAACACCAAAAGCGATGGATCAACGCAATGCAGCACACAATCGTTCCGATGTGTTTTATCAATGGTCCTGCTGATCCCAATTCCGGCAGGCATATGGCCAAACGTTACCAACAGTTAATACCCAATGGCAATGTAAAAATGCTTGATGAATAGATAGGGCACTGGCCCCAAATTGAAGCCCCGAAGGAAACGATTCAGGCTTTTGAGTATTTTTTAAATGAAATCAACCAACAGCGATTAAATAAAGCATGAGCAATGAAGACAGCAGGTATGGGGAGAATGTTAAACCCAAACAAAAAACGTACATGAGGTGGTTCACTCACTACATCGATCATGTAAATTAATGTAAAAAGGGAGCAGCACTAACAGGCTACTCCCAAATAATATGGCAGCTACTAAAAATTTTATTTCGTCATGGTAAAAGCTAATTTGTCATCAGGTACGTTTATGTTTTATACAAAATAAACAACCTTTTTGCAATCGAAACTGCTTATTTCGCCTTCGGAAATGCCGTCACTTTGCCGGTTTTTTCTGCATTGATTAATTTAAAAGGCCTGCCCGGCAATGACACCGGGGAGTTGCGAATGACCAATTTGTATGAGTGGCAAAAGGATCCGCATCCCGGGATATTAACCATCATCAAACCGGGCTACAACGCTTTGCCAGACTCAATAAATAAACAACTTTTTTAAACGGACAAGAGTTGAGCTTCTTTCAACTTATGACGGCTGTAAGACTAAAAGTGAGCGTAGCGATTCCCTTAAACCAAGGTACTAATACGATTCCTGCAAACTATTGTTTGGGTGACTTGTGATGGGAAAAACTTTTCTACAAATAATTTTCTTTTATAAAGGTGCAGCTTGATATTCTCTGGCTGATGCCAACGATTGTGTTCAAGCTTAATCGCACAATGAAGTGACGATAGGATATTGTTTTTTAGAAGTGAAAAATGTAATTGTCACATGCACTTGTAACTCCGCATCACCAAATTCTTTTTTGTCTGTATAACTTCCTAAAAATGTAAATAGTTTTTAAGGCCTGCAAAAAATAAATATTGCGACCATCCTAACAATTGCCTTTTCTGTGCAGTAATAGCTAATAGGAGGCTGACATTTTTAAAATTGTTTTATTCAATTATTCTACATCATGTTAAAGAGATTTTATAAGCTAATCAAAATAATCCATTTAATTCTTTTGTGCTTTATTGGTTTGGCATCATGTGATAGCGTCGATAAAAGGGTAACAATAAAGGATGGGCAGAAAAATATTTCACCCACTTTTAAGGCACAGCTAAAAACTACTTTTTGCGCTTTTAATATTGTGCAAATAAAAGACAGCGCTTTTTTTAATTACGGCATGAGCTGGACAGATGCACTGGGTAAAACCTATGAACATGTTTTTTCGGTAAAAAATCATTGCGACTTTAACAATGAGCATATAAAAGTAGACGAAATATTCGGTTGCAGAATTGTAGATAAAGCTATTGTTGATACTTGCGTGGCTTGTATGGGTTTTATGGAAACACCGTCATTATTACACAACCTACAGGTGACTAAATAACCATCAAAAATTACCGGTAAAAAATTGCCACATAGATGAATTGTGTTTGATGGTGCTTGTTCCTTTCTGGAAAGAGGATGTTACCGGATCAATGCACAAGATTAGCCACTCAGTATTCCAGCAAGGAAGCAATAAATTTCTTAACAAAAGTTAATCAGATATTTTAAACAAACACTTTTCTTTATCCGAAAATTTATTAGTCACATTACGGTAGTATTTTATAGTCGTTACAGGATATTTTTTTGCGTGGTTATTGGTTCTGTTGGCTGTGAAGGAAATCACTCTGGTGAAGGCATTACTGCAAAACAATTTCGGGCAGTTTTAAAGGCTCTTTTAGTGCTCTTCCGAATGTGAAGTTAAAGGTCAGCAGCTTTTACACTTATGGTATGAACTGTAAAGACTATAATCCTGTAAAATACCAGCATGCTTTTTCAATCAGCGGCATTATATGAGGACGGTGAAGGAAAGAACCTTTCATGCTTACAAACTATGTGTAAAAAATAAAGGAAATACACAGCATATAAATTTTTTTTAAATCAATAATCTCAAACTAAAAGTTAAATGAAACAAACAATCAAACAATTCCCGGTTCTTTCTACAATGATGTGTTCCTTTTTAATTGGCTTTACTGCCTGCGATAAGGACGACAAACCCGTGTCGGCCAAAGAAAGACAGCTTTCTGCAAAGGAGTGGAAGATAACAGATATTACCCGTCCAAAAATTTCGAACACTTCACAGGATAGTAGTATTATGAAGGCTTGTACAGGTGATGACAGGTTGGTTTTTGGAATCAACGGCAACTCCAGGCCTTTTCAGCTAAAGGATAATACCAATAAGTGTGATAGCACAATATTCTATTACGATAATGGCAGTTGGGCTATTAATGGAGCCCAGGACCAGGTGCAACTTACCGGGGCCAGGCGCACACAGAAGTGGAAGATTTTATTATTAAATGATTCTATCCTTAGAGTACAATGGCGGGATAGTATTTCTACCTCCAATAATGTTTTGAAAACAATATCCCTTAAAAACAAATAGCCTGACGTATGCGGGAAATAGCTTCACACTAACCTTTCACTAAAACGAAATGATATGACATATGGAAAATTTTTCGCCTTACTGGTGGTGATATTGCCTGGTTTTTCATCCTGTGAAAAATGTATACCTGATTGTGAGCTCGTACCTGCTAAAATAATACGCAATGATTGTGACCGGGTTATTTTTCAGTTATTAACGCAAACATCTATCGGAGACCAGAATTGGAAAGATGTTCAAACCGGGCATCGGTATAGTAATGTTGTGTCGTACTACAACACCTGCAAAATTTCAAAATTAACCAATGGGGAAAAGGTTACACTTTATGTAAACATTAAAGAGCCTGAAATGAACCCGGTTATAGGGGATTGTTATCGCTGCCAGGCCAATTCGCAGGCCCCACCACAAACAAAGGTTGATTTTGGAACTATTTCCGAAACACCCTGTGAGGTAGCTCCACACAAATAAAAATATGTAATGCATCTCACTGTTTTTATAATGGATCCATGAAGTGTTATGGCAAAAGAGTAATGTTTAAGATGGTTAAGTAAGGAGTTTTCGCTGCCCAAATTCTCAGCTTCAATGATTTTTTTTGAATGCTCTCATTAACAATAAAGGAGGCGGGCGGTGGGAAACTTCCTTAATGGCAGTAAATTTTTATACCGGGTGAAAATAGAAAACCTTGACTCTTTAATAGGTAAATGCAAGCAAAACGATAGAGCATCGCAGGAGATGCTCTATCGTCATTTCTTTCCTATTATGTATAACGTGATAAAAAAGATGACACAGGATGAGGATGACCTGGTAAGTATTATAAACGATGGATTTTTAAAAGTGTTCAAATACATTAGTACTTATAATTCGAGCCTGGGCGTGTTTGACGGATGGCTCTATACTGTAATTGTAAATGCGGCTTACGACCATCTTAAAAAATGCAAGAGTAATTTTAAGTTCTCTGAGATACAGGTTGGGGAAGAGATTGCGGACAATAGTCATTTGTTTGTAATAGGGCGTGATGAGATACAGCATTTACTGGTGATGCTTCCCGCTACCACCCGAAAAGTATTGGGCATGAGTGTAGATGGATACAGTCATAAAGAAATAGCCGGTCACCTTAGGATTTCTGAAATTTCATCAAGGTGGCATTTGTCTGAAGCCCGCAAGCGGGTAAGAGATATTTTATACAGTAAAAAGACCTGGTATGAAAAAAAACTTTAACAAGCCCTTTTCCGAGTTTTACGATGAGCCTGACGTAGACAGCGCCTGGGATAGTATGCGTAAAGTGCTGGATGAGCAAATGCCGTTAGAACCAAGGGTACTTTCAAAGCGGAGCATTATTTACTACATCACTGCTGCAGCCATGCTGTTGCTTTTATTAGGTGCATTGGTGGTTGGTAAAACATTTTATTCTAACGAACATAGCTATAAGAATTTTTCTAAAAACGGAGAGCTTGCAAACAATACCGTAAATAAGAGAAAACAAAAAATAAGGGCCACCATTCTTTTAAATAAGAAATGCAATGCAGGCATGGATGGAGACAATTTTGTTGCTACAATTCCTCAAACCATTACAAATAAACCGGGCGAAAAGAAAACGGTTCAAACGCCGATTCTACAAAGTAAAAATACTTATCGTTATAAAGAAGCAAGCCACATACGCACTTCATTGTCCTCCACTCAAATGCTGCGGGAAGCAGATGATGGAAGTAATTTTTTTGTAGAAGCAAAGCACGACATTTTTATACTGCCACCTGAAAAACCCTTGGCAAAAGTTAATGCTATTGTGCCGGAAACTAAGGGTATACCGATAATTCATCCCCAGCAACTAAGAGATACTTCGGCAACGAGTTTTCATTTTGCCGATGATAAAGATAAACAACTAAAAAAGATAGGATTTAACATTGGCTTGTACCATAATATGGGCGGTTCTAATAAAGAAATTTATCCAATGGTAGCTGTTACCAAACCTTTAAGTAAAAAGTTTTTGGTATCCCTTGGAGTTGGTTTCAATTCACGGGTTAACATAAATAATTTTGCCCCAAAAGAATTTACAGTAATAAACGATACCACTAATCAGGTTTATTTTACCGTAGTGCAAAAGCATATCAGCAAAGCCGTTTACATAGATGTTCCATTGGCCCTTAATTATAAGATAAACCATCGTGTTTCCATAAATGCAGGAGCTCAGTTATCCATTTTGCAGCGTGTAGATATAAATGCAGAAGAAAAGACTTTTGATTTTCAATCTGATTTATCGGAGCAAATTTCTACACGTATAACCACCAGCACCAGTTCTTACACTCCCAACCAGCTTTATGCACAGGATTATTCATTTTTCAAAATAAACGGACGTTTTATCGCAGGGGTTGGGTATCAGTTAAAAGATATAGGTATTAAATTTCAATATGCGAAAAGCTTTTCTCCCAATTATAGTTTAAGAGATTTCGATGGTACCCAATCTCAGAAAAAGCTGTCATCATTTACGATAGGAATAAATTACCGGGTAAGGTAACTGGTAAGTTGATAACAGCACGCAGCAACCATAGCGGCAGGCCTGTGTCAGGAATAGGCTATACTACACGATGCTGCCCCCAGGATTGGATATTCATTCGTTCAGGTAGCGTATCGATTCAAAAAACACTAGAACTGCGGGCATTGCCTGTAACAAATTTGTTTTGCTGATCGCCTTAGATATCGTTGGAAGTTTTAATTGCTGTCGCTTTCGTCTGACAAACCAGAAGAGCGGTTTAAAAATTTGATAAAAAAGCAAACTGACCTTTTTCAAAGAATTCCACAAAAAAAATATATTGAAAACTTTTTAGGTGTGAGCCCTGAGATTTTAAGCAGAATTCAAAAGAGGATTTCTACCAGCCTAAAATCTTAGCTTAAGTCATCGTACGGCGATAGGATCATTGTCATCGCACCTTTGTATCTCATTTTAACAATTAAACAATGAAATACAAATTAATCACTTTAATTATTACATCGATGACAATTATTAACTGCTTAACAGCAACATTAATAAGATTTTTCTAAAATCAAAGCTTATGAACATGAACTTGATAATGTAATGGAACTTATTGACACAACTGAATTGAAGACCAAGCGCAAAGAAGTTGAAGAAAATTACAAACAAAACCCGAATGAAATTAATAAAGTCCGTCTTGCAATTATTTTCCATGAAACATCTTTCAATCTTTCTTTTCCAAAACAGCATTTAAAGGTTATGCAAAAAAGAGCTTTGACACATTAAGTGAACTCATTCATTCGCCAAATACTACAAAAGAACTTTTGCCATTTAGTACATCATATAGAGCATCTGCATTATCATTGGTTGGCGCAGAAAGAAAAAAATTGAAATTGGTAAGTGAAGCGTTTAACCTATTTGATGACGCCGTTAAAAATTATTCCACTGTTTCATATTTGCCGGAATTTTTAAGGGAAAGTGTTGCGGAAAATTTACCTTGGTTTTTCTTTACAAAAAGAAAATTTGCAAAGCAAGACTTTCAATCTATCATCGACAAGCAAGAGAAAAACAGTACTTACGCCAATTGGAAAGTGATGAGTTTTACCTATTGGGCTTGGGCAAAACAAAGACAAAGTACAAAATACAGAAATCAAATACTTCCGTATCTTGACAAAGCAATTTCATTAGACCAGGATTATAAAGCAGGTAGGAAAAAAGCTGAAGAACTAAAAACTGCCTTGACGAAATAGAATTACAACTAATAGTGGTTTTGCGAAAGTTTCTCCGCTGTTCGTCTTTATCCTAATGGGCAGCCACAACATCAGACTCTTTCGTTTGGTGTTTAGCGTGTGACTGAGAATATTTTTAAAACGGCATGAGATTCACTTAGACGATAATCCATCAAAGTAAGAAAAATGAAAAAGTCTTACTCTAATGCTTTCAAATTATCTTCAGGAATTCTATCAATCAAATAATTGTATGGATCGATGCCTACCAAATATGGCTTTTGTCTAACACGAAAAACAAACGAGTTGTATTTTTTATGAATTTTTACCTTTTCATACACTATCACTTGATCGAAAATATTGGAGTTTTTTGATTCTCCAAAAATTCCAATATCAATATAATCATTAAATGGAATACTGGTTTCTTTCCCTACGGCAGAAGATCTAAATTTTTCTGAAGAAGTTTTAATGGTTACTTCATATTCATTACCTATTTTTTTTGAAGCCACACTCAACACTCTATTAGAAAACAGCGTAATATTTTCAAACAAATCTGGAATTAAATATTTCAAACTGTCGGGAGTAATTTTTTTGAATTCATTGATAGCATCTATTGATGTAGGGTACGGAGGATTCTTATATCCGAATTTATTTATTAAATTTTTTAACGCAGCATTTACTTTATCCTCGCCCACCATTTCTTTTAAGTAATACATTACAACACTGGCTTTATTATAGTGAATGTATGGCTGGTTTACCGTTTTCATTAAGGGATGTTCACCTTCAGACTCTCTACTTCTATCACTCAAGTATTTACTCATTTCATATTTTAGCAGTTTTCTTACCGTCTCTTTCCCATATTCTTTTTCCATAACCATCAATGCAGAATATTGTGCAAAACTTTCACTAAGCATTTCGCTCCCTTGCATATTGGCGCCGCTAACTTGATGTGCCCAATATTGATGTGCCATCTCATGGGCTACTAAATTAAAAACAACGTCAATATCTTTTTTTGTAACACTTCGTAAATCGGTAATAAAGCCAACGCTTTCACTGTAGGGCATTGTTCCAGGAAAAGATTGAGCAAAATTTTTATACCTTGGGAATTCCAGAATTCTTGTTTGTTTATGATAGTAGGGACCAAAATTGGCTGTATAGTATTCTAATGATTTTTCCATTCCCTTTATCATATTGGGAACATTCACGGCATGTTTTTTATCATAATATACTTCTAAATCAATGTCTTTCCACTTCTTACGTGAAACCTGATAATCTGCTGAAATAAAGGAATAAAAGTTCAAAGAATTTTTATCTAGTTTATACTTAAAATACTTTCTTCCATTTGCTTCCCAACTCTTCACTAATGATCCAGGTGCCACTACAATTTGGTCATTTGAAGTGCTTATCGTGGTGGATACATTTATCCAATCAGCGTCGTTGGAAAGGTAATTATTACCCCGGGCAACTACATTATTTTGATCTAACAAAGGTTTAGCATTGCGTTGAGGTAACTTAAATTTTATGCGCTGTTGTTTATCTAACTCCTCATTTTGACCATTGTAACCCAATAAGGGGAGAATGT
>JBGSMI010000356.1:0-3298 GCA_041740215.1 Ferruginibacter sp.
TATGTCTTTTCCATGGGTATAATAAGCTGCAAACAACGCCTCTTCAACTTCATTTTGTAAACCATGTTTGGCAGCCAGGTGAGATAAGCGGTGGGCATTTAACGTATTGTTGATAATGGCCTTGTCGAAGTCGTACGACAACCCTACTTCTTTGGCGGCGGCGGTCATATAATCATTCTTCTCCTTGCCATTTGCTGTACTTACACCTTTTCGTTGGGCAAGGTATTCATGTACCGACTGACCGGGAACTTGATGTAAATCGGCATCAAGTTGAAAACTTCGCCATACAATTTCAACCTTTTCTTTTTGATTAAAACTGTTCAACGCATTTTCAAATTTCCGTTTGCCGATATAACAAAATGGACAAACAATATCACTCCAGATTTCTACTTTCATCGTTAACTTTTAGGTTTACTAATTTATGCTTTTTCCAGTGTAGGATAGTCTGTATATCCTTTTTCGGTAGCAGTGTAAAACGTACTTTGATCAGGTTTGTTCAAAGGCGCATTTTGTTCAAAACGGGTCACCAGATCGGGATTGGCCAAAAACGGAACGCCATAAGCAACCAAATCCGCATAGCCATCTTCAATAATTTGACTACCCGTTTCTTTGGTAAAACTTTTATTAATGATAAGGGTGCCTTTGTAAAACGGCCTGAAATGTTTCGCAACTTCGGTTACAGCAAAAGGCACATCTGCCACCGGCGTGAAAGGCTCTGTTAAATGCAGATAAGCCAGTCCATAATCACTCAGGCGATTAACAATATATTCGTGTGTAGGAATAGTTTGTTCGTCCAGCATCATTCCCTGTCCATTGTGCATGGTAGGGTTTAAACGAACGCCCACTTTAGATAAATCAATTACTGCTTTCAATGCATCCAGAGTATCAAATAATATGCGGGCTTTGTTTTCATCGGAACCACCATATTCATCGTTGCGATGGTTGGACCATCCGTTGAAAAACTGTTGAAACAAATACCCATTTGCAGCATGTAATTCCACACCATCAAAACCAGCCAGCATTGCATTTTTAGCGGCATTCACAAAGTCAAGCACGGTTTCCTCTATTTCTTCCACCGTCATTTCTTTTGGAGTAACCGTATCTACAAAACCATTGAGCGTATAAGCTTTTGCGTATGGATTGATTGCAGAAGGCGCATAGGGCAAATCTCCATTGTGCAGATCGGGATGCGACATACGACCGGTATGCCACAACTGCGCAAATATTTTTCCACCCTTGTTGTGAACAGCAGTTGTTACCTGTTTCCAGCCTTCGGTCTGTGCTTCGCTATATATCCCGGGTACATTGATAAAACCTACCGCTTTTTTACTTACAAAAGTGCCTTCCGTTATGATCAGCCCTGCAGATGCCCGCTGCTCATAATAGGTTGCAGTAAGTGCAGTAGGCACATTGCCTTCGTTGGCAGAACGGCTTCTTGTCATTGGTGCCATCACCATGCGATTGTTTAAATGTATGTTTCCAAGCTCGTAAGGTTGTAATAGAATTGTAGCGCTCATGTTTTGTAATTTTTAAAATATAAATGGCAATGTCGTTTATTTAAGTTTCTAGAATTTCACATTTTCGTAGACTCCATTTTCTTTTTTGTCTTGATACAAAAAAGAAACAAAAAAATCAAGGCTGCGAATAAAAAGGCTGAAAATGCTTAAAGGATGCCACAAAATACAGCATTAGATAATTTAGACAATAACAGTAATTACCTTAACTAAACGACATTGATATAAATGGTGTAAATAAAGTTTGAATTTTGAAGCCTGCCGTTTTAAAAAGTGCTGCACCGGCTTCTAGTGCTTGTTTATCGTTGCTCTCCATAATCAACAGTTTGCACGTTTCTTTTTCGTCATTTAAATCGGCACCAAAAACAGTAGTTAGTTTTGAATGGGGCAACAATTGCTGCCAGGTAAATTCAGTTGCAGGAAAAAGTTCATTGTCTGTTTCAGTCATAAAAACGAAGACTATTTTTTGTGTAGCAACCCTGCATATTTTTTCTGCTATCAATTGATCCGGCTGGTGGTAACCAGTTAAGATGATCACATCAGCCTGCCAGCTTGCATCGGTTGGGCACTGCATTGCTTCCGGGTTGGTTGATTTACCCGGCAGCATAACCTGGTTACAATCTTTGGGTAATTTTTCCTGGTCATGATCAAACAATAACACCTGGTATTTTGCAGCCAAAAGAGTAGCGATGAACAACTCCTTTTTTCCGGCGACGCCGATGATTGCAATGGTTGTAGTGTTTGACATTGTTTGTTTTTTACAATGCAAAGCTACGTTTGCCATCTCCCGGGGCTATTGAGGTATGGTAAGAAATTCCATTGATCTAAATCAATGAAAATTATTGCCGGAGAGATAACTGCCGGCGTACACGACTTAAGGTTTCGGGGCTAAGTCCAAGGTAAGATGCGATCATATGCTGTGGCACCCGTTGTACAATGCCGGGATAAACGGTTACCATTTTTGCATATTTGTCACCGGCTGTTTCGGTTAAGGAAGCTGCAATTCTGGCTTGCAGGGCTATGTAGGCATTCTGCAATAAAATACGCTGGTAACGCTCAAAGATGGGCAGTTTTTCCATCAGTTCCTCCCGTGCTGCAGGAGTTAATAAAAGTAATTCCGAATCTTCGATTGCCTCAATGGCATATGTCGACAAACTGCCTGAAAGAAAACTTGCAAGGTCCGTAATCCACCAACCTTCCAGTGCAAACTGTACAATATGTTCTATGCCTTTCTCATCCATGGTGTAGGAACGCAATATGCCTTTTTCAACAAAAGCATTGTATTTGCACACATCTCCTTCCTGCAAAAGAAATTGCTTTTTACGTAATTTTTTGGGGATAAAAAAACTGGTACACATCTCCAGTTCTTCTGGTGTGGCGGCCACCTTTTCCTGGATGCTTTTAAATAACTGCTGAAACATGCTGCAAGTTAATCAATAGTTGTAACGAGAGATATAGCGGATGCCTTTCAACTTGTCAGTTTAGACCTTACAAAGGTTTGTGTACCTCATTGAAGCATACTTACCAATTGCCACAGAATTTCAGAAAGGTCGGCAATACGATGGAACCATTTTTACTGCACTAAAATAGTGTTTGAGTTGTTGGTACAATTAATGCGGACATACCCTGGTGTGCATTTAGAAAGCGATGGAAACGACCATTTCAACCATAAAAAAATGAAAGAACAACCGTTTTAAACAGACTTCTTTTTTAGTTTACAAACTGACCATTGGTTTTAACTATTAAAAAATTATCGTGATAATAATTGTGATGGGATTACCGGG
>JBGSMI010000407.1:0-1611 GCA_041740215.1 Ferruginibacter sp.
TATTTGTTGTATCCCGAAACTATAAAATCTATTTCCATGTCTGCCAAATTATTTGTTATTCCCATTCTTTAAAGTCTTGTTCTAACAGAAGTGCTTCCCGTAGCCAAAATCCAGGCATTGGGATATTTTTCTGTAAAAGCAAGCTGCAAAGACGGTGGGTTATCCTTTCCACTATGTGCAAAAAGCAGCGGCCACCAAACACAGGATTTTCAGCATCAACCGGCATAGCGTATGGTTCAAATACGAAGACTATGCAGAAGCTAACAAACGAAAACAGTTGCTATCCATTGCTGAATTTTTACGCCGCTTCGAGCTTCACTTTTTTACCCATGGTTATGTAAAAATAAAGGCACTATTCTACCAGTTTGTTATTTAGTTGGCACTTCAAAAACCGTATCGTAATTTCCGCCGATAACAGAGGTGTTAAGGGGCTTGGTGTGGTGAGGAGGGCCATTTTTGGATGGCCCAGGATCCGATAGCATTGGATGAGGAGTGGATTGCATTTTAGATATGCCTATATTGGTGTTGAAGTAATTGACAAGGATATTCAGGTTTTAAATGATAAAGCAATAGAGTACAAAAAATTAAAAAGTTATTAAAAAATGCTATCGTTCCAGCGAAATCCTAATCAATCAACTTTATATTTACCCTACTTAATAGCATATCACCTGGTTGCCAATGGTAGAAAACGAATTCGGTATTAAGTAGTATGAAACAAATTTTTAAATTAAATTTGATAAAACAATTTTTATGGGTTTAGTATATGCTAATATAGAATTGATAAATGCAGTGGACTATGAAAATGCCAGGAGGCACATTATTGGGGAAGACGAAATAAGAAGTTTGAGATTAAATGTGCTTGCAGATAGCGGTGCATACATGATGGCCATCAATGAAACAATTCAATCGCAACTGGAACTGCCTTTTGTAGAAAAACGAAAAGTTCAAATGGCAGACAGCAGTGTAAACGAGTACGATGTGGTCGGTCCGGTTTTTATCCGCTTTGCCAATAGAAAAGCTACCTGCAACGCTTTTGTATTACCAGGCGATAGTGAGCCCTTATTAGGTGCTATACCAATGGAAGAAATGGATGTGCTGATTCATCCGCTCCGGCAGGAATTGATTGTAAATCCTGAGCATCCTAACTATGCGGTGTTGAAGATGAAATAAAATTTTACCTTATTAATAACTGTTTCATTCGTTCCATCAAGGGGCGCACAAAAGATCTTTAATCTACCGTACTGCTACTGCCAAACCCCGACGTATAATAATCTTCATTATTAATATGTCCGCACTGCATATGAATGAATACCTAATCCATCGATTAAGGAATGGTTTGTGCCTTAGCTTTCCAATGCCAGGGTTACAAAAAAAACAGTTTTTAAACTATACGTTGTAAGACTGGGCGTTTTTTATTGATAGTGTGTAAGGGTTAATGTAGTCAAGCCCGTCAATGTTTTTAAAATCGGCGAAATTGCGGGTAATGATCGTAAGATTGTGAATCAAAGCGGTAGCGGAGATGATGGCATCGGGTAGTTTTATTTTATAAGATTTTCGAAGAATCCATTATCAAGCATCCATCATCCAGTATCCAGTCCCGATAGCTATCGG
>JBGSMI010000001.1:0-19937 GCA_041740215.1 Ferruginibacter sp.
AAGCCATCAGAATAACAAACAAGATCAGCGACACAAGGGGTGTAATCTCTTCGCCGGAGAATATGGCGAACTTATATAAAAATGCCGGTGAACCTGAAATAGCATTAACCTATTTTCGTCTGGCCGCAATTAAGGCCGGCACAAACAACCCGGTACGATACAACAAGCTAATGGGCGATATTTCTTTGTTACTCAATCACCTGGATTCTGCACACTATTATTTCAAAGAGTCAAACAAATATGTAAACCTCAGCACAACTGACAGCACCATCCAAAAACGAAGTCTCTCTTATACAAATGTGAGGATCGGAGAAGTCTACCTAAAACAATACAGATACGATTTAGCCATTGAGCAGCTTCAGAAACCGCTGCTATTTTTCGAAAAAGGAAACGACAAACGCACCGTTATGAGGATATTACAACTCATTGCAAATTGCTACCTGGCGAAACAACAATTCTCTGAAGCTTTCTTTAATACGAAACGATTGCTTAACCTATCGCAGCAAACAGATTCCAGGCCATTTTTAAGAGACGCCTACGAATTGTACTGGAAACTTTACGACCAGCAGAAAAAAACAGATAGTGCTTATAAATACAACTTAAAATATACAGCAATAAAAGATTCCATTCTGAGCGATGAATACCGGAGAAATATAGCTTTATCGGAAATGAAATCTCAGGACCAGCAGCAAAAAATAAAAATCAATTTACTGCAGAAAGATCAGCAACTCATCCAGGAAAAACTATCCATGCAGCAGCAAAAAATAAAAAGTGAAGCGTTCATCAGGTATACGCTTATTGCAACCTCCATCGCCTTCTTATTGATTGGTATTATTGTTATCTGGAACATCAATCTTAAACGCAAGAACGAAAAGCAACAACTCCAGCATGCATTGGCACTGCAACAATTGCAAAGTAAAAAGGCAATTGTAGAATTTCAACAACAAGCGACCGAGCTTGAAATGCAAGCCCTGCGGGCACAAATGAATCCACACTTTATTTTTAATTGTCTCAGTTCTATTAACAGGTTTATACTGATTAATAAAACAGAAGAAGCTTCTGATTATCTTACTAAATTTTCACGATTGATACGAATGGCTTTGCACAATTCTGAGAAATCATTGATCACACTCGAAACCGAATTGGAAGCACTTCGCCTCTATTTAGACCTGGAAAGATTAAGATTTAAAAATGTATTTAATTATAGTATTACTTTTATAAACACCATTGACATCAATACGCTGTATATACCACCGATACTTATTCAACCATTTGCAGAAAACGCCATCTGGCATGGACTGATGCATAAAAAAGGGCTAGGCTGTCTTGAGATTCAATTGTGTGCAGCGGATAAAACATTGACCTGTATCATTATTGACAATGGTGTTGGCAGAAATATGGCTGCTTCTGTCAACAGCCGCTCAGCAGAAAAAAATAAATCAATGGGGATGAACATCACCGCAGGACGTTTGGCACTTTTAAACAAATCTAAAAATGAGGCGGCTCGTTTTACTATCGAAGATTTGACAGATCACGAAGGAAATGGCTGTGGAACAAAAGTGATTCTTACCATCCCTTATAAAGATTTAACGGAAGTTGTTGTATAAAATAAACCAATAAAATGATCACTGCTATTATTGTTGATGATGAGCCCGACTGTTGTGAATCGATGGCGATGCTGCTGGAACGTTACTGCCCGGAAGTAAAAGTGCTGGACATCTGCTATTCAACCGAAACTGCTTTACAGTCAATTAAAGAGCATGAACCCCAGATACTTTTTCTGGATATTGAAATGCCTTTTATGAATGGCTTTGAACTGCTGGAAAAATTAGGGAAAATCAATTTCGACCTCATCTTTACCACCAGCTATGACCAGTATGCAATTAAGGCAATCCGGTTTAGTGCATTGGATTATTTATTAAAACCAATTGACCGGACAGAACTACAAAAAGCGGTACAAAAAGCAGCACAGCGTAACCAGCATCCGTTGCCACAACAACTGGAAATGCTGCTGCAAAAATTGAAGAACCCAACTATCTCAATTAAAAAAATTGCCATTCCAACTATGGAAGGCTTTCAGCTACTAACTGCTGAGTCCATCATCAGTTGTGAATCGGAAGGCAACTACACCCATCTCTTTTTAAAAGACAAACGAAAAATCACGGCATCCCGTAATTTAAAAGATGTTGAAGAACTGCTGGAAGATTACGCCTTTATCAGGATACACCATTCGCATATCGTAAACATCAATGAGGTGGAAAAATACATTAAAGGTGAAGGTGGCTATTTGATGATGAGTGATGGGTCAACCATTAACGTATCCAAAAGCCGGAAAGAATTGCTACTGAAAAAACTTTCATTGAGGTGATGAAAAACAAAATTTCCTACAGTCATTCAAGTCTTTACTAATTTATTGTTTTCCGGGAAAAGGAGGCCGCTTTATTATCTGTAAGCAGCAGGAGATTACCGAAGTAAAAAAGCGACAAAAATGGCTGACATTCGTTGTAGCTTTTGTACATTGGTCTATTGTGAAAGTGAGACCTATCTCAATTTGTAATGCAAGATCAAAATGCCTCCTCCCAAATTACTATTTCAATATTGTTAACCTTTTACCAGTATTTACAAGGATAGAACCCGGGTTTATAGAATTAACAGATTTGCAGGTTGCATCCACATCTACAGTTACTGTATGACTTACCATTACTTTAGAAGCACTGTTAGGAACCGTTTTGTTGCTCCAGGTATTTACGTCGCTCCAGTTGCCACTTTTTACGGTGTAAGTTCTTGCAGGGTCATTCACATATAAAGACCCGGTAACATCGATAAAGCTACCATTACTGGCCTCTACATCAATGGTATACCGGCAAAGACTGTCGGTTAATGGAGAGGTAAAAGAAAAAGTGATTTGCCTTGAAGCTCCCGCTAAAATAGTGCCTGCATAAATTGAATCAGCACTGGTAAATTGATAACCTTTTGTTGGAGGACTTAATTTAAAACTAACATTATTGATGGCGGTTGTACCATAATTTTTAAAGGTGTACGTAAAGCTCCCGCTGCTGCCAGGCTGGTGGCTATGATTCAACACATAACCATCCTGCACCAGGTATGCAGGTGCGGCAATGCCGTTTAAATTGATATCATCTACCAGGTAATTTAAACCGTTAACGGCAGAGTCATTCCATTTTATTATTTCGTCTGCCAGTGTATTTAACTCTGGAACATAACCAGATTTATCTGTATCAAAAATATAGCCCAGGTTTTGATAAAAGAATGTTTGCCGTGTGCTGTATTGTTGGGTTACAAATGAATCCACTACCCTTTCCAATTTACCGGCAAAAGTTGGCACTTTAGTCAAAGCACTGTCGGCAGAAGCCCATAAAGCATTTAAAGCCTTCGTCATTTCAATTGTATACAGAGAATCCGCCGTTGCAAATTCATTATATTTGGCATAGTAAATAGCGGAATCATAGGTAGCTCTGTTATAGATGGCTTTGAGTTCTGTTAGCTTCAGATTGTAATTATTCTTTTGTGCCAGCAGGCTGGCAGGTGAAAGCTGCGATGGTGGGTTATTTCCCTTATTGTAATTTCTTGCTGGTTTTAAATTGGTAAACCCGGTAGTTGTCAAAATTTTACTTGAAATAGCAGATACCTGTACACAACCCAGAGCACCTTCCAGCATTGCAAAAGTGAGGGCACTTGTTCTTACAACTTTTGCCGCAGTTGCCACACCTTTGGCAATAGCGCCGGCCAACTGTCCACCTGGTATTAGAGCAAGTGCCGTAGCTGCGTCACCCACGCTCGCCGCATAAGCAGCTACTTTCGCAATGGTACCAAGCGTTTCAATCTTATCCTTTCTTACGGTAAACGTATCCTGAGCATATTTTACGAGGGAGTTGGCAGAAGTGCTGTAGAGGCGATTAAAGGTTTGATCAAAGGTGAAACCGGAAAGGGCATTTTTACTTGAAGGAGCCGCATTTTTAATAAAATTTTTATGTCGGTTAACACAGTATGACCTGTAATAAGTGGAAGATATCTGTAAGGCCATTTCCTTTTTTACAACATCAATTAAAAAGTCTATGCCGGCATCTTTGGGGCCACTTTCCAGAACACTAAGACCTAAATCATCCATATCACTGATAAAAGAAATAGCGTTGTCTATTATTTCTTTTGCATCCTTCGCTTCGGGATATGCAGCAAGTGTTGAAGACACCTTTTTTAAACCCCAGAAATACCCTTCCTTCATTAGCTTCAATGTGGTAAAAAGTATTTTCTTTTTTGCTTCTCCCAAAACAACGGCATCCGTTTTTATTGCATTTCCAAACTTTACAAAAGCGCCAATCGATTGGATGGCATCAAATGCATTGGATAAAGATTCGCCCATTAACTCTGTGCTGGTGCCACCCAAACTATACACAGTTGCTAATGCAACATAAAAATCAGCCAGGTTTTCTACCTGTTTTTTATGTTCCATTTGTATGCCATTTGCATTATAAAATGGTTCAAAGGATTGGTCGTATTCTGCTACATAAAATCCCTCCCGGCAAGTACTTGATGTAATTAAAAAAGGCATTTTTACTTTAAAACATCTGTTAACCATTTTAGGCTTGAATGCTTTGATTTCCCTTATCAGGCTATCGGGTATTAATATT
Organism: Ferruginibacter sp.; assembly: GCA_041740215.1. Taxonomy (GTDB): domain Bacteria; phylum Bacteroidota; class Bacteroidia; order Chitinophagales; family Chitinophagaceae; genus Ferruginibacter. The sequence continues at coordinate 4,650 of JBGSMI010000001.1, forward strand.
GCCCCCATCAACGTATGATTTTTTATACCGGCATACCTGTATAAAATTTCGTTGCCATCCTTTTTAAATTTTATCTCAACGGAATATACCTTGCCATCTTCTGCATTTTTTAATTCAAATACACCATCGGCATCCGTTTCACTGGAGTCTTTTAAAATGCCATTCTCAAGTAACTTCACTTTCACGCCTGCCGTAATGGGTTTTTTTTGCAGCGATTCGTACAATTTTAAACTGTCAAGAGCGCTGCCGGGCCTGTTGCAAAATACATCATACACAATTCCTTTTATAAATGGCGGTGTGTACGGAGCACGGCTTACCCCAACGGGACTGGTTATCCAGATATCTGAGCGGGCGGTATCTACCGCTATATCTGTGATGCTGCTTGTTGGCAAACCATTGGCTGTCGTTAGCATCTTGAATGACCCCATGCTATCCAATGATCCTGTTCCATTGTAAACAAAAACCCCAAACGAAGTACCCACCCATATTTCGCCAAATACGTTTTCAATGGCATTGAAGTTAACAGCGGCACCTGCAGGAAACGGACTATTGGCACTGGTGAGCATCTTCCAGGTTCCATCATTTCTGCATACGCCAATTCCTCCGCTATTGAGCCCAACGAATGTATTTCCGGTTATTGTATCTGTAAAAATGGCCCTGGTAAAAACCGTGTTGCTATTGGTAAACGGAAGACCGGAAATGGCAGCGGTTATCGATGGTAGTTTGTCGCCTTTACTATTTAGTACTGCAATATAAGGTGCCTGGCAAACACCATTTACGCAACTGGCCCCTCGCCCAAACCATAATTCATCGCCCCTGTTACCAGCAGCGTAATAATTAATTTCACCAGCATCCTGAATTGCCCTGGTGAATGATGTAGAAGATGGCATTGGAGGATTAACTGTATTCGAAAAAAACACACCACCCTGATTGGTCGTTGTACCAGTAAGGGATTGCGCCAGTGCTACATATACAGACCCTGTACTGCTAAGTGCAAGCGAATTCGCAAACCTGGCACTCAGGCCGCCTGCAATTCCAGATCCGTATTGGGTTACGGTTTCCGTTTTTGTATTGATAAGATAAGCGCCGCCGGTAATCGCCTGAACAGCAGTTTTCCCGATAGAAGTGGCCCAAACGTTACTGTCTGCAGCTATATTGGAAGGCACCATATGCCTGAAAGTTACATCGGGATAAGTATTGATTTTTTTCCAGGTATTTTCCTTAAAATTATACAACCCCCCAAGGTCTGATCCTACCCAAACAATTCCGCGTTTATCTATAGTTACCGATCTGAAAGCATTTACGGTTAATATAGCATTACTGTCTTTATTCCAATTTTTAAAACTAAAATTTTGGGCAATACCGCAGGGCATTTTAAAAAGGCAAAGTAAGGTAATGAGTAATGCTATTTTTTGCACTAATTGTAAAATATGTTTCATTGTATCTTATTAAAAAGGATGATCGTTTTTTTATATAAGGGAATAAAGTTAAATGTAGTTATTTCGAATATGAAATCAATTATTTTTTTTGATCTCCCAATTCCAAAAACTTCAAACCTGCGTTTCGCTACCTCACCAACACTACATTCCCCTTCATCTCTACCACTTTCCCATCGCTTCCCATTCCCTTGATGCTCCAGATATAATTTCCAATGGGTTGCCTGATGCCTTTATAAAATCCATCCCAGCCTTTTAATGGTTGGGAGGTTTCAAAAATCAACTGACCGTACCTGCTAAAAATTCTAAAGTATTCGGTTGACACAATGCCTGCCGGAATTGGACGGAACACTTCATTCAACCCATCGCCATTTGGTGAAAATGCATTGGGAAGATAATAGGTGATGCCGTTGTAAACTTTTACCAACACAGTAGCACTTGCTTTACAACCTGCAACGTCTGTTACCACTACGGTAAACCAGGTATCCTGCCTCAAAGTGGCAAGCGGATTAACAATTGATGCATTGTTCAACACCGAAGCAGGAGACCATAAATAATTGACACCACCCGTTGCTCTCATCTGGTGTGGCACTCCGGAAACGGCAACTGTATCGTTGCCTGCAAATGCAACAACCGGCGGCTGCATATTGATCCTAACGTTATCGGCTACTGATAACACACAGTTGCCGTAATCTACTCTTGCGGTTAGCCGATAGGTAGTACTTGCACCTGGTGCGGCAGTAGTTCTTGCTGTAGCCGCATTTGAAAGTCCGGTTGCTGGGCTCCATAAATAACCAACCGTACCAATTCCAAGGTTGGTAGCAGTGCCGCTCAATATTGCAAAGGATTGATCGCAGATGGCGGTATCTCTTCCGGCATTTACTACCGGTAAAGTATAAACTGTCACGGTAACAGGTCTGCTATCGAAACAACCGTTCGCATCTGTTCCTTTGATATAATACAAACCTGATGGAACTGCACTGGCATTGGATACTGCAATGGTGGCAGCCATATCTCGCCAGTAGGTGTAACTAAGACCTTGGGTAGAACCAGCAGTTACTGATGCAGCAGTTAGATTAATGGTTGCTGGTGTACACACCGGTGCAGGATCTGCCACTAAAACGGTGGGCAACAAATTGATCGACACACCAACCGAAGCGGTGTCGGTACAACCAAAATTATTGGCTACAATCAACCGATAAACGCCTGCAGAAGTGATGGCTGTGGGCGATGCAATTGTATTGCCATTGAGCGACCAGGTGCTGGTTAATCCGGTTGTTACAAACTGGCTGGTTAAGTTTATGCTTCCTCCGGTACAATAAGAAACCGTTTTATCTGCCCCCAATAATGGGGATGGATTTACAGTAAGATTGAACAACGCGGTGTCACTGCAACCATTGCTGTTAGTTCCAATCAACCGATAAACACCCCCCTGCTTTACACCTGATGGAGTCGACACCGCTGCACCGCTAATTGTCCAGTTGGTCGTTAATCCGGTAGTAGTAAATTGTGTGGTTAGATTTACGGTGTTGCCTGCGCAAATGGTCAAAGCTTTATCTGCACCAAGATTTGGTTTAGGTGCAACTGAAATGGTAACAAGTGCGGTGTCTTTACAACTGGCAATACTGGTTGCAATTAATTGGTAAATACCGGTTGCGGTTACTGCCGCCGGATTACTAACCACGATTCCATTATTTGTCCAGCTAGTAGTTAAGCCGGTGGTAGTAAATTGGGTGGTAAGGTTGACTAAGTTGCCTGCACAAATCGCAATGGATTTATCTGCACCCAACGCTGGCTTTGGGCTAACCGTAAGCGTTACCAAGGAAGTGTCACTACAACCATTGCTATTGGCAGCGATGAGTTGATAAATACCGCCAGTAGTTACAGCAGATGGATTGGCCACTGCTCCACCATTGAGCGACCAGTTGGTTGTTAAGCCGGTAGTGGTAAATTGAGCGGTTAGGCTGGCGGTATTGCCCTCGCAAATGCCCAATGTTTTATCTACCCCTAAAGCTGGTTTTGGGTTGACCGTAAGCGGCAATGTTGCAGTGTCTTTGCAGCCTGAACTATTTGTTACAATCAGTTGATAAATACCTGCTGTAACCACAGCATTGGCGTTGGCAATGGCGGCTCCATTCACTGTCCAGTTAGTGGTTAAGCCGGTGGTGGTAAACTGGTTATTTAGATTGAAACTATTACCTGCACAAATAGCAGCTATTTTATCAATACCCAAAGTCGGGTTCGGGTTGATGAATAAAGTTAAAAAGGCAGTATCGGAAAACCCAGCAGCATTTATGGCAATGAGTTGATAGATACCTACAGCTTTTACTGCGGCCGGATTGAGCACAGGTACACCGCCCAATGTCCAATTACCCGTTAAACCAATTGAACTGAACTGGACGGTTAAATCGGCTGAAGTTCCCTCGCAAATTCCGATTGATTTATCTGCACCAAGATTGGGCCTTGGGCTTACTGAAAGATTGAAAAAGGCGGTGTCTGAACAACCACTTGTATTGGTAGCAATTAACTGATACAAACCGCCAATGGAAGCAGCAGCAGGATTTGAAACCGTTGCTCCATCGAGCGTCCAGTTTGTGGTAAAGCCTGTTGTTGCAAATTGAGTTGTCAAATCAAAGATGTTGCCTGTGTAAGTAATGGCGGCTTTATCTGCATCCAATGCTGGTTTTGGGCTAATCGTAAGCGTTATCAGGGCGGTATCTGCGCAACCACTACTGTTGGTGGCTATCAACTGATAGGTACCTGCAGTGTTTACTGAAGTTGGCGTTGCAACAGCGCCTCCGCCCAGTGTCCAGGAACTGGTAAGTCCTGTTGTAGTAAATTGGCTGGTGAGATTGGCGGTATTATCTGGGCAAATAGCAATGGATTTATCGGAACCCAATGATGGTTTTGAATTAACGGTTACGGTTACATTTCTTATCAAACTATCGCAGCCAATTGTATAGCGGATGGTATCGCTGTAAACGCCTGCGGTATTAACCTTGGTGCCGTTTGGCAGCGTGTAGGTTTGTCCAAAACAGCTACTTACCGTTGTGGTATTGATGATAGGTTTGAGTATTGTTAAATTTACGGTGGTAACCAGGCTATCGCAACCAGCAAGGGCCTTTATCGTATCGATATAAATTCCGGTTGTTGATACTGATTTACCGGATGGCAACGTGTAGGCAGCTCCGTTACATATTGTCGCAGTGGTGCTATTCTTTACAGTTGTTGCTATCGTTAAATTAAGCGTAGTGATCAGGCTATCACAACCCCTGGTATTTTTTAGGGTATCAATATATTTACCAGCAATACCAATGGTTGTGCCACCAGGAAAAGTGTACAATTGTCCGACACAAAGCGATACATTATTCGTTACTCTTTTAACGGTATCTACCGTAAGTGTGATGGTAGTAATAAGGCTGTCGCAACCACGGCTGTTTTTCAAACTGTCTTTATAAACACCCGCTATATTGATCACTTTGCCGGTTGGCAAAATATAGGAATGCCCCTGGCAAATGCGGGCCGATGTTGTGACCAACTTAAACGAATCGATTCCTACCGTCAGGGAATCTCTGAAGGTGCAACCGCCCAGGTTGATGTCTACCCAATACACCCCTGCTTTATTGATACTAAAAGTGGGGGTAGAACTATTGTTTTGCCAGGTATAAGAGGTCGCACCACTTACAATAGCATTTGCAGTATATGGACTATTGGACTGGCAGAGTGTAGTATCATTACCCAGGGGACGAAGGCTGGTACTTACTACCTGAAAAGAATCTCTTACAATACAGCCATTCCAATATACATCTACCCAATAAATACCTGGCTGGCTTACCATAATAGACGAGGCAAATATTCCATTACTCCATTGGTACTGCTCTCCCTGACCGCGGTAGGCATCGAGCGATACCTGTGTTACTGCACACAAGGCTTTTGTTTGGAGCGTACGTTTTGCAATCGGATTAATTTTTATGTTGATGGTATCCCTTGTCTTGCAACCATTATAGGTAACTTCTACATAGGGAGAAACTATGCCACTTGCTGTAAAGGTTGGCTGAGCACTTCCATTGTACCAATAATAAGTACTGCCGGTATGCGATGTAGCGTCTAGTACAATGGTACTGCCATTATTACAAATCACCGTATCGTTGCCCAAATTAACGGCAGGCCTTGCGGGGATGGTGATTGTTTGTGTTACAGAATCTTTTTTACCGCAAAGCGTATTGGTGATTACCAATTTGACAGTATATGTTTTACTGACGGTTAAGGCCGGATAGAAAAACTGAGGTGATACGGCAGTACTTTTTTGATTGTTGTATCCAAAATCCCAATCGTATTTTATGGAGGAGCCATAGGTACTGAAGTTGGTAAAGGTTACATTCTTATCCTTGGTACAATCAAACTGTGGTGTAAAGTTGGCTACCCCAATGCAAGTGGCTGCAGGTAAACAGGTATCTGCATGTACTACCGCAGCAATATTCAAATCAATATCACCGGTAACCTGCGTCCCGTTAAAAGTCTGAGGAGAGAATACCTGTATGAAATAGCTGTTGCCAGGTGCCAAACATTTATAGGTGTTTCGGGTAAGCGCATCTTGCACACAGCTTTGCTCCTGCATAGCACCGCAGGTGCCGGTCATCATTCTATACTTAATGTCGGTACTGCCTGCATTTGTTTTTTCATCAATATAAACAGTCACATCCAATGTGTCCGTGCCGGTAATATCCAGCCGGTACCAACTGGTTTTATAATTGCTGGTAACAGCGCCAGCGGGACAAGTAAGGGTTGGGTTAAATTCACCATAGTCGGTTCCTATGGTATGGCAATCAACCGTTACCGGAACCACTTTGCTACCAGCCCCCGTAAGGCTTGCAATCATCGGAAAGCTACAAAAATCTCCAGCCTGCGGTATGATTTCTATTTGCGGATACACATCTTCATTAACAGCATTGCAACCAGGCAAAATAATATAATAAGTGCCAGGGGTAATGCATCGCTGCGCCCAAACGCCATTATCGAAATAATTGGATGTATAAATTAAACTAAGGAGACCAGTATTGGATGAATCGTTTGGTTTTATTTGTTGAAACAATTGAATGTGGTCGTAATACTGGTAGTTGGTGCCTTTAAAAAAAGCTGCGTATCGTATCTGACCGGTAACTGTAGTAGTAAACTTATACCAAAGTGTTTTATTACATCCAGTAACGTACGAGTAGTTAAGTGGGTCTGTTAAATCTTTGGTAGCGCAGGTAAAATTATCCACGGCTCCTTTTTTAATACCACTGTTTACCAACCCCATGTCATTTGCCTGGCTAAAGTGGTCGAACTTTGGCGGGTTAGCATTTATAGAATCCAATAAAATCGAAACTTCCACCTGGCTGTTTGGGTTCATTGAGTGAACATTGTCATATCCATAAGGATTCCTATTCTCTACCATTACATAATATCTGGTAGGAGTAAAACTACATGGTGGTACAAGCACCTCAATCTCTGGAGTACCTGCGCAATAGTTATACATACCCCAATTTTTTCCTACAAGCGAAAGGCCTTGTAATAGGGTAGAATCCACTAAACCATTTGCAATAACCTGTGTAAATTGAAGCGTTCCATCTACGTCACTTTTAAAAACAGAAAAAGGATATTGGTGGGTTGAAGAATTGTTCTTACCAATAGTCATATTTTTTACTGCAATCCTTATCTTTCCCGGATGATCAACAGTGAATGTGTACCAAAGATTTCTACGGTCGATTATAGATTGTTCTGGTGCGGTAGTATTGTTAGGATGCAGCACGATATTGTTGCCAGGCAAATAAATGTTTGCATTATACTTTGACATGCAAGCCGCAAGATCAGGATCTAATGGTTGCGCACCGGTAGTACAGTAAAAAAAATCGTTACTGGCAGCCCTTCCGCTATTTAATGGATTTACATCACCGGGTTTGCCATTATACCAGGAGCTATCTGGCTTTATAGCGCCAAAATCATACGCTTTAGCAGCATGGTCAAACCGGCTTTGGCCTACCTGATCTACATAAATTGTTGGAGTAATTGGCAAACAAGAAGAAGAATAAACTGCAGATCCATAAATCACCATTGTGTAAATGCCAGGCTGCATTTTGCAGAATTCACTAACCTTACCATTTGTAAGGCATGGCTGAAGAGCTGCATCGGTTTTTAATCTCGTACTATCACCCCTTCTCACATCAAAATCATACATAGACACCACAAAATCATAAGGCAATGCCCCTACCTGAACATACGACTCTTGTGTAAGCCGGAAAACATAGAAGGAAACTTTTACATTTTCCGGACTACATTGCTGCATATAGGTTTTAATGAAAGTTGTATCCTGACTGCAATCAAAATTTTCTACGTTTAGCGTATATCGTTTTCCCGTAACCGGGTAAGCTGGAGTATGGCCTGTTTGCGGCCCCCATTCTATTTTATAAGGCTGGCCAGTAAGTGTGTCAATAGACGCTTTATGTGGCCGATTAAACTTAGGCTCGGGACAAGCTACAGTAAGGCGGATTTGAAAAGCGTTTGGAAGACCTGCATCAGAGTATTGAATATTATACGGGTTTCCCGGTAAAGGATTAGCAAAATTTGGACCTACTCCATACGAAACAACCGTGTACCATCCCGCCGGAAGTGCTTCACATTGACTACTATAAACATTTGTAAAGCAGGTCCATTTGGTTCCAACCTTTTTTAACTGTGCTACACCATCAGTTGCCTTACCAAAGAATAGTGTGTTTCTGCCTGCAAATGATAAATAATTAAAGGAATTGTAGATAGATACAATTGCAGGTTTACTTAAGTAAAATTGACGGTATATCTGTTTAGTAGTAGGGACTGACCAAACCGCATTACAAGGATTTACACCATCAATAATGAGTGGATTATCATAGCAAGTAAACGTATCGACTGCACTAACTACTGAATTATAAATAGGGTCAATTGTCTGCCATATGTCTCCCATATCTTGTGCCGTTGTGGGTGCGTTAAATTTACTGGTGGGTTTTAATATCGTAAACTTAGTAGTTACTTCATATCCCAGCCTATTATCAAAATTTGCAATTGTATATGTACCCGGAGTAATACATGCATTTTGAGTACTGAAGCTATAGCCGGAAAAACAACCCGAAACCGGTTGAACCCCAGTTATTTTTTGAGGATAATTAAAAGCACTCTGGGAAGTAGCCAAGGCATTTAAATCACCTTTAAATATTTTTGAAGCGGAAGCTGAACTTATATAGTCTGGAACGTACAATATAACACTATCTGCTACTACAAATTCACGGTAACTGGCTTTCGTGTAATTGTTGCTTGTACCAGGCTGGCAAAGGTCATCATCGGGCAAAACCGTGTTTGCACAACCCAATGTATCAGGAGTAGCTGTATAAGTGACGCCTCTTTGCAAGGGTTGCATAACACCCAAACCATTGACATTTATTTTATCAAACCTGCCAGTAGCGCTCAGAGAAAATTTATTACTCGCCACTTCTGTTCTGGCATTCATGTTAAACTTAAAAAAACTGCCTAACCCCAGGTTACGGCATAAATAATTATCTGGTGAATTACTAAGGCTGGAGATGTGTAGTGAATTGATGCCTGCTACAGAATCGATCCCCATTACCTGCAACACATAGTTGCCGGGTGCTAAACAACTCAATGGATTAATCTGGTAAGTATTGGGATCAAATATGGCAATGATATTGGCAGTATCCAAATCTGTACAATTATTGGTAAGCCCTTGTTTGTATAACCGCATCAGCAAACGACCACTGCAGGGGTTATTAAGAGGATTAAAAAACAAGGAGGTGGTAGTGGTAAGGTTGAAAGAAAAGAAACTGCTGAGGTTATAGTTGTAGCCATTGTACAACACCCCATTTGCAGGCATCGATTTCGGACAATTATTCTGGCTATGCCTGCTATTGCAACCAAAATAATCAGTCAATAAATTGGCAGCTCCACCGGTGGTAGCACTGGTATTGAGTGTTGTTATCTTATTGGGTGCCGCCAAACTGCTTACCGGCAACGGGCCATTGGTAACCTGCGAACCATTCCATTCCACCGCTATCCTGATTTCCTCATTAAAATCTTTATGAAACAATAACTGTACGGAATATTTTGTGTTTGGCTTTAACATACCACAACCATAATATTTTTTGCCTATTGAATACAAGTCGGTTAAAATGCTATCGCAACCACCAACCGGCAACAATGAAGCAACAGCAGTTGTTTTAGCATCGCCTTCGTACAACCGATAGCCAATCTTGACAGGTGGAAGTCCATAATTACCTGGCTTGATCACCAACCAAAAGTTGAGGTAGTCAAAATAATTAGGCGTTGTAAATGTTTGCCAGGTACTTTTGGTGTAGTTGACAAAACTACCATTGGGCTGGCAATTTTCTGCGGCATTGTCAATGGTTTGACATTGCACGAAATAATCTTTAATTAATGTTTTAAAGGTTTTTGAATCAACGAAATCGTAGGCATTTACCGGCTTATCATAGTCGGCTGGCGTTGGCTCTGCCGTTTCTACGGTAATATAAACCGGACCATTGGCTGCATTGTTACTGGTAACCTGTACCAAATAATCGCCCACATCCACACAGGGATGAAAGGTATTTCCAAAGGTTTCAATCGGACTTAATTTGGTGCTGACATCTGCATTTCCCGGAAGGCAATTTTTTGTTTTATAAATGGTAAAACCAACGTTGCCGGCTTGTATGGCACTACCGGGTTGTAAAAGACTTACCCTTACACTTCGGTTGGTAGGCAAGCTAAATTTATACCACACACTTTTTTTATTAAGCCCTGCCACAATAATAGAAGGGGCAAAAGCTTCACCAGTTTGTAGGGTAGCACTCGTAATATCTGTATTGGTACTGGTAAAAAGTCCCAGCGCAAAACCGCCGTTGCCAATCACAATCGGTATGGCGCCTCCACAACTATCATTTGGAGGAGCCGCAGCCTGAAGTGTAGTTGTTCCACCCACACACATAGCAATAATAGCCAGACACAGCAATTTCCTTTTAAGCAGTAGCAGTAGTTGAAGCATAAAAATAAATATGACTTATAGGTCAAAAAAAATAAAAGGAAATCTTTTGGGGAGATCATTTAAAAAGGGTAAACGAATGCGGAAAGCAATGATACAACATTGAATTCAACTACACAATTTCTGATCAACAATTGTTACCATTCATTCAAAAACTTTAAAAATTTTTTTCATTAAAAGTTCAGCCTCCTTAAGAAGCGCTTTTTTAAAACGCAAATAACCATGCAGATTTATCCTTCTAAAAAAATAGTTTGCCGAAAAATAAAAATGATGGCATCATTTACACCCTATCATTCATCAAAAAGTAATTAAACATAAATTTATATGTCTGAAATACAAAAAAGATTACACCCAAAATAATAATGAAAATCCCTCTTTTTTATTTCAAACAATTAGCCCCCCACCTACCCGCCTGAAAGATTTATGCACCCGTTTTAATGGGATTATTTCAATCAAAAACTTGCAGGCACTTTATGGCTTTCAAAGTTGGGGGAATAAATAGTCTTAAAAAATACCTACCAATAGGTATTTTTTAATGGTTGCAAAATAGGGAATGACGCAATATAAATGGGAAATCAACAGTGGAAGTTGAATGGTGGATTTAATTTCCGGGAAAGGTATCAGCTTATAAAAAAAGCGGCTAAGGACAATCGTTATGTTAAATATTTTCAAGCCCCCATTTAAACAGCGCCGAAACTATTCGAAGAAATACTATAATCATCAGCAACTGAAAGAGCTACGCTGCTATTTTATTACCATCAAAAAGCTTACGCCGTTTAAAAAGACCAATACAATTTTCAGTCTGCACGATTGCTATATTTCGCAGATGCGAGCAACATCGCATTGATAGAGGCTGCACTCTTTCGCCCCTCGCCCATGGCCAATATCACGGTGGCTGCACCTAGCACAATATCGCCTCCGGCAAATATTTTATCCATGGATGTTTTTTGGGTTTCATCTACTACAATGTTGCCTCTTTTGTTTACATCCAGTTGGGGTGTTGTTTGGCTGATGAGTGGGTTGCTGCCATTGCCTACTGCGACTATCACGGTATCTACTTCCAGTGTAAACTCACTGCCTGCAATTACCACAGCCGATCGTCTTCCGGAAGCATCCGATTCACCCAATTGATATTTTAAACACTCAATACCTTTTACAAATCCCCTTTCATCACCCAATATTTTTTTCGCATTTTGAAGCAAAAGAAATTGGACACCTTCTTCTTTGGCGTGCTGTACCTCTTCCTTTCTGGCCGGCATTTCATTTTCAGTTCGCCGATACACGACCTGCACCGTTTCTGCACCCAATCGTATGGCCATTCTGGCTGCATCCATGGCCACATTGCCGCCGCCCAGCACCACTACTTTTTTAGATGGAAAAATCGGCGTAGCTGCATTTTTATCAAAAGCCTTCATCAGGTTGATACGGGTGAGGTATTCATTGGCAGAAAATACCCCGTTGAGATTTTCGCCTTCAATCCCCATAAAAATTGGCAGACCGGCACCTGTTCCAATAAACACGGCATCAAAACCATCTTTGTCAATTAGGTCGGTTAGTTTTCGGGTGCGGCCTACTACAAAATTTGTTTTGATCTCTACGCCCATTGCTGCCAGCGTTTCAATTTCTTTATCAATCACTTCGTTGGGTAAACGAAATTCGGGAATACCATACCGCAGTACACCACCCAATTTATGAAAGGCTTCAAAAATAGTTACATGATGACCTTCCCGCCGGCAATCTGCTGCCACTACCAACCCGGCCGGGCCACTTCCTACTACGGCTACCTTTTTTCCGGTGGCAGGTTTCACAGAGGGAATTACAATTTTATTGTTGATTCTTTCCCAGTCTGCCACAAAACGCTCCAGCCTGCCAATGGCCACGGAGCTGTCAACATCTTTTAAAGATTTACCCAGCGTGCAATGCAATTGGCATTGCCGTTCCTGCGGACAAACCCTGCCACAAACGGCAGGGAGCAAGGTGGTTTCTTTTACCACTGCAATGGCCTGCTCTATTTCACCTTTGGCAATCATATCAACAAAACGGGGGATGTCTATTTTAACCGGGCAACCTTCCATGCAATTCTTTTTGGCACATTGCAAACAGCGAAAAGCTTCTACCCTCGCCTGTTCAAAACTATAACCCAGTGCTACTTCATCCATATTGTGAGCACGTACTTCGGGATCCTGTACCGGCATGTCCTGTCCGGGAATTTTTTGCCGCTCTTTTACCTTTAGGGTTAAAGCCCTATCCAGGTATTCATCTAATAAACATTGTGCTTCGTGGTGCAATTCGTCGGCTGATTTGTAACTCATAAACTTACCTCCTTTACATTGTTATTAAAAGCTTTTTCAATAAAACATTTATAGTGGGTGCGTTCAATTTCCTTGTAGGCATTTAACCGGGAAATCATGTTGTCAAAATCTACCAGGTGGCCGTCAAACTCGGGCCCATCCACACATACAAATTTTACTTCGTTGCCAACATTTACCCGGCAGCCGCCACACATGCCCGTTCCATCTACCATGATGGTATTTAAAGACACTTGTGTAAAAACTTTATAGGGCCTGGTGGTTTCGGAACAAAATTTCATCATCACCGGCGGACCAATGGCAATTACGATGTCTGGTTTTTGAACAGCTTCGCACAATTCTTTCAACGGTGCCGTAACCAATCCTTGTCGGCCATAAGTGCCATCGTCTGTGCATATAATATATTCATCCGCAATGGCCTTCATTTCATTTTCCAGAATGATCAAATCTTTTGTTCTGGCACCGGTGATGATGGTTACATAATTTCCGGCCTTTTTTAAAGCTTGCGCTATGGGATGCATGGGAGCAACCCCAATGCCGCCGCATACACATACAGCCCGGCCAAAGTTTTCGATATGCGTGGGTCTGCCCAACGGACCAACCAGCGCAGGCAATGCATCACCTGCATTAAAGGCAGACAAATGTTTGGTAGTTTTTCCCACTACCTGAAAAATAATGGTAATGGAACCTTCTACCGTATCGGCATCTGCAATGGTAAGTGGGATGCGTTCGCCAAAATCATCATCCGTTTGCAAAATAATGAACTGTCCTGCTTGTCGTTCCGCTGCAATCAAGGGCGCATGCAGGCGCATTAAATACACATCGGCTGAAAGTTGCTGTTTAAATAAAATCTCATTCATAACTAAAAAAATTACCGGGCAAACTTAAAGCAGGGGCAGCTAAGCTATTATGACGAATATTAGTCCGGGATAAGAATAAAATCATAAAAAAACAAAAGCCCCCGCACAAAAGGTTTAAAGAAATGATTCGTAAACCAAGGTCATTTTTCCAAAACGAAAATGTGACATTACCCATTGCTCAGGTCAAAAAACCTTCTGAAACCTCTCAATGCTGAAAATTTTAATCATTGTTGAAACAAAGGCTGGATGTTACGAAACGGTTCAACGGTCGCTTGTATTCGTCATTTATGTTTAGCGAAAATTATTGTGTCCCATTGCTATAGGGCAAATATTTACTGCTTTCTTTTGAAGGTCTTGCAGATTATACTACCTTGAAATAAACAACCACTTTTTCTTTAAACAAGAACAACATAATATGAAAATAGCAACCTACAATGTGAATGGTGTAAACGGGCGCTTACCCGTATTGCTGCGCTGGCTGGAAGAAACCCAACCAGATATTGCCTGCCTGCAGGAACTAAAAGCGCCAGACGAAAAATTTCCGCTGCAGGCAATACAGGATGCAGGCTACCATGCCATCTGGCAGGGACAAAAAAGCTGGAACGGCGTTGCCATTTTATCACGCCACGACAACATCAGGGAGGTACGCAGAGGTTTGGCAGGCGACCCTGAAGATTTACAAAGCCGCTACCTGGAAGCAACCATCAACGACCTCACGATTGGTTGCCTTTACCTGCCCAATGGCAACCCTGCACCCGGCCCAAAATTCGATTATAAACTCAGTTGGTTTGAAAGATTTACAGCGCATGCCGCTCAACTGTTTGCATCGGGCAATCCCGTAATCTTAACGGGAGATTACAATGTAATACTTACTGAAATGGATGCGTACAAACCAGAGCGCTGGGTAGAAGATGCCTTATTTAGACCGGAGACCCGGGCTGCTTTTAGAAAGCTGTTGGCACAAGGCTGGACGGATGCCATCCGAACGCTTTATCCCACTGAAACCATTTACACTTTTTGGGACTACTTCCGGGATGCCTACGGTCGCAATGCTGGACTCAGGATTGATCATTTTCTGCTAAGTCCAAACCTTGCCCAGGGCCTTATAGCAGCCGGTGTAGACAGCATGGTACGTGGGTGGGAAAAAACCAGCGATCATGCGCCGGTGTGGATTGAAATATAGCCTTTACATACATTAAAAAAAGGGAGAAATAGGCGCACATCAAAGTACCGAAAACCTAAAGGTCTAAAGCTGGATGTTCCTATGAGCTAAACACATTTGACTTTTTAGTATAGCATAAAAAAAGAGAAGGTTCGATTCATGTGTGGTTACCTTTTTGCTAAGCCTCTTAATTATACAAAACCACTATAGTATTTGCAGACCTAGTTTAGACAGAAATGCAGTACTAAAAAGGGTTTTTCAGATTCAGCAACCGTGAAATTTATGTGCTCCAGGTCACTTGTAGTATGCGAAATTTTGAATAAATGGGGGAACTAGCTTAATATAAAAAACCCGCAAACGTTTTGTTTGCGGGCGTTTGATGAGATTTGTTACTCTCGAGGCGGACCGGACGGGACTCGAACCCGCGACCTCCGCCGTGACAGGGCGGCATTCTAACCAA
>JBGSMI010000018.1:0-10465 GCA_041740215.1 Ferruginibacter sp.
TGCAAAAATATTCATAACGAATTTCTTTATCAATATTTATTTACAAAAGGTTTAATGAATCAGATTGAAGCGTTATTAACAGGTTCCAATTATCCTGCGATTAATTCTTCTGATGTAAAGCAATTAAAATTTCCATTTCCACCCATCGAAGAATAAACCGCCATTGCCCAAGTGCTACAAGCGGCAGATAAAGAAATCAGCCTGCTCAAAGCAAAAGCTGGGAAGTTAAGGGAGCAAAAGAAGGGGTTAATGCAGCAACTTTTAACGGGGAAAATAAGATTAAAAATTAATTAAACTCATTATCATGGACTTTGAAGTGTATTGCGACGAAAGCGGATTGGAAGCATTAACCAGGAAAGATGCTCACCTGTTTACAGGAATTGGCGGTATATGGATACCTGCCGAACACCGCAATACACTCAAGCAAGGCATAACGGCAATTAAAGAAAAATACAACATAAAAGGAGAGCTAAAGTGGCAAAAGTTTTCGCCTGCCTACTATGATTTATACAAAGAAATTATTGACTTCTTTTTTTTATCAGGGTATATAAGATTTAGGGTTGTACTAATTGAAGCGGCTAAGATTGACCACATTAAGTTTAATAACGAAGATTCAGAACTGGGGTTTTATAAATTCTACTACCAGTTACTTCATCACTGGATTTTTGATTTTAACCAGTATAATATTTTTCTTGACCTTAAAGTAAACAGAAACAAAGGCCGTTTACATGAATTAAAAAAAGTACTCGACAATGCTAATCTTACATCAGATATTAAACAAGTGCAGGGGTTACCCTCTGAGCAATCATTGGGTATTCAGTTAGCCGATTTTCTAACAGGATTAATTGTTGCCAAATTCAACAATGAAATCACAAGTAAAGCAAAATTGTCTTTAATACAATATGTAGAGGAAAAATACCTGGGCAAGCCAATAAGCGCCACTCCAAAGTGGGAAGAGAAATTGAACGTTTTTAGAATGAACTTAAAAGGCGGCTGGTAATGGCATACAAAAAAATAAAATCGTACCATCTAACGGAAGCCGAAATGAGAAAAATTTGGGATGATGAATATTGTCAGGCTGAAATTGAAACCTTTGATGGCGTTATGGTAAAGTTCTACGCCGATATGTTTGACCACATCTTCTATGAGAGTTTTGATAGAATAAAGAAAGACAAATCAATAATATCGCTGAACAGGTTGGAAAAAATGCTTTGGATAAAGGATGTTTTACAAGATGGTAGTGCAATTCTTAAAAAAGGATGGAACGCAAAAGATAAAGAATATTACAAGGATAGAAGAGTTGCTATTGTAAAAGGGAACTATGTAGTTGTTATTCGTTTTACAGGAAAATTAAAAGCCAAGTTAGTAACCGGTTATGAAAAAGAAGATATCGGCAACATTCTTGCCAGTCCTGATTTTGAAAAGAGTATTGAATTTTTTGGAGAATAGAAATAAAAAAAACGTTGATTCGGGTTCAACGTTTAAGACCTTTGTAGATTCCCTACCGATGGTAAAGAACAGTACAAATGTAGCTATATTTTTGAAAATGTATACAAATTCAAAATAAAACGTTGGTAATATTAGATTAACGGACGGTATTATTTTTTGATAGTAGATATTAAACCACTGCGAATGAATGCCCGAAGCAACTTTTGATGTATATGGATACGATCAGTTAACAATTTGAAATGCAATGGACAAATCAAGTATTAAAGAAGACCATTTTAGCCAAATTCCTGCATTGCAAATGTTGGTGAATTTGGGCGATACCTATTTGAGTCCGGCAGAAGTCAATATACAAAGTGGTAGTAAAACGACCAATGTGTTATTGAAAGACAGGTTGTTAAATATAAAAAAGTAAAACATGCCACTCAAACTCCAATACGCCTCCGACCTCCATTTAGAATTTCCTGCCAACAAGGAGTTCCTAAAGCAACACCCTTTACGACCGGTGGCTGAAGTATTGGTATTGGCTGGTGATATTGTGCCTTTTGCGTTGATGGACAAACACAAAGATTTTTTCAGTTATGTGGCAGATCATTTTGAAACCACCTATTGGCTGCCCGGCAATCATGAGTATTACCATTTTGATATTGCTAAAAAAAGCGGTGTACTACATGAAAAAATCCGCAGCAATGTATTTTTGGTAAACAATACTTCTGTGATGCATAAACAGGTGAAACTGATTTTTTCTACCCTTTGGAGCAAAATAAGTGAAGGCCACCAATGGCAGATAGAACGCAGCCTGAATGATTTTCATATAATCAAACATAAAGGCTTACGCTATTCGGGTGAACAATACAACCAATTGCATGAGGAGTGTTTAGCTTCTATTCTTAAAGAGTTAAAATTGGTTAAAGCTGAAAAAGTGGCTGTTTTCACCCACCATTGCCCTACTTTTTTGAACTATCCTGAACAATATAAGGGCGATGTATTGAATGAAGCTTTTGCCGTGGAGTTGCATGACATGATTGAAGCATCCAATATAGCTTATTGGGCCTATGGGCATCACCACAGCAATATCCCTGAATTCAGCATTGGCAATACCAAGCTTATTACCAATCAGTTGGGTTATGTGCAACGAGATGAACATAGATTATTTGAGACAAATAAATGTATTGAATTATGAAAATCATAATAATAAATCATAATCTGTAAAATAAACCTGCCAACTTTATTGTGCAAAAAAGGAAAAGATCATGAATAAGACATTTAACTTTTATTACGATGAAAGTTGTCATTTAGAAAATGACCACCAACCTTATATGCTTATTGGTTATGTAAGTTTTGCCGTTAATCCGGGCAAGCTGAGGTCATAAATAAAATAATGAATAGTTTATGGAAAAATTAGAAATACTGCTGTACGCCACACCCGAAAGCCGAACCACCATTGAAGTTTTTTTTGAGAACGAAACCTTTTGGCTTTCGCAAAAGAAAATGGCAGAACTGTTTGGCGTAGAAACACATACTGTAAACTATCACTTGAAAGAAATTTTTAAAAGTGGAGAACTGGAGGAAGTTTCAGTTATTCGAAGTTTTCGAATAACTGCCTCAGACGGCAAAAACTACAATACCCAATTCTATAATCTGGATGCCATTATTGCCGTGGGCTATCGGGTAAACTCACACGAAGCCACCCGCTTTCGCATTTGGGCAACCAAAACCTTAAAAGAGTTCATCATCAAAGGATTTGTAATGGACGATGAACGCCTGAAGCAAGGCAAAAAATTCGGTAAAGATTATTTTGAAGAACTCCTTGAACGCATCCGTGAAATACGGGCAAGCGAACGCAGGTTCTATCAAAAAATCACAGACATCTACGCACAATGCTGCGTTGACTACGACCCCAAAGCAGACATCACCCTGCTTTTTTACAAAACAGTACAGAATAAACTGCACTGGGCCATTACCGGGCAAACGGCAGCAGAAATAATTGCAGCCAGGGCAAAAGCCACCAACCCCAATATGGGCTTAACCACCTGGAAGAATTCACCTTCCGGAAAAATCATGAAAACTGACGTAGGCATTGCTAAAAATTATTTACAGGTAGAAGAGATTGACGAACTCAACCGGATAGTGGTGATGTACCTGGACTATGCCGAAAATCAGGCAAAACGACAAATAGCTATGAACATGAAGGAATGGATTGAAAAGTTGGATGGATTCCTGCAATTCAACGATTACAAAGTGCTGAAAGATGCCGGAAAAATCAGTCATGAAATTGCGTTGAAGCTGGCAGAAAAGCAATTTGAAAAATACAGGGTTATTCAGGATGCAAATTTTGAAAGCGACTTTGACAAAGACCTGCAACAAAAAAAGCATGTGGAACAAGCCGAAGATGATTTAGACAAAGCCATGAAAAAGCTGGAAGCAAAAAAGCTGAAAGGCAAAAAGAAAAACTAATGAAAAACAGACTGCCGGAACTGCATTAAAAGCGCAAGGCTCGGTACATTTCTGGATGTATCGAGCCTCGAAACTCCTTTTTCCAAATGGGAAAATGAGCAATGGAAATGTAAGCACAAAAATTAAAAAAGAAAACGAAATAAAAAATGCAAAAAATGCAACACAACAATGGGATATGAGTGGCATTCTCTCTTTTAACCTTCTTTTTCTTTAAAGACAGGTGTGTGCATTTTAAAAGTTATTGAATTACAGCAAGTTAATTGTTATTTCAATTCTCTGTATTGGGCTTCGGATTCTCTAAAAAATAAAAATTAATGGACACACCAAGCTTTAAAGAAGACCATATCAGCCAGATACCGGCATTGCAAATGCTGGTGAATTCGGGCTATACCTATCTAAGTCCGGCAGAAGTCAATATACAAAGTGGCAGTAAAACGACCAATTTGTTATTGAAAGATAGTTTGTTAAATATAAAAAAGTAAAACATGACACTCAAACTCCAGTACGCTTCCGACCTTCATTTAGAATTCCCTGCCAACAAGGAATTCTTAAAGCGTAACCCTTTACAGCCGATGGGTGAAGTATTGGTATTGGCAGGTGATATTGTGCCTTTTGCGGTGATGGACAAACACAAGGATTTTTTCAGTTTTGTGGCAGATCATTTTGAAACTACCTATTGGCTGCCCGGTAATCATGAGTATTACCATTTTGATATTGCTAAAAAAAGCGGTGTACTACATGACAAAATCCGCAGCAATGTATTTTTGGTTAACAATACTTCTGTGATGCATAAACAGGTGAAACTGATTTTTTCTACCCTTTGGAGCAAAATAAGTGAAGGCCACCAATGGCAGTTAGAACGCAGCCTGAATGATTTTCATTTAATCAAACATAAAGGCTTTCGCTTTTCGGGTGAACAATACAACCAATTGCATGAGGAGAGTTTAGCGTTTATTCAAAAAGCGTTGAATACGGTAAAGGATGAAAAAGTGGCGGTTTTCACCCACCATTGTCCTACTTTTTTAAACTATCCTGAACAATACAAAGGCGATGTACTGAATGAAGCTTTTGCCGTGGAGTTGTTTGACCTAATTGAAGCATCCAATATAGCTTATTGGGCCTATGGGCATCACCACAGCAATATCCCTGAATTCAGCATTGGCAATACCAAGCTTATTACCAATCAGTTGGGTTATGTGCAACGAGATGAACATAGATTATTTGAGTCAAATAAATGTATTGAATTATGAATACCAGTATAATTAAGCGAAACATGCATAATAAAGTGGTTGGCTTTATTGTGCAAAAACAGACAATAAAATGCTTATGACCATACCATAATTAAAACAGCTTAAAGAAAGCGAAGATAAAGTTGAGTTTAAAGCAGCCACACACAACTTTTCTTATGCCGGCAGCGAACACAGAGAACAGGAAGAAAGACGAAGATGCTTCTTAGGATATGTTGTTGCCTTCGCAAACGAAGGTGGTGGAAGGCTTATCTTAGGTATGTCAGACGCTGAGCCACACGATGTAGTGGGCAGCTATTTTGCACAAGGTAAAATTGGAGCTTTAGAAGATGAAACATACAACCGATTGGGCATCAGAGTTCGCATGGAAGAACTCTATGAAAATGGATTGCGGCTTTTAATTGCTCATATTCCGCCACGTCCTGTTGGCAAGATGATGAAGTTTGAAGGAGTGCCATTAATGAGAGTAGGCGAAAGTTTACGCAATATGAGTGATGAAGAAATGTTCGCCATACTTTCAGAACAAGAACCAGACTTCTCCGCCAAAATTTGTGAAGGAATCAGCATTGCCAATTTGGATGAAGCGGCCATCAAAAAAATGAAAGAGACCTATGCCCGCAAACAAAAGAACCCGGGCTTTTTGCAACTCAGCACCGAGCAAGTTTTAACTGATTTAAAATTATTGGAAAACGGCAAGCTCAATTATGCAGGATTGATATTGTTGGCAAAAAAAGAAGTGATTCATGCCAAGTTGCCCCAAAGCAAAACCATTTGGGAGTTTCGCAACAGCGAAGCACAAATACACCACGATAACCGTGAGGTAATTGACGAGCCTTTGTTTATTGCCATTGACAGTATTTGGAAACTGATAAACCAGCCTACACTCAACCGAAAATATCCGGTACAGTCAGGAGCTTATATTTTCGATTTGTATGATTTTAACGAAGAAGTAATTCGTGAGGCCGTTCTCAATGCCATTGCCCACCGAGATTATACCATTACCAGCGAAGCAGTTGTAAAGCAATATCCCAATAAAATTACCATCACCAACCCGGGCGGTTTCCCTAAAGGCGTAACCATTGAAAACATTCTTACCGTAAGCAGTACACCCAGAAGCCGCTTAATGACCGAAATTTTGGAAAAGACCGGATTGGTGGAACGCAGTGGTCAGGGCGTAGATAAGATTTTCTCCATTACCTTATCTGAAGGAAAGGCAGAACCGGACTACAAAAATTCGGATATGTTTCAGGTTTCGTTAATCCTGCGGACTCAAATTATTGACAAGGCATTTCATGTATTCGTAAGCCAATACCAAAACAGCGAGAAAGAACCCAAATTGGGCGTAGAGCAAATCATTACACTATGTAAAATCCGCAATGGTATATTTCAAAACCTTAAAACTGAAATCGTAAGTCAGTTGGAAAAATCTGATTTAATTAAAAAAATTTCAGGACATACCAACCGATATACTTTGTCGCAAGAATACCATGCACTTGTAAATGACGGTTTAAAAATTGGCAAAAGGTATTTGGTAAAAGAGATAGAACTTCTGCTTCTGTCATTGCAAGGAAATGCTCTAAAAATGGGAGAACTGGAGAAAAATCTCCAACCATCATTGAATAGAAACCAGATAAAATACCTTACAGGAAAACTGTATGAAGATGAAGTGTTAAGTAAAGAAGGCAAAGGAAGTGGTACTTCTTATACTATTCATAATTTATTTTCATCTTTTAGAGGAGAGGTTTTGATACAAAAAGTGATTTCATTTTTAAGCACCAAATATGAACAGGGCAATTCTCCAAAAGCAAACTAAAATTCTCCAAAAGATGGCTATTTACGTAACAAGATATAATAGAATGAATTCTCCAAAATGGACTGTAAATTCTCCAAAACCGTATAGTTTCATAGTTGAAACCACTGTATTTCAGTGTATTATATCTTTAACGAGATTCTCCAAAACCGACATCCAATTCTCTAAAGAGGTTAAAAGCTGTGCATTTTTCAATTCTTTGTATTCGTGCTTGAATTCTCTGTATTTCTCCAAATCAGAACAGTTCGTCATTCATAGCTCATCATTCATAATTCAAGAAAATGGACACACCAAGTTTTAAAG
Organism: Ferruginibacter sp.; assembly: GCA_041740215.1. Taxonomy (GTDB): domain Bacteria; phylum Bacteroidota; class Bacteroidia; order Chitinophagales; family Chitinophagaceae; genus Ferruginibacter. The sequence goes on from JBGSMI010000018.1 coordinate 7,264, forward strand.
AAGATCATATCAGCCAGATTCCGGCATTGCAAATATTGGTAAATTTGGGTTATACGTATTTGATTCCGGCAGAAGCCGATAGGCAAAGAGGTGGCAAAACTTCCAATGTATTGCTGGAAGATGTGTTGCGGAAACAATTAAAGGAAATCAACAGCATCAGGGTAAGTGCTTCCAAAACCAACATTTTCACAGACGAAAACATTGAACGGGGCATATTGGCATTGAAAAACCTGCCAATGAACGAAGGCTACATTGCTGCCAGCGAAAAAGCATACAATTTACTCACCTTGGGTCAGGCACTTGAGCAAAGTGTGGATGGCGACAAAAAGAGCTTCACCCTGCAATACATCGACTGGAAAAACATCAGCAACAATGTGTTTCATGTTACAGAAGAATTCAGTGTAATGCGAAGCACCAGCAAAGAGCATTATCGTCCCGATTTGGTATTATTTTTAAATGGCATTCCGCTTTGCATTATCGAATGCAAACGACCTGATATGAAAGAGCCTTTGAAACAAGCAATCAGTCAAACATTACGGAATCAACAGGAGGATAGTATTCGGAGTTTATATGTGTATTCACAGATATTGCTCTGCATTTCTTCAAATGATGCGGTATATGGAAGCAACGACACACAACCAAAATTTTTCTCCAAGTGGATTGAAAAGTTTAACAACGACAAAGAAGAAGCAGAATATAAATCCAAATTAAAGGAGCTAAAGAATAAACCATTATCCCCTAAACAAACAGATGAATTGTTTGCTGACCGTTTTAAATATGTCAAAAACTATTTTGATGAGTTGGGCAAAGAAGAAATCCAGCCAACTGTTCAGGATGAATATTTATACAATTTATGTCGTCCTGAAAGGTTAATGGATTTAGCTTTCAACTTCATTTTGTTTGAAGACAACATCAAAAAAATTACTCGTTACCAGCAGTTTTTCGCCATTAAAAAATCCATGCAACGCATTAAGCATGTTGAAAACGGTAAACGCAGAGGCGGTGTAATTTGGCACACACAGGGAAGTGGAAAATCCTTAACGATGGTGATGTTGGCACAAGCCATTGCCATGGAACCAAGCATTCGCAATCCAAAAAATGTATTGGTAACAGACCGAACCGATTTAGATAATCAGATTACAGGCACATTCCGAAAGTGCGGCAGATTTGTAGAAAATGCCACAACTGGTCAGCGTCTGGTTGAGTTACTGGAAAACAAAAGCGATGCAGTAGTAACCACCATTATCAACAAATTTGTTGCAGCCGTTAAGAAAATCAATAAGCCATTAGAAAGCCACGATATATTTGTGTTGGTGGATGAAGGACACCGAACACAGCATGGAACTTTTAATATCGACATGCAAAAGACTTTGCCGAATGCCTGTTTCATTGCCATGACAGGTACACCGCTTTTCAAAAAAGACAAAAGCACAGCAGAAAAATTTGGAGGAGTAATTGATGCCTACACGGTTGACCAGGCCGTAAAAGACAAAGCAGTCGTGCCGTTATTGTATGAAGGAAGATTGGCAATTCAGGAAGTAAATGCAAGTCCGATAGATACTTTTTTCGGAATGGTTTCAGAACCATTAACCGAATACCAAAAAGCAGACATTAAAAAGAAGTTTGCACGAAACGACCACTTAAATTCTGCCGAACAAAAAATGCGAATGATTGCCTGGAACATCAGCTATCATTTTCGTGACAACTGGCAAGGCAGAACACCATTCAAAGGTCAATTGGTTTGCGATAAAAAAGTGAATGCCATCAAATACAAAGAGTATCTGGATGAAATTGGCATTGTAAGCAGTGATGTATTGATTTCATCTTCTGATGATAGAGAAGGAGAAGAAAGTGCGTATGAGAAAACACCAGAAAAAGTAAAATCTTTTTGGACGAAAATGATGAATGAACATGGCAATTCAAAAAGCTATGAGAAAAATATCATCAGTCGTTTCAAAAATCAACAAGACCCGGAAATTATTATTGTGGTAGATAAACTACTCACAGGTTTTGATGAGCCTAAAAACACAGTCTTATATCTCACAAGAAATTTACAAAGTCATAAACTCTTACAAGCCATTGCAAGGGTAAACCGTATTTATCCTGATAAAGAATTTGGTTACATTATTGACTATTATGGTGTGATAGAAAATTTAGATGATGCATTGCAATTATATTCATCGTTTGAAGATTTTGACGATGAAGATTTAGCAGGAACACTCACCAATATTTCGGATGAAATCAAAAAGTTGCCGCAGAAACATTCTGAGCTGTGGGATATTTTCAAAACTATTGCCAACAAGCGTGACGCTGAAGCCTATCAGAAATTATTAAAAGATGAAGCAATAAGAGTTTTGTTTTACGATAAACTGGCAGCCTTTGCCAAAAGTTTGAAACTGGCTTTATCAGCGATTCAATTTCACAAAGACGTTGAAGAAAAAACCATCAGCCGCTACAAAGAAGATTTGACTATGTTTTTGAAATTGCGTTTGGCAGTTGTAGAAAGATACAGTGATGAAATTGACTACAAACAATACGAAGGACAAATTCAAAAACTGATTGACACTCATATTACCACCGAGAAAATTGAAACCATTACTGAATTGGTAAACATTTTCGACAAGGACAAATTTCAGCAGGAAGTAGAAAACACCACAGGCAAAGCAGCCAAGGCAGACAAGATTGCCAGTAGAACATCGAAGCACATCACCGAGAAAATGGATGAAGATCCGGCATTTTACAAAAAGTTTTCGCAAATGCTGAGAGAAACCATTGCAGACTATGAAGCCAAACGAATCAGTGAAGCACAATACCTTAGCCGTGTTCAAGACATCATGAACAATGTATTGGCTCATACCGACAATGATATTCCAGAGCAATTGAAAGATAGAGATGTTGCCAAAGCGTTTTACGGCTTAACTGTGGAAGCACTTTTAGAAAAAATTCAGGACAATATAGTTCGCAAAGAAGTTTCAACGCAGACAGCTTTACAAATTGACGACCTGATTCAAGATGCTGTATTAGACAATGGTAAACCCATTATTGACTGGCAATACAAAACAAACATTACAGGCAAATTACTGATTGAAATTGGCGACTATCTCATTGATGAAGTCCGAGACAAATACAATGTAGACTTATCTTTCAAGGACATGGATAAAATTGCAGATGAATGTATTGAAGTAGCTAAAATCCGTTACAA
>JBGSMI010000078.1:0-12411 GCA_041740215.1 Ferruginibacter sp.
GCAGCAGTACCCAGCTTACAGGAGCCGGAGGAGTGGTTAGGCACGGCGGGGTTGTGCAAGGAGTTGGGTATAAGCAAACAAACGTTGTACAACTGGCTAAAGCACCCCAAAACAAGACCGCTGATAACAGCCAACCGGCAGCAGGTGGGCAGTAAAATAAAGTACAATGTAACGGCAATAAAAGCGACAATAAAAAAGTATCCTGCATTTTTTGGCGGTGGGCGTGATTATGCGTTCAGGGATAAGGTAACGTTAACCGGGGAGCAAAAAGCGACCAGGCGTTTTAAGCATATAGATCTTATGCTGTTATGCGGGGAGGTTGTAAGCGAATCAGATCGCAGTTGGCATGTAACGGAGAAGCAGCAGTGTGCTGAAGGGGTAAAAGATCCGGGGTTGGATGACAGTCCAATTAAGTAAAGATAGGGTACTGGTTATATCACGTAGGCGCAGGTTTCCTGAGGTAACTATATACGTGTTAGACCTCGTGCAAATAAACTTTAAATAAGTTTTGAAAGGTTTACATTGTAAAATAAAAAAAGGATAGCGTTTAGCTATCCTTGTATTGATAAAGTTGCATTAATTCAGGCAGCAGAAATCTTTGCGTTTTTGAGAAACTTTTTAGCTTCTTCTACCTTTTCAGGAAACAGAATTCTATTCTTTAGTTTCGACGCAACTAAAGAAAGGAGCCCGTGTTTCGGAACTTTTACCAAATCTTCTGATTTTTTTTCCTTAGTGTTCATGGTGTAAAATTATATTATTTCTTGTAAAATGATACTGATTTGTAATCTTTTCCGACAATATAATTCTCTAATAAGGTATTTCCGTCTTGTATAACACCTCCAAAAAACTCATAATCAACGCTTAAGCTAGCAAAATTATTATTAACATAATTTCTATAAATCGTTATTCTTCTATGAGCGTTCTTGCAAATATTGTCTTCACACCTTTTCTTACAATCTTCCTTGCATTTATTGCTATACTCTTTTTTAGAATCACTTCCAGTAACAAGAGTCATGCTATTTGGAACTTTTAAAAAGAAATTTGGTATAGAATTCAGAACTGTATTAAATACCCTTCTAGGATCTCCATTATTCGATTCCGAAAGGTCGTTAATTTTATCATTCTCTATATCGTAATCCCCAAATCCAAGATTAAAAACAGGCTTCCCTATTAATTCCTGAATATATTGATACTGGATAGCCTTAATTATATCTGAATCTCCATTACTTACAAAATAGTAAGTTATTTTGTCGTTTTCTATTGATTCCTCTAACTCATTGTAAGCATGTTCTATTTGGGCCATTATATACTGCTGGTATTAAAAGTTGATATAGTGCAAAATAAAGGCATTTAATTGCCTATGCTTAATCTCTTTTAACAAATTAGCCACTCTCTTTTGTTTAACCTCTCCTTAAATATTTTTATATTTCTACCCTCACCCCTAACAAAAAAACACCCTCAATTAAGACCATTAATCGCTTCCTTAACTGCAGCAGATGATACGCCGGGTACACAACCCCCCATTGGCGCAAGCTTGTTAGCAAAGGTATTGCGAGTTGGCCATGCTTGCGCCATACAACAAAAAGATCCAACAAGTTTTGTACAACCGAAACTGCCAAACAAAAAAATCCGACAGGCGCAGGGCAATAGCTACCAGGCGCTGGATCCGATAGCCATCGGATGATGCTTAGGTTTGTGAGTTAGGTTCCGGAGCCGAGCGTTACTAAACGAAACAAGATTTGTAAACCATCAGTTGTAGAAAGCTGTTTTTTTTTTATTTACAACCCTTTAATAAGGTTTTGAATTTCTTTATCGGAGAGGTTGTCAATATCCCCCCCATTTGGCGCAAGGTAACTCATGCAAATCAGCAGTCACTTGCATTTGGCGCAAGCATGTCGGGAGGCTTAAGAGGGTTGGCTTGCTTGTGCCGTACAACAAAAACCAGTAACAAGTATTTGGCAATACAACAGGCCTGCCAAACAAAGGCATTTACAAAAAAATAGTAACCGTTGCACCCCGAATGGCGCAAGGTTGAGGTGAGGGTAAAGAGCGTTGGCACCTGGTGTCGGAGTAAGCGATAGCAAATTACAAATAGTTAACCCATCAGTTGTAAAAAGCTGGCGGTTTTTTTGTATGCCATATAAGGAACAAAAACACCTTATAAGAACCATTAAAAAAGTTTCCACAAAGCTTAATGTAATCGGTAATTATCAATGCACACAAATTGGCAATTAGCAGTGCACAGCATTTGGTAAATCGTAGTACACAACTTCGGTAAATAAGGGTGCACACTATCGGTAAATAAGCGTACACACTTTCGGTAAATAAGGATGCACAGTTGTTACAAATAAGGAGGCATGATCCATTAAAAATTGTTCCAGCTTTGGAGGCCATTTAAAGGCGTATAAATATGGATAATAAAACTATAACAAGCTGGATTATGTATCATGAAGTTCAACAGTTACAACGGAACGGGCTAAGTGTGCTGGCAATAGCCAAATACTTAGCAATTAACAGGCGTACAGTAGTTAAATATTTAGCGATGAATGAAGCCGGGTAGTTTTTATTGTGTTATATACTACTGTAATTGATTCATTTCGTTCCAAAAAAATTTTTCTATTTTGTAGTACCCATCCATTCTTTTGTATAATATTTATCCTTAGATGTATAATAAAAGTATCCTAAATGAATAAAAATGATAATTTGCATTTTCGATAAATTACTAAATGATACCAAGAGAAAAAAATAAAGCAGAAGACTATTTACTTAGCTTTTTCATAAGCAAAAAATGGCGTATCGTAAGGCATGTCGGATTGATTTTGGTTTCTGCTGTTACCATGTTTCCACAAAAAAATTTAACGGTTGACTTTTTAAAAAATCAAGGTGAAGCCAACCCAACGGAGTTATTAAATTCAATTTATCTGACTTTGTTTTTTTTATTTATTGAGGCATTATCTACCATTTATATCAACCTCTTTATATTTATCCCCAGATTTTTGCTTCGCAATAAATTTATGTTATACCTGGTTAGTTGTATGACAATGGTTGGTCTAACAGTAATTTTTGAATTAAGTATTCCAGATACAATAGTAAAATATTTACCGGTGGGGTATGTGGCTACGGAGTTTAGCTTTAAATCAATTTTGGAATCTACCACCTTAGCGTTTGTGTTCTTGATAGCTACAGCCGGCTACCGGGTTTTTAAAAAATGGTTGCAGGATACACAGCAAATTGCAGCCATCAAAGAAGCGAAGTTAAAAGAAGAACTCACCAATCTTAAAAATCAGATAAACCCTCACTTTCTTTTCAACACACTCAATAATTTAAACACGCTCATTACAACCAATGCCGGTAAAGCTTCTGCAGTTGTACTGGGCTTATCGGATGTGTTGCGCTTTTATTTGTACGAAGCAGATAAGGACCTGGTATTATTAAAAAAAGATACCGACATTCTGAAACAAGTTTTAGAGCTTGCGAAAATAAGGAGGGATGATTTTCAATTTGCCATCGCAGTTGGTAACAATATCAATAGCATTATGGTTCCGCCATTAATTTTTACCAACTTTGTAGAGAATGCCATTAAACACAGTATATGCGACAACGCTTTCTCTTTCGTAAACATAGCATTTTCTGTGGAAGCCAATTATTTGGTCTTTGATTGTGAAAATTCTACGCCACAACATAAAAGAGCAATTAAACCCGGCGGCCTCGGTTTAAAAAATATTCAACGAAGGCTGGATCTTATTTACGGGCATGCTTATAGCTTAACAGTAAATGAAACCGATAACCGATTCACTGTAAAACTAAAATTACCCTTATAAAAAAAATATGAAGTGCATTATAATCGATGATGAACCATTAGCTAGAGAAGGCCTGGCAAATATGCTTGCAGGCATTTGTTCTGTAGAATTATTGGATAGTTTTAGCAACCCAATAGATGCAAACTATTACCTGCAAAATAACACGGTGGAGTTAATGTTCCTTGATATTGAAATGGCTTCACTAAATGGGTTGGATTTTGCAAGAAGTTTGGTATATAAGCCGCTGATTATTTTTATAACAGCCTATCCCCAATATGCTTTAGAAAGTTTTGAAGTGGATGCCTTAGACTATTTAGTAAAACCAGTAAGAATTGAAAGGTTGCTTAAAGCGATCAACAAAGCAGAAAATTATATAGCCCTTTTACAAAAAAATGCCGAAGCAGGAATAGCGATCGTAGAAAATAATTATGTTTTTATAAAAGCAGATAGGAAATTTGTAAAAATATATTTTAGAGATATACTTTTTATTGAGGGGTTAAAAGATTATGTAATCATACATACAGACGGAAAGAAAGTACTTACAGCCATGAACATAAAGACCATTTTTTATAAATTGCCCATTAAAAACTTTGCAAGAGTGAGTAAATCCTATATTATAAATACAGATCACATTAGTGCAGTTGACACAAACATGGTTTATTTAAAAGACGAAGAAATTCCCATTGGTAATAATTTTAAAGAAACATTTTTTACTCACTATGTAGATGGCAAAATAATAAAGAAATAAATCCTCAATGAATAAACCAATGCGTTAATCAAAAATTAACGCATTTTCTATTACAAATTAAAACAGCCGAATACCTCAATAAGTAGAATAAAAAGGCTGCTTCGTATAATATCGGTTTTTCACTTTTACAGGAATGATAATTTTGTTCTTAAAAAAAATCAATTATGCGAAATTACTTTCCCTTATTTTTCTTTACACAGGGCTTAATGTTTTTCTTTCCTGATTTAGGAGGCAGCGTTGCACAAATTGTAATTAAGTCGCTATCGTATTTATCACTTTAATCGTTAAGGATTGGTCATGTAGCAATACTAAAGTACCGTTCCAGCGTAGTTTACCTTTTAAATAGAATTGGATTATTTATGAAGTATAGTCAACGATTGTGTAAGTACAAGTGATAATGGTTTGTTAACAACAGAAGCAGGCAACTAGCTTAACTTAAGTTAATCAAAATGGAACATCAGCTTGATACTTTTCCGCTTTCAAATTATATAATTTATAAAGCAAACAACAACAACATCATTATTAGGCTGAAAATGCGAATGAGGTAAAGTATTTCTTCATATTATCAAAACATCAAAAAAAAATTATGAAATTTTGTTTTCTACTTATCTTCCTTGCATGGGCCGCAACGTCTTATGCCCAGGACAAACAATCATTTACCATAAGCGGTACTATAAAAGATGCCGGTACAGGGGAAACCCTGATTGGTGCAAATATTGTATTGTATGCAACTAAACAAACCGGAACACTCACCAATGCGTATGGTTTCTTTTCCATCAATGCAAAGGAGGGCACTTATAAAATGAGTGTAAGTTTTGCTGGCTACTCAACAGATACTTCTACGATTGTTATCAATAAAAGCCAGGAATTATTAATAGGCTTGCAATCTAAAAAGATACAGCTTGATGCAGTAGTCGTTACCAGCAAAAATAAAAATGAGAATATTGCAAAAGCCATCATGGGGGTAGATAAACTAAACATGACAGAAATCAACAAAATTCCTGTGCTGTTAGGCGAAAAGGATATTTTAAAAACGATACAATTGATGCCGGGGTACAAATCTGCAGGCGAGGGCAGTAGTGGCTTTAATGTGAGGGGCGGCGGCACAGAGCAAAATTTGATTTTATTGGATGAAGCGCCGGTCTACAATGCATCTCACTTGTTTGGTTTCTTCTCTACTTTTAATTCTGATGCTATAAAAGATGTAAGTGTTTACAAAGGCGGTATGCCTGCGCAATATGGGGGGCGTTTGTCGTCTGTGGTAGATATAAAGATGAAAGATGGCAATCAAAAAAACTTAGATGTTGAAGGTGGCCTTGGTGCAATTGCTTCAAGAATAAATGTAAGTGCTCCTATCGTAAAAGATAAAGGTTCTTTTATTATAAGTGCAAGAAGAACCTATGCGGATGTATTTTTAGGTTTAATAAAAGATACCGGTCAGGGAAAACAATCGTTGTATTTTTATGACATAAACCTAAAGGCCAATTACAAAATAAGCAAAAAAGACAGGTTGTTTCTATCAGGCTATTTTGGAAGAGATGAATTGATAGTAGGTAATCAATTTTCTACGGATTGGGGCAATAAAACAGCTACACTAAGATGGAATCATATATTTGGAAATAGCCTGTTTTCAAACACATCGTTTATCTTCAGTAATTTTGACTATAAGGTAAGGGTAAAGTTTGGTGACGACGAATTCAGGATATTTTCTAAAATTGAAGATTTAAACTTTAAGCAGGATTTTGATTGGAATATTAGCAACAAAAGCAAATTAAGGTTTGGAGGAAACATTATCAATCATACCATCGCTCCGGGTGCTGTTGCTTTTGCAACAACAACGGGTGGTGTTGCTAAACCAGTTCAAAACAGATTCTCAATAGAGTCGGCCATGTATGTTTCTCATGAGTTGAAGGTTACGGATAAATTGGAAATCATTTATGGACTAAGGGCATCGAACCTTTCTGTGAAAGGAGCTGGTAATTTTTACAACTACGATAAGGCGGGCAATATCATTTCTACAACAACTTATACCAAAGGAGAAACGGTTGTTTCCTATTTCAATTTAGAGCCTCGTTTTTCTGCCAGCTATAAGCTCACCGAACTTAGTTCTTTTAAAGCATCGTACAACAGAAATGTACAAAACCTTCATTTAATTACAAATGCTACATCCAATGCTCCTTATGATGTATGGCTACCCAGTACCAATAATATAAAGCCGGAAACTGCAGATCAATATGCAGTTGGTTATTATAAAAATTCCAGCGAGGGCATGTATGAATTTTCATCAGAAGTTTATTACAAAGCATTGGAAAACCAGATAGATTACAGAAATGCAGCAATCATATTAGGCAATGATAATGTAGAAAGCGAATTGTTATATGGTATAGGCAGGGCTTATGGTTTAGAAATGATGATGCGTAAAAAAACCGGACGGGTTACAGGTTGGGTGGGCTACACTTTATCCAAAGTGGAGAAGAAGATAGAAGGCATAAATAATGGGGATTATTTTAATGCACGGCAAGACAGAACACATGATATTTCAATAGTAGGTATGTATGATGTAAATAAAAGATGGAGTGTTTCTGCCACATGGGTTTACACAACCGGCAGTGCGGTCACTTTTCCTACGGGTAAATATGAAGCTAACGGGCAAACCGTTTTCCTATATTCAGATAGAAATGCCGCTCGTTTTCCTGCCTACCATCGCCTGGATTTGGGTGCTACGCTGGAAGCCCGTAAAAATAAAAGTCGCAGGTATCAAAGTAGTTGGACGTTCGGAGTTTTCAACGCCTATGGCCGTGAAAATGCTTATACCATCACTTTTAGGGAGAAGAAAGACGACCCTGCAAAATCGGAAGCAGTACGCACTTCACTATTTAGATTTGTACCCAGCGTAACCTGGAATTTTAAATTTAATCAATAAAAAATAATAAAATGAAAAGTGCTCCTGTTATAGTTGGCATACTATTAATCATTGCTTTTTCATCTTGCGAAAAAGTAATCAATGTAGATTTGAAAAACGAAATACCCCGTTTGGTAATCGAAGGGATGGTAGATGATGCAGGTAATCCTGCAAAAGTTATCATTAGCAAAACCGCAATATTTAGTGCAAGTGGCAACTACCCGAAAGTAACCGGCGCTGTTGTGAAAATTACAGATAATCTTGGAAACATATTTTCGCTGGCAGAAACCAGTGCCGGCATATACACCAATGCAACGCTGGCTGGTGTAGTAGGACGCACCTATCATTTATCTGTAATACTGGATGGAAAATCGTACACCGCATCTTCAACCATGCCAAGAAAAGCAACACTGGACAGTCTCCTGGTAGACAACAATGCTATTGGTAATATTGGACAAAAATGGATAGGAGTAGTTTACAAGGATCCCGTTGGTTTTGGAGACAATGTACAAGTTGTTCAAACCATCAATGGAAAGGCAGACAGGCTAACCCATGTGGCCTATGATTTATATGATGATGGCGGTTCATCATCGTTCTTTATCACTACTGGAAAAATAAAACTGAAGGCAGGCGATGTAGTAAAGGCGGAATTGCGGTTTATAGATGAAAATGTTTTTCGTTATTTGTTAGGGGTACAAAATTTAGCAGATGGCTTTACGATACCTGAAAATCCTAATTCAAATATCAGTGGAAATGTATTGGGTTTTTTTAGTGTACACAGCTCAGAAACAAAAACAATTGTAATACCATAGATGGGCAGTGTGTTTTTTTATAAATCTACCTGTTTAGATATTTAAACCGTATAAGTTTCGAAACGTTGGTAGCAAGTGCATACCCCAACATACTTAAACTAACCTGTAGGAAGAAACCAAACATTGTTGTGAATAAAAACAATACTAACACAATTATATGAAAACAACTGTTTGCCTGAAATATTGGCCGCCAGAGGCTCTCCTGCTTAAAGCGGTAGAAAAACCAAACCCAACTGATAATGAAGTGCTGATACGGATTTTTGCTACTGCCGTAAATTCAGCCGACTGGCGTTTGCGAAAAGCCGGGCCATGGGCAGTAAGACTATTCTTTGGCTTTACTAAACCAAAGAAATCAATCTTGGGTGGCGCTTTTTCCGGTGAAATTGAAGCAGTAGGAAAAAACGTAACCCGGTTTAAAACAGGCGACCAGGTCTTTGGTTCTGCTAGAATGCGTTTTGGTGCATATGCGGATTACACATGCTTTCCGGAAGATGGTGTATTGGCCATAAAGCCGTATAACTGCAGCCACAAAGAGTCTGCAACAATTCCGTTCGGGGGAACAACGGCTTCGTACTTTCTCAGAAAAGCTAATAGTAAAGTCGGACAAAAAGAGCTTATCTATGGTGCTTCCGGGGCCATTGGTACTGCTGCTGTTCAGCTAGCCAGGTATTTTGGAGCAGAAGTTACCGGAGTTTGCAGTACGTCAAATTTAGAAATGGTAAAGTCTGTAGGAGCAACTAATGTAATTGATTACACAAAACAAGATTTCACGAAGAATGGAGAAACCTATGATGTTATTTTTGAAACGGTAAACAAGCTTTCGTTTTCAAAAAGTATCAGATGTTTGTATCAACAGGGCGTATTGATTTTAGGAGCAGGTAATGTTTCACAAGTGCTGCAAGGGCTATGGCACGCTATCATAAGTAGCAGGAAAGTTATTACTGGCGTAATGAGCGAAGTTGCGAATGATATCATTTTACTGAAGGAGCTAATTGAACAAGAGCATTACAAAGCTATCGTTGACAGAAGCTATCCTTTTGAAAAAATGGGGGGGCACATTCCTATGTAGAGCAAAGGAGTAAAAAGGAAATGTAGCAATAACTTGATAGCAGCAAGTTGACCGCAAACCTTTGATGACTGGTAACATGATTTTAAACAATAAAATTTAGACCTGGTAAAATGAAATTGAAATTTTTAGTCACCTTTTATTTGACAACACTCATTTTGTTTCAGAATGTGATAGGGCAACAAGTAGCGACTGTTACCAGTGAAACAAACATTTCAATTGATAGTTTCATTGAACAGAAAATGAAGGAAACCGGAATAGTTGGACTTGGAGCTTCAATAATTGTTGATCAAAAATTTGTTTGGGCGAAGGGATATGGATATGCGGATAAAGAAAATAAAAAGCCTTTTACCATGAGTACAATTATGAATATTGGTTCTATAGCCAAGAATTTTACCGGCGTTTGCCTGATGAAAGCAGTAGAAGAAAAAAAAATAACTTTAGACGATGACATCAATACCTATCTTCCATTTAGAATTGTGAATCCATTTTTTCCCAACGAAAAAATTACCATCAGAAACCTGGCTACACATACATCCAGTTTGGCCGACCGTTATCCTTTTTATGATAGTACCTACTTATATGGTGCTGGTGATTCTCCTGAAGATTTAGGAGAATTTTTAAAAAGTTATTTTGATGTAAATGGTAAATACTATTCTAAAGAGAATTTCCTGAATTACAAACCAGGCACGTACTACCAATATTCAAATCTGCCTGCTGCAATAGCCGGCTATATTGTTGAAATAGCAACTGGCAAAAAATTAAACGTTTATGGCAGGGAGCATATTTTTAACCCGCTGAGGATGAAAAATACCGGATGGTTTTTATCAGAAATCAAATTGGCAAATCATACCAAATTATATGATAGATCTGGCGATACAATTAAGCCCATTCAATTGTACAGCTTTCCAACCTATCCTGAAGGTGGCATTCGTACATCGGTGGCAGAATTATCAAAATACTTTGTTGCTTTATTAAATGATGGTGTATACAATGGTGTAAGGATTTTGAAAAAAGAATCGATTCAGGAAATGCAAACATTTCAGTTTACTGTTTCAAATAAGCCGGTAAACATGAATGTAGCTAAACTAAATACTGGTATTTTTTGGGCCACTAAAATGGGGGCTACCCGTATTGGGCACAATGGTTCAGACCCAGGTGTAAGAACCTTTATGCTCTCCGATTTGACAAAAGAAATTGGGATAATTTTATTTGTGAATACAAAGCTTAGTGAGAAGGATGAAGGTATCTATTTTGATATTTATGAAGAACTATATAATTATGCAAAGGAATTAAAATCAGCAAAAGATACTGGCCGATAATATATGATAGAGAAGCGGTTGCAAAATAGCTAAATTTGGGTACTGCAAAAAGCGGTTGGATGATTTATCGAATCAACTGCGTAACTCGATAGCATTGAATTTTAAATAATTAATCAAAATGAGGTTACATAGCACATTTATATTTAGCCTGTTCTTCGCCAATACAATTATAGCCCAACCCAACACGCAATTACATCAGGATATTGAAAAGCTTCTTGCAGAGCAGCAACTTACCGGCGCTGTATGGACAGTTGTTGATTCCACTGGAATCAAAACAGATTGTGCCGGGTTTAAAAATGCTGAAGTCAAAGAGAAATTTAAAGCAACGGATCGGGTTCATGTAGGTTCGCTCGCCAAAACAATTTTGGCTGCTGGGGTATTACGTCTGGCCACGGAAGGAAGAATAAATTTAGATGAAGCGGTCGGTAAATATTTACCAAACACTCAATTTATCAATAAATGGCAGGTTACGAATCCTGTTACTATACGACATTTATTAGACCATACCTCCGGTTTAAGCGATGCTAAATTATGGCAGATCTTTAGTACATCATCCACCCCAAACACCCCTCTTGCTGCCTTCTATAAAGATGACCCTAAAATATTAACAATTCAGGCAAAGCCAGGCGCCATATATTCTTATTCCAATATGGGATACACTATTTTAGGCATGCTGATAGAAACTATAACAAACCAACGATACGAAAATTATTTAGATGATAATATTTTGAAACCACTTAAAATGCACAATAGTACATTTCAGTTTGTAACTCAAGTAGGCGATAATAAAGATACAAATCTCGTAATGGGCCATTTTGATGATGGTCAAACCATTGCCGCTCTTCCAATGTATTTAAGACCTGCCGGGCAAATAACAACTACGGCATATGATATGGGATTGTTTTTGCAATTTTTGATGAGCGATGGAAAAGTTAACACCGTTAATTTTATAGATGAAAAATATTTACTAAAAATCGGGAAACAAGAATCAACTGAGGCTTACCAACAGGGTGTGCCTTATGGCTATGCCTTGGGCGCTTATACGAGAGATAGATATGGCGTTGTGGGCATTTCTGTAATTGGAAATATATTGGGTTTTGCAGCAAGAATGTATTGGTTTCCCAATCACCGAAAGGCATTTTTTATTTCGCACAATATGGATAGTGAAACAGCAGACTATGATGTTTTTAATGCTACACTTGTAAAACACCTGGACATAAAAGCTGATACACCAAATTTAGTTAAGGCTAAAACAGTTAATCTACTTAACGAATGGAATGGATTCTACATTCCTTTCATTACACATGTAGTACCGTTTCAAATAGTTGACAAAGTTTTTTCTTTTACAAAAGTTAGTGTTTCAGATTCTGGTGCAGCATTAAAGCCGCTTCAAAAAAAATCACAACAATTAAAGTACGTAGGCAATAACTTGTTTTCGCTTGAAGGAAGAATAAATATTTCGCATTCTTTTTATAAAAATGAAAACGGAAAATTATTAATAACGGATGGGATTTCAACCATTGAGAAAGTAAACGGGTTGCAAATTTTGTTAATCGCTCTAAGTTTTGCTTTAGGGTTTTTGGGGATGATGTATTTACTGTTTTCATCCGTATTTCAATTATTTAAGTTTAAGCGAAGCTTTTTTCAGCAACCAATTTTATGTATATCATTTGCCTTCCTGACTATTCTTGCGGCTATTCCATTTTTATTGAAACAGCCCTTCACATCGTTAGGCGATAAAACAATCGGTAATACACTGCT
>JBGSMI010000091.1:0-4517 GCA_041740215.1 Ferruginibacter sp.
CCGGCATTTGTGCCATTGCCAAATGTTGATAGTAAAACAGTAATTCAATGCCATGATTTGTTGGAGTAATTTAAAACTGTTTAGGAAAGTTTTGGCGGTACAGCGATAGAGATTGGTTCATTATCCTCTACTAGGGAATAAATAATTAAACAAACGGATTAAGGCGGTATGATTAAAAAGGCTTCGCTGTTTTCACTACCGAGTCATTTAAAAAACCCATATAAAACAGAATTTGGTTGTTGCGGCACATAGGACAAGGAACTTAACGCTATATGTTTTATAATTACTTAAGTAGTGGCCATATAGGTAAATTAATTGTTGTTTTTATACAACTTAATAATTCAGAGGACGATTTTTTATTATTTGCAACCGGAAACTTAATGTCTGGATTTAAGGCTATTAGTTATTCCTCTAAAAGTCTTTTGCGATCATCTCCAGTAAATTTTTCTTCAAAAAAAAGAATTTTTTGGATAACTGTCCTGATTGTAATGCAGGATAGGATAAATGATTGTTTAGTATAATTTCATATCGGTAAAATTACTTGATGAAAAGATAATATTATTGAATACGAAATAAAGAACAGGAAAGAACTAAAAACGGCGAATTCGCTATTGTGCCACCTTATGAAACAACGAAATTTGCAATGACGAACGAAGAGAAGAAAAAATATTATAAAGATGATAACCTGCTTTTGAAAATAGGAAAGAATATCAGGCAAATAAGAATTACAAAAAATATCACACAAGAATATCTTGCCAATGAATGCGGGACAGCATATACGCAAGTTAACAGAATGGAATTAGGCAAAGTCAATTTCACCATTTCGCAGTTATACAGAATAGCTGCTGTATTAAATATTCAGGCGAAAGAATTACTCCCCTGAACCCTCCGTAGAACCCCAAGCCACCTGAGTTTTATTGTTAATTTATCAGGCAACTGCGAAGCAGCCGTGCCTGCTGATAAATGTGATTACTATGAAAAGGGCAGCTTACTCAGATAAATCAAGAGTGGTTCAAATACTTACTGAATCCTTCAGGGATAATAAAAGCGTTAATTATATTATAAAGCAGGATAAACACAGGATTGAGCGGCTAACAAATCTAATTGGATATTCATTTGGGCTATGTTATTTATTCGGTGATATATTTCTTTCAGATGATAATAGTGCCTGTGCATTAATAATGAGGCCTGATAAAAAAAAGACTACACTTAAAACGATTGGCTTGGATATCAAACTTATTTTTTCCTCTATTGGTTTTTCAAATGCTAGTAAAGCGATGCGTAGGGAAGCAGCAATTAAGAAACATCATCCTTGTGGGCCACTATACTATTTATGGTTTATTGGTGTTGCATCTTCCAAACAGCACAAAGGAACCGGGAGCCGGTTGATGAATGAAATAGTTGCAGAAGCCAACAACCAGAAAAGAATTATTTGCCTTGAAACCTCCACCTTGCAAAATATTCCCTGGTATCAAAAATTCGGGTTTACTATTTATAAAGAGCTGGATTTTGGTTATCGGCTATATTGCCTGAAAAGAGATGTGCCAAAGTGAGATACTATGTTATTGCCGGGTACACAAATGCACCTGATTACCTTTGCGTTCGTCTGCATCGAACTTATTATTCTGTTTTACCTTTTCATTCACCGCCTTGCAAGACCACATGATAAAATAAGCTATCTTGACATTTTTCTCTTACTGTTGCTTATTGCATATAATATATCCGGTGGGTTGTTGCCAGACCCAAAACTACCAGGCTCTTTTTTTTGGCAAAACAGTATAGCTTATGCCACAGGGTTTATTACACCCTGTTATTTTCCCTATTATGTGTATCATGCTTTTGGATTTAAAAAAATGAAATTTCATGCTTACCGGGGTGTTTTCCTTTTTCTGATGTTGCCGTATTTACTATTTATGATTGTTTTTGGTATTACGGGCAATCTTAATGATGCAAAAAATTTGTTGATTCTGCCTGTTGTTTATGCTTTATGGGTTATAGGTACACTTGTTTCTGCAACAAAAAATGAATCAATAGAGAATAAAATCATACCTTTTTTAGGGCTTACTCCCTGGGTATGCCTGCCCGTGGTTGATTATTTTAATGCCGGACAGGCAGCGGAAGCATTTATCACCAATACTGGCTTTTTATTGCTGCTTACACAACATTTGAGGCGAAATGTACAGCAGTTAAAAGATGAACACCAGCGGCTCGTGGAATCTGAAGAAAAATTGCTTGGCTGGAACGAAAAACTACGGGAGGAAGTAGAAAAAAGAACTAAAGAAATAGAACGGCTTAGTATTGAAGAAAAAATATTGGAGGGTTGCAGAGTGTACCGGCTTACAAACAGGGAAAGAGAAATAACCGGTCTTATTTGCCGGGGATACGCTTACAAGCAAATTGCCGAAAGCCTGTTTATAGCAGAAAGAACCGTGACCAAGCATGTACAAAATATTTTTGATAAGGTAAAAGTTTCCAATAAATTGGAACTGCTCAATAAACTAGGGATTGTGCCTGAAAATTAGCTGATTGATATGTTAGTTTAATAGAAAATACGCTGAATTACTTACTAAAATACGCTGCTTAACGTAATGTAATTGGTTTGCCGTTTGCAACTTCTTTTTTTAAAAATGTGTTATGGCAAGCGTAGTAAAGACAAACGGTATTACCAAAGAAATTGACTTTGGTAAGTCTCTATTGATGGAGGTTAACGGGGTTCATGTTGGTACAAAAATAACTGTTCAGCAAGCTCTTTGTAAATGGTATAGCTTATTTATTGAAGGGACTAGGTTAAATAAAGAAGATAACCTGCTATTTGCCGAAATAAAACAAGAAAATTTATTACGCAGTTTACAGACAGACATTGAGTTGATACCCCCTGTACTGATGAATGAGTTTATTTCCACTTCGCTTATTTTTGATAAAGAACAATACATCCGTTTGGTGCAGGCATTGTTAATTAACCTGAGTGATTGTTTGTATCTCGAAAAAGATGAGTTTAGTTCTGTATGCTCACAGATAGAAAATACGTTGCAATTTATACAGGATTTTTTTTATCATCAATTTGATGCGGATAGCAGGCTGACGAAATTTTACTTTCACCAGTTTTGTGGATCTTCTAAATTAAAATTGGAATATTGGAAGATAAAACTGCATGATCCAACTCTTATAGGCTTATTAGAAGAATGTCTTGCAGATAAATTCTCTGTTCCGGAAAATGATATTACTTACAGCAAAATCAATTATATAAAATACCTCTTACAGGAAATAGAATTAGCTACAAATGTTATTGCCGAAAGTTATGTAAGAGCACTTTTCACTTACAATAATTTTAATTCAGTTTGTTTTGCTAACTATGAAATACAATTGATTCAAACCGGGGTAGCTAAGCTTCAAACCTATCAGGAGACTATTTCATTTCTGCAATTGGAGCAAAGGAAGATTGCTCAACAAAAAATAAAATCAGGCATTGCTTATGACAATCGGCAACCCTCTTTAAAGAGGCAATTATCTGACTGGATTACCGAAGAAATCAGACAAGTGGAATTAAAGAACAAGAAAGCTGGAAGTAAAGATTTGCCGCTTTACACGGAATCAAAAATTCAGACATCCCTGTCTGTTGCAAAACTGGCAGTTTTAATCCGGCTGATGGTAGTTGATAAAATAATCATCAATAAAAGTGTTGCCCCAATGCTGCGGACAGTTACAAAATTGTTTACCACTTTACAGAAAGAAGAAATTTCCTTTGGTAGCCTGGAAACGAAATATCATGCCCCTGATAAAAATATAATTACGAATGTGAAGGATATGTTGTCTAAATGGCTAAAATTGATTGATAAGCTATAGCTATAGTACTTTGAAAACCGGCGCAATCCTTCCACCGTTTGTATTAATCGTTACTCCGAGTTCGTACCTCCCCGTCAGAACGAAACGGCGGAACCATTGCGCCGGATAATGAGATTGGGAATTGAGATTGCTTCGTACCTCAGCAAACACAATTCCAGCTACTTCAAATTGCAAAAGGTCTCTAAAGCAGATTGGATAAAATCCACTTAAAAAAAACTCCTTCATCCTTATCTGACGCAAATTTCTTGACAGGCTTTGCCAAAAGCAAGGTCTGCACCTTCATTGCATTGCGGTTGGCCAGAGGTTTTGCAAAAAATATACGCTGCGCTTTCGTTGCTTTTGCGGCATAAACCGCTGTGCTTTTTATTCCACAGTCAACGAAATAATTTTCACAAAAAACCTTGCTTTTGCCAAACCCTGTTTCAAGGCCGGGTTGCTACGATTAGAACGAACGAGGCGTATGCCGACTTTAAACATTTATTAAACAATTAAAATTTACAATCATGGAAATGACAGCAAGATTGACAGGTGATGCAAAAATCAGCGCCCTGAAAAATGACAAACAGGTAGTAAACTTCAACGTAGCAATTAACGACAGCTACAAAGCAAAAGGCAGTGCGGAAACAACAAAAATTGTAACCTATGTACAATGCGATTATTGGGTAAATCCCGGT
>JBGSMI010000101.1:0-7782 GCA_041740215.1 Ferruginibacter sp.
TGATGATGGAAAACTATTCATCCATATTGTTCCAATTAAAGGCCAAAAAGAAACTTTTGCACCTAAACCTGCAGAATCAACTAAAACAAGCTTATCAACCATTTCAGCATTGTCTATGGCAAACTGCAACGCAATGGCGCCACCTTGAGACAATCCGACAATATGAGCCTTTGATATTTTTAATGCTTTCATAAAATCTTTGAGCCAGTTCGAAAAATAGGGTCTATCATAAGGCGCATCAGGTTTATCAGATTCTCCATATCCAACTATATCTGGTACTACTACCTGACAATTTTTAGAAATAGTACTAATTGATGGATACCAGGTAACAGCGCCTGCACCAGCTCCGTGCAGGAAAATTACAGGTTTACCATTTCCACATAATAAGTAGGTGGTATTAATTGTTCCAATAGTTATTGCTCTTTGTTCAACCAATCCTTCTATTTTGTCGATTAGAAGTTGCCTATAGTTTTCTTTATTCTCTTTTTTCATATTTTTCCCTCGTTAAAATTAATGAGTGTCAAAAATTGCCGCTAACGTAAAGGGTGGTGTATGCAATTGCCTGCTATGTGGTGCCTATATCGTCATCTGCTCTTTCTAAATACCAGGTTCCTTACCCTGCCTACATCTCTAAGGATAAAGCCGGCAATTTCATTTTTACTGTTTCTTGTAAATTGAAAACCACCAAGCGGTGTAGCAAAATAATCGGCATACTCAGAAACCAATTCAGCCTCAGGATTTCCTTTGCAAAAGCCTGCAAGAGATTGAGGAAACTTTACGAACAATTTATTGTCTTTACATATTACATTATAGGTAGCGTTTATTTCTTCGCTGTAAAAATTGGCTGCATATTCATTCAAGCCGGAGGCTTGTTTTGGAAATACATTGGTACCGATATAAGTCAGTGGAATTTTTTGTCCATCCTGGATAATAGTAAGTTTTTCAGTTTTTTCTTTTGAATCTTTACTGAAAATTAATTTCATGTCTGCAAATGTTGCAAAAAACGAACTGTCTGAAGAAGGATATAATTCGAACTTATCCTGGTATGGAGCATCAAAAACAAGATGATCATTTTCTTTGGTAATGGTTACCATTAGCCATTGCTTTTCATCAAAGTATTTTCCAACAAATGTTTGAAGCTGGTCAGCATCAAGCTTTGCCTTTACTGTAGGTGATGGAGCATCAAACGTTTTGGGTTTTCCTTTAATATACAAGTCGGTTATTTTGTATGCAAGTCCTGTTACATTAACAGGGATATTAAACAGGCACACAACTGAAAAATTTTCTGAGGGAATCTGTACATATTGTGCCGTAAAATCGTTGATGCCGCCCTGGTGACTGATTGTTTTTAAACCATTGTGTTCAGCAATTTCAAGTCCGAAAGCATAGCTGCATTTATCGCCGTTGTTAATGGTTGTCAGCGTTGTCATTTCCTTATTAAAATCCCAATTACCCAGTTTGTTTTTATAAAAATTATTATCCCACGTTAGAAAATCTGCAACACAAGTATAAATATTTGATTGACCAACAACGGTACTGTTCATATTGACAGTTCTATTAAATTTTCCATTTTCTCCCCATGAATGGCCTGATGCACTGTTCTTTATTTTTTTACCGTAATGATCATAGATAGCGGTTTGATTCATCCCCGATCGGCGGAAAATCCTTTCTTCTATGAATTTACTAAATGAGATTCCACTCACTTTTTCTATGATCTTTACCAATAAAACATATCCGGAATTGGAGTATAAAAATTCATCGCCCGGTTTAAAATTCAGCGCTTTTTGTTGGATGATTAAGCGGTAGATTTCTTGCTGGGTTTCCAGTGAATCCGGTGTTCCCGCCAGTAATTTGAGCACATCATTTGATCGGATGCCACAGGTATGATGTACCAGGTTTTCGATGGTGATGGTAGTTCCGTAATCCGGAAAATCGGGAAGATATTTCCTGATATCGTCCTTCAAAGAAAGTTTCTTTTCCTTTGCCAGTAGAAGGATAGCTGCCGCTGTAAACTGTTTAGAAACGGATGCCAGGTTAAACAACGTGCTGGTTTTATTTGGCTCTTTTGTATCAACATTGGCTAAGCCATAAGCCTTCATAAAAATAATCTTCCCGTCCTTAAAGACACCAACTACTCCGCCCGGTGTTGTAGATGAAAGCCCCATTTGAGCGATCAGGGTATCAATCTTTCTTTCCAACGAATCTTTTATTCCGCTCGAATTATAGAGAGCATTGGATTGTGCATTTCCAACAATGCAAACCAAAACTGCCGTAGTCGCAATAAGTCTTAATCTTTTCATTGTTTATTTTTGGGGTTGTTGATGCATGATGTAAAGTTATCCCCGCTCTGTGTGCGTTAAAGGACAGCCCGATGTCAGAAACAGACAAATGGAATTAATTACTTTTGATTCCTATCACTTGTAGACACGAAGGGTTGAAGTCCTAAAGCCTTTTACAACGAGGTATATACCCAACGAAAATTCAAACAAAGCAACCGGAATAGCGGATATACCTGCCAGTGCTGATTGTTGACCGATAAACCCGAATTGAATAGCAAAGTACCCAATCAAAAGCACCGGACCGCCTACAATTCCAATCAGGGAAAGCCCCCTTGGTACCAAACGTGATTGGTATAGCATGAAGCCCAGCAACAGGTCGCAGATGGCTGGCATAAAACTCTGCCCTAGCAGGAAGATGCGGTTATAAAGCGCTACCAATGCATGGCTGGTGGCTAGTGAATCTGAACCGGCTCCGGTTTGTCGCAAGGTTACAATGGTTAAAAGAAATGCCACACCGACGAAGATGGTGCCAGATTCCAGTATCCTTGCGGCCACAAGGCCAAGTGCAGCCGTTTCATTCTGCTTCCTCAGTACCGGGTACAATACAACGGCCGTGCTTATGCCTGCAAGTGCTACGATGATCTCGAGCATTCCGCCAAAGATGGCGGGCGTGTCCGGACCGGCACCCAGGATATAATTTGCACGCTTAACCGAGCCGTAGATGGCAAGTGTTGGGATGGATACAAATGTGAGCAGGTAGAGCATGCCAGCAAGTATCGAGATTTTGCGTAGTGGTTTCCTTTCCGGGCGCTTTTCAGCACCAGTCTTTACGATTGGAGTATTTATAGTTGCGTTCATTGTTGTAAAATTTATAAAAAGCTGTTGGTGAAATTTGAAATCTTTTGAAGCAGGTCAGCCGGTTGATGATGATAAAATCTTTGTACAACCCAATAAGGAGTTTCAATTGCCGCCAATAGTTTGGCCGTTACAATCATTTCGATGTTGGCTTTCGTTGTTTTTTTAAAACTACCCGTTATGGTAAAAGCGTTAAAAAAAATGACGTATGGTATGATCAATATGATTGGTGCTTTATTTTTCATCATTGCCCTTTGATACCGTTACAGACTAATCTTAGGTTAAATTTCCTTTTGCCTGTGACGAATTAATTGCTATGTTTTCCAAGCGGGTTTGTTTTCCAGGCTTTAGAAAAATGTACACTGATCATCAAAGCCCTGTTATACATTTCCTTGCTGTAACTTAGATTGGTTAAACCATAGTTGTATCTTATATCGAGTGCAATTCTTTTTTGTTTAAAGGGGAACTCAACACCTCCACCCATTTGAACGCCGGCATCAAAACGCCTGTAACCATTTACAGTGTTGTTAAATGAAAGTTTGGTAGACTTATCACTAACTTTCCAATCACCACTAAGCGCATAAGCAATTGAAGGGCCGGCATTCACATAAAATTTACCAAGATGAAAGCGGGCCAGCACAGGTAATTCAAGTGTATTTAAATGAAGTGTTGATTCACTAGTGGTTAAAGGGTTATTAACTTTTAATTGACCACCCTTCCGCATAAAATATAACTCAGCTACCAGTGAAAAACCTGCTGTGATACCAGCCTGAAACGATGCCCCGGCCTGTACCCCGTTATTTGATTTCTTATAATCATCCAGGCTACTGTTTGCACCACCGTAGTTGATGTTTGTACTAGCTACATTAATCATAAGATCAAAGTAGGTTTTTGCAGTTTTCCTGCCTTCGTTTTCGTTGTTTGATTCCTGTGTTTGTGTTTGACCAAATGTGTTTGCTGATAGGAAAATCATACCCATGATTAAACCTGTTTGTACTACTTTTTTCATAATTTTTTTTTTTAGTTGTTGATGTTTGATTAACTAAAGCAAAAGTATATGAATGAGTAGGGGCCTGCAATTCAGCTATGCAAAGCGGGAGCGGATGTCTGCAAACAGGTGTTTTTAATCTTCCAAATTATAGCAGATTTATGGCTTGTTGTTAATCAGTTGGAGGAAAGCATCTTTGTAGGTATCTGAAACAGGAATGAGTTGATCGGCGATTTTTATCCTGCTGCGTTCAATGGATTCTATTTTGTTGATGGCAACCATATACGACTTGTGTACCCTGCACACCAGGTGAGCTGGTACCAACTGCTCAAGTTCTGTAAATCCCTGCAATGTCATGATCTTTTTACCAGTACAATGAATGCGCAGGTAGTCTCTCATGCCTTCGATATAAAGGATATCATTGATCATTATTTTTTCCAGCCGGTTCTCTGTCTTTACGAAAATAAAATCCACTTGTTTGCCCGCATTTCGTTGCGATAAATTCTCCTGTGCTTTATTGACTGCCTGCAAAAAACGATTGAAGGTAAATGGTTTTAAAAGATAGTCGGTTATCTGCAACTCGTATCCTTTTAAAGCATACTCCTGGTAGGCAGTTGTAATAATTACCTGGCTGGTTATCTTAGAACTTTCCAGTAATTCGATGCCGGATAATTCATCCATATTGATATCGAGGAAGAGCAAATCAACTTTATTGTTGTTTAAATAAGTAAGCCCGGTAAGTGCATTATCGAAGGTTGCACTTAAATTCAAAAAAGGGACTTTATTTACAAAGTCCCTGGTTTTTTCCAGCGCAAGTGGCTCATCTTCTATAATAATGCAGGTGTATTTATCCATTGGTAATTGTTAAGTGTACGCTGTAAAGATCATCAGTTTTATTTACTTCCAAAGTATGCTTTTCCGGGTAAATAAGTTGTATCCGTTTTTGTATCAATTCGTTGCCCAGTCCACTATCGGGTTGTCTTGCAGAAGGTTTTGAATCAAACTTATTTTCGCACTTGAATTCTATATTTTGTGCCTTTACACAAATATCAATAGAAATGGCGTTTTCAAGTTTCTTATTATTGGTATGCTTAAAAGCGTTTTCAATAAACGGTATAAAAATCATGGGCGCAATTTTTTTACTGCCTACATTTCCGGTTATGGTGAAATGGACGTAGTCCTTGTTTGCCGTCCTTATTTTTTGCAGCTCAATATATTTTTCGATGTATTCAATTTCTTTGGAAAGCAGAATTTGATCTGGTTTTGTTTCATACAACATAAAACGCATGATGTCTGATAACTTATTCAGGTATTCCGATGCTACAACAGGATCTTTCAAAATCAGTGCGTCGATATTATTAATGGTATTGAATAACAGGTGAGGGTCAAGCTGCGATTTTATCAACGCCATTTCCATTTCGTAGGTTTTTTCTTTCAGCGCCTCTTTCAATTTAATTTCATTTAGCCAGGTGATAAAGCCTTTAATGACCAATGCTACCATACCACAAATAGAAGCAATAATAGTCATAACAAAAATAACTCTAACGGCCGTAGAACTACCGTTTTTTCCGCCCTTGTCCATATCGGTAACATAGCCAGAGTCTATTAAGAACCGATGCAGAATGTAGGCTGCAATGGAAGCACAAGCTGAAATGACGATACCAACAAAGATTGACTGAAAATACTTTTTTTGCTGAAGATATTTCGGAAACAGGATAAAGTAATACAAATAAAAGGAGAGGAAAGAAGGCACGACTGCAAACAGAAAAATGTTTTGAAATGCCGTTACTATTCGGGAACCCGGAGCACTTGCATACAAATTACTACGATAGTAAACACTTAAAATGATGGTAATCAAAATAAAGTAGCAAACCCAAAAACCTATGTGTAATAAAACGATAAATGACTTTTTCATGATGTATATTTTCCAGCCTGAAGGAGCCAAAGGTCTCTATTTGTTTTGAATTTTTTGGATAGCGATATGCAAACCGGGCATATTTGTCTTCAAAATGGTCAAATCCTGACTGCCAGTAAAATTGTTGCTATAATTTATCGATAGTCTTGTTTAACTACATAATAGTCCTAACAGACCGGCAAAGATTGAATTTACTTTTGCAATCATTAAATAAATACTTAACAAAAAATAATTAGTATGAAGACAAAAATGAAACGGATTGCTTGGCTACGAACAGATGAAGGCCTTTCTGGAGAAGCTGTCGGAAAAAGAAAAGTTTTGGCTAAAAAAGGCTTTGCCGGTAACGGGTGAGATTGACTAAATCAGTTCATAGTATTCATCGGCGCAGATCCCCCACCCTTTTTGCGGCTGCGTTCCACTGCCGCCATAATAATTTTTTTTCACCACCACACATTTTTTTTATAATAGCGGTTGCAATATATTTACGTGCGATGAGTAACCCTGAATTCAATCTTACTAAAAACAAATTTCTATACTGCTTATACCCTAACCATATACTATGATCAAGCTGCTCTTTCCGCTGGTTTTAATGGGTTGTTTTGCGCAACCCATTTACTCACAGCAAAAAACTATTGCTACCGGCGCTGTAGCAATTCCTGAAGCCAGTTGTGTGTCTGTGGATGCACTCTCCGCTTACATCAAAGAAAATTTTGTTACAGACAGCGCCCGAATCAGGGCTATATATACCTGGGTTGCCAATAATATCAGCTATGATGTTGCACTCTTACCGGCCAACCAAAAAAATCCTCAAAGTAAGCCGAGAAGTGTAGCTGATGTATTGAAAATGCGTAGTGGGGTATGCCAGGGTTACGCCGAGTTATTTACGGCCCTGTGCAGGAATGTTGGAATAAATGCGGTGAAGGTAGGCGGATATGGAAAATCTGCCGGAAAAGTAGTACAGATTGCTCACGCCTGGGCTGGGGCGAAACTGGATGGGGAATGGTTTCTTTTTGATCCTACATGGGATGCCGGTTACGTAAATGATGATCATTTTGTAAAACGATTGAATATGGCGTTTTATAAACAGTCCCCAAAAGATTTCATCGCCGATCACATGCCATTTGACCCTATTTTTCAATTCCTTTCTTACCCTATCACTAACCGGGAATTTATTGATGGCAGTTTATCAAACAATAAAATTTTGTTTAATTATAACGACAGCCTGGATCAGTACAGACAGCTTTCTGCAACCGATCTGTTGAATGCCGAATTGAGACGTTTGGAACTGGCAGGAATAGAAAACGATTTATTAAAGGAACGAAAGCAATACCTGGTAAAGTCGCTGCAACTTAACAGTTCTCAAAACGGAGTGCAGGAATCGGGTAAAACCTTTTCCAAAGCAATCGCATTGATGAACGAATATATAGCTAATAAAAATAAACAGTTTAGCACCACCAGCGACTACGAATTGCTGCAAAGCCTCGATAGCATGAAACATTATATCAAACTTTCCCGGTCGCTGATATCGCAGGCCGTAGTACAAAATGATGAACAACAAAGAGTAAAATCATTCAACCTCGCCAATATAGATCAGTATTGGAAACAACTTAACCAGGAGGAAATGTTTATACAAAAATACCTTGCCACGGATAAGGCTGCACGAAGAGAATTGTTTAATAGAAAGTGAAGTTGAATATTTGTTGGGCATGACGGTTTCAACCCAGATAAAGGTTAATTGTTTTCAA
>JBGSMI010000135.1:0-4105 GCA_041740215.1 Ferruginibacter sp.
TTCAAAGATTTTGGCAGGACTTGGCGATACGGTAGAAGTAGGTCGTTATCATTCCTGGATTGTAAATGAACAGGGGTTTCCGGAGGAGTTGGAAATTACTGCAGTGGATGACAATGGCTTCATCATGGGATTGCAACATAAAACCTACGATGTGCAGGGCGTGCAGTTTCATCCCGAAAGTGTACTTACGCCGGATGGAGAAAAGATGATGCGGAATTGGCTGAGATGATGAGAAAATGTGAAAATGTGAAAATGAGAAAATTTTAAAATGAGAAAATGTGACAATAAGAAAATGTGAAAATGAGAAATTGCGTTGTTAAGTAATTCTTTATTCACCATTGACGATTCACCATTGACTATTCACCACCTAACCATTACTATAACTACAAGAGCATACAATGAAAAAGATACTGAGTTTTTTATTTGAACATAAAAGTCTTTCGAGAGAAGAGGCAAAAGAAGTGCTGATCAATATTTCAAAAGGTATTTACAATGATAGCGAACTGGCTTCTTTCATAACGGTTTACCTCATGCGTAGTATTACCATCCAGGAGCTGCAGGGCTTCCGGGATGCACTATTGGAATTGTGTGTAAGGGTCGATTTGCAAGGGCAGGAAGTAATTGATATTGTGGGTACCGGTGGAGACGGAAAAAATACATTCAATATCTCTACATTGAGTTGTTTTGTAGTGGCAGGTACAGGTAATAAAGTAGCCAAACATGGTAACTATGGTGCCACTTCTATTAGTGGATCAAGCAATGTGATGGAGCAATTGGGCTACCGGTTTAAAAATGATCCTGCGGTTTTAAATCAGGAACTGGAGTTGGCGAATATTTGTTTTTTACATGCACCACTGTTTCATCCGGCTTTAAAAGCGGTAGGGCCTATCCGTAAAAATCTGGGAATAAGAACGTTTTTTAATATGCTTGGACCAATGGTAAATCCAGCTTTTCCCAAACACCAGTTGGTGGGTGTTTATAATCTGGAGATGGCAAGAATTTACAATTACCTGTTGCAGGAAACCGGAAGTAATTTCACCATCATCCACAGTCTGGATGGATACGATGAAATTTCTTTAACGGGCGATACCAAAGTAATCACCAATCTGGGTGAACGGATCATGACGCCCATTGAATTGGGAAAGCGATCAGTAAGTGCTGAAGCCATTTATGGCGGTGACACCGTAGCGGAGGCTGCTAAAATATTTACCAATATTCTGCAGGGAAATGGTAGCTGGTCGCAAAATGCCGTGGTGTTGGCCAATTCTGCAATGGCATTGCAATGCACAGGGCATTACAACAGCTACGATGAATGCTACCAAATGGCAGTAGCGAGTTTGGAAAGTGGCAAAGCGTTGCAGGCGTTGAAGAAACTCTGTCCCTAAATTTTATTAGAGCCACTTATTGATAAAGTAGGGAAAGTTTTATTATTAACAGAAGTAGCCGATCAATAACCAGAAAGATTTTATAATATTTCGAATAAAAATTTTCCGCAGCTTTGCGGAACAGCGTATGAACATTTTAGATAAAATAATAGCACATAAAAAAATTGAAGTTGCGGCTGCTAAAGAACAAGTGCCTGTTGTTGAATTGATGCAGCGTGAATTTTTTACCCGGACAACTTTTTCATTGAAACAATTTTTACTCGATGAAACAAAAACCGGTATCATTGCTGAGTTTAAGCGCCAGTCGCCTTCCAAAGGAATCATCAATGATCAGGCAGATGTAGCGGTGGTAACTGCTGCCTATACATTGCATGGTGCCAGTTGTTTGTCCATACTTACGGATGGTTATTTTTTTGGAGGATCGGCAGAAGATGTGATAAAAGCGAGGGTAAATAATATACCCATTCTCAGGAAGGATTTTATGATTGATGAATACCAGATTACAGAGGCAAGAGCTATGGGCGCAGATGTGATTTTATTGATTGCCGCCTGCTTAACACCAGAGCGGTTAAAGGAATTGGCCATTTTTGCAAAATCATTGCAACTGGAAGTGCTACTGGAGATACACTCAGAAGAAGAATTACAACATATATGTGATGAAACGGAGATCGTAGGAGTCAACAATCGTGATCTTAAAACATTCCTTGTAGATATCAACAGATCTATCGATCTAAGCAAGAAAATACCCGCCGGTAAAATTAAAATTGCAGAGAGTGGTATTCATGATGTTGAAACAATATGTATCTTCAGGCAGGCAGGATTCAAGGGTTTTTTAATTGGTGAAAACTTTATGAAACAACCTGACCCAACGATTGCTTTTGCCGGTTTTGTTCAACAATTAAATGCAAAAGTACAATGAGAGTAAAAGTATGTGGCATCACACAAGTGGAGCAATTAAATCAATTGCCTGAAGTGGGTGCAACATTTGGTGGTCTTATCTTTTATCCCAAATCGCCCAGATATGTTTTACGCCACATGACCACCAGTCAAATCAAAAAAGAAACCAATACCAATAAAGTGGGCGTTTTTGTAAATGCGTCTATTGAAGAGGTTTTGCAGATGGTGGATGAATGTAGATTACACATGGTGCAATTGCATGGAGATGAAACACCGAAGTATTGCGAGAAAATTGCCGATTATATTTCAGTGGTAAAAGCTTTTCGCATTAGTGATACCGATAATATTGGCTGGAGAATTAGGGAATACATGGACGTTTGTGACATGTTTATGTTTGATACAGAAGGTGCAGGGTATGGTGGCACCGGTAAAAAATTCGACTGGGATAAACTAAAAGATGTGCAGGTAGGAAAGCCGTATTTTTTGAGTGGCGGTATTGAACCGGATGATGTAGCTAAACTAAAAGAATTTGAAACAAAGCCGGAGGCCAAAGCGTTATTTGCAATAGATGTGAATAGTAAGTTTGAATTAATGCCCGGCGTAAAGGACATGGAGTTAATCAGGAAATTTATACAACAACTTTAATAAAAGGAAAACAACGAACAATGAATATCAAGGTATGTGGCATCACACAGCTAAAACAATTGCAACAGTTAGATGGTTTGAATATTGCTTTTGCAGGATTAATATTTCACAAAGAATCTCCCCGTTATGTAGTGGGAAAAATTTCTAAGGAAGAACTGCAATCAACAGATTTTGATGTAAAAAAAGTAGGGGTGTTTGTAAACGCAGAATATGATGAGATCATGGAAATGGTGGATGATTACGGACTGGATGTAGTACAGTTACATGGCCAGGAATCACCCGAATTATGTGAGCAGTTATCCGACGATGTAGAAGTCATAAAAGCTTTTTCCATCGGTGATGGGGTTGGTTCAATTGATGAGTTGGTAGCCGATTATGATGATGTGTGCGATTATTATTTATTTGATACTGCATCTAAGGATGGGCTTGCAGGTGGTACCGGAGAAAAATTTGACTGGAAACTGATCAGCAAAAGCAAGATTGAAAAACCGTTCTTTTTAAGCGGCGGAATCAGTGTGGAAGATGTAGCGAAAATTAAAGCATTCAAACATCCGGATTATTTTGGAATAGACGTAAATAGCCGTTTTGAAAAAAGCCCGGGTGTAAAGGATATGGCGCTTTTGCTGCAATTAAAGCAAGGGCTAAAAAAGTAGCAACAAGGCGGTCGGAACGGCAGTTAATAGATGTGCGGTCGGAACCGCAGATCAAACCGCAATTAATAGATGTGCGATCGGTACCGCAGGTCAGACCGCAATTAATAGGTGTGCGGCCGGAACCGCACATCAAACCGCAATGCTGTAATGACTGCCAAATGAAATATACATTCGCATGATCACTATAAGAGCGGCCAATGAAAAGGATTTGCCGGCCATGCTGGATATTTATAATGATATCATCCTGAACACCACTGCTGTTTGGCAAAACGATCCGCATACATTGGAAATGAGAAAGGAATGGTTTGCCATCAAGAAGCAATTGGGGCATCCTGTCTTTGTTGCAGAAGAAAATGCAACCATCGTTGGGTTTAGTACGTTTGGTCCATTTCGCCAGTGGCAGGGATATCGTTTTACCGTAGAAAATTCAGTATATGTAGCAGCAGCAGCAAGAGGCAGGGGAATCGCAAAATTATTAATGCCACCTTTAATAGCGGCTGCAAAGGAGTTGAACATTCATGCAAT
>JBGSMI010000170.1:0-16621 GCA_041740215.1 Ferruginibacter sp.
TTTAAAAGACAGTTCAATAATCTTATTTTGATAAGGCAAAAGCGCATTTAGGAAGTCGAGCAACAGCGGTCTGCTGGCTTCTTCACCAAAGATTTTTTTAAATCCAAAGTCTGTAAACGGGTTGATGTATTTTGCCTTCATATTTTTTCCAAATGTCAGGTAAATTTAGTGCTTTATTATTGATGTGGTAGATGATTGACTTTTATTCGGCATGTCAAAATTGCCTTGATTCACAACATAGGTAGGATTCACTTTTACAGACACCGGATTTTGTAGTTGAATGATGAACATAAGTAAAAGCCAGCCAGATGAGACATACATCCATTCATCAATTTATGCGGGGAAACTCAGCGAGATCAAAAAAAGTGAAGTTAAAAGCTAACCCAACTCAAGCGGGTGCATTTTAAAATTGACGGAAGGGTTGCCAACCTTGTGTAGGTTCTTTTCTGCTAAAAACACTCTAAAAAAGGTTGGTAACCCTGTATTGTGCTGCGACAATTTTAAATACGCCCATTCAGGCGGTCCGTTGCGGAGAATACTTTCTGGTGTCAATTACCATCATCCTTCTTATCGATAGCAGTATAAGCAATTCAGAAAATTTTGCAAATGTCCGAATGGGCTAATCCTTTTATGCTACCGCCCGGTATCAGGTGCCTTTTACTACAATCGTTTTTATCTACTTGCAACAAACCAGAAATAAAGGCTGTGGCTAACTACTCCGGTTTGAACTTTATCATCGCTGTTGATTGCAGTTTTACGCATTTCCACAAAGGGCAATCTTTGTTAAATTAGGTATCAATTAAAGCAGATAACTTATTTTTACAAATCATGAGTTTAACTATACAAACAAGAGACCTGGTAAAAGTTTACGGTAGCCGCACCGTCGTTAATAAAGTTTCTTTCAACGTAACACAAGGCGAAATTGTGGGCTTGCTTGGGCCAAATGGTGCCGGTAAAACCACCTCTTTTTATCAGGTAGTGGGCTTGATAAAGCCAGATGAGGGAGAGGTTTTTTTAGGCGATTTAAATATCTCAAAACTGCCAATGTACAAGCGGGCGCAAATGGGGATTGCTTATCTGCCGCAGGAAGCCAGCGTTTTCAGAAAATTGAGTGTGGAGGATAATATTACCGCGGTTTTGGAAATGACCAAACTCACCAAACTGGAACAGCGTGAAAAGTTGGAGAGACTACTGGATGAATTCCGTCTTACACAAGTAAGAAAAAACAATGGGGATACGCTCAGTGGTGGCGAAAGACGCAGAACAGAAATAGCCCGGGCTCTGGCAGTAGATCCAAAATTTGTATTGCTGGATGAACCCTTTGCCGGTGTAGATCCCATTGCCGTGGAAGACATACAGGAAATTATTGCAAAGCTGAAATATAAGAACATTGGTATTTTAATCACCGATCACAACGTAAACGAAACGCTTTCTATCTGCGACAGGGCTTACTTGCTGATTGATGGTAAAATATTTAAACATGGCACTGCAGAAGAACTGGCTGCCGATGAACAGGTGCGCCGACTATATCTTGGCCGCAATTTTGAGTTGAAGCGAAAAGATTATTTACACCTCGAAGCGGCCAATCAAAAGCTATCACTAGGAAGCCTGGTTACAAAAGTTGAAAGGGCGTTAGCCGGTTTGGAAAACGATGAACGGATCAAAAATAGCCGCTTATCTGCTACTTCCGGAGAGGCGGTTGGTTCAGCAAGCGATTTTATTGAAGAAGATTTGCAACTGGAAGAATACCATACATTTTTAAAGGAAGTAGAAAATGCGGTAATAACGTATGCAAAAGACAACGAAAACACAGATCTTTTAAATGTGGTCAACGAAATTTACGCAGATCGGTCATTGGATACCTCAACCGCTTTAAATAAAATTTTATCTCAGTTGAAAGCGGTAATATCCCTTTAAATAAACTTCAATAAACTTGAGCAGTAGCAGAGGCATAGTTGCTGCATGGCCTAAACTAGCTTGTGCCAGCAAGACTTTTCAATTTATGTGCTGGTATAATATCTATTACAGGAAAAACTAAACGCACCTTGGTTGATGCTTAGTGAGTCGTTTATCCTTTTTTACTTCAACAAAAGATACGCATCGCTTTACCATCTTTCATTAGTATTGCGTATTTTGCCAACTGTTAATGAAAATTCTATCT
The DNA here is from genome assembly GCA_041740215.1 of Ferruginibacter sp. Lineage (GTDB taxonomy): Bacteria > Bacteroidota > Bacteroidia > Chitinophagales > Chitinophagaceae > Ferruginibacter. The sequence goes on from JBGSMI010000170.1 coordinate 2,162, forward strand.
CCTGCAATATCACGATTGGCACGCATGCGGTTCTGGCGCATTGAAAACTGGAGCAGACACCCGGTTGCTGTACAGCGGGAAGTTTTACAGGAACTGGTAACCGCTGCACAATACACTGAGTTTGGAAGAAAATATCATTTCTCAAAACTGTTTACCCTTAAGGAGTTTAAAAAAAATGTTCCCATACAGGAGTATGATGATATAAAACCTTATGTGTTGAGGATGATGGATGGCGTAGAAAACGTATTGTGGAACACGCCCATTAGTTGGTTTGCAAAAAGCAGTGGCACCACGTCCGATAAAAGTAAATTCATCCCCATCAGCGATGAAAGCCTGCAGGACAATCACTTTAAGGCTACCAAAGATGTACTCACGTTCTACTACACAAATTTTCCGGGTAGCGATTTGCTAACTGGCAAAGGTTTAGTAATTGGTGGCAGCCACCAGTTGAGTAAAATGAATGAAGAGATTCAGTATGGCGATTTAAGTGCAGTGCTGATGCAGAATACACCCTTCTGGGGCCAGTGGCTTCGAACACCCGAATTAAGCATTGCATTGCTGGATGAATGGGAAGATAAACTCGAACAACTGGCAAGGATAACCGCTGAAGAAAATGTGACGTCAATAGCGGGAGTGCCAACCTGGACCTTACTATTATTAAAAAGAATTTTAGAGATAAAGGGAAAGAAAACCGTCAAAGAAGTATGGCCCAACCTGGAGTTGTATATGAATGGCGGCGTGTCATTTGTGCCTTACCGGGAGCAGTTTGATAAAATAATGGGGGGCAAAATAAATTATCTGGAAATTTATAATGCAAGCGAGGGCTTCTTTGCAGGCCAGCAATGCCCGGATGATGATGGCATGTTGCTTTTTACGGAGCATGGCGTTTTCTACGAGTTTTTGCCGGTTGAACAATATAAAAGTAAAGATGCTAAAACGGTAGGATTGGGTAAAGTGGTAGTAGGTAAGCAGTATGCCCTGGTGATTAGTACAACCGGCGGATTATGGCGTTACCTGATTGGGGATACCATCCAGTTTACCTCTATCAATCCTTACAAAATAAAAGTAACTGGCAGGCTAAAACATTATATGAATGCTTTTGGCGAAGAAGTGATTGTTGATAACAGTGATAAAGCGATCGCTTTTGCTGCAGAAAAAACCGGCTGCGTGGTAAATGACTATACCGCTGCACCTGTGTATTTTAGTGAGCAAAGCAACGGTGCCCATGAATGGTTGATAGAGTTTGACAGGCAGCCGGACAATCTGGATCATTTCATTGTTGAACTGGACAATGCTTTAAAAAACAGCAATAGCGATTACGAAGCCAAGCGCCACAAGGACATTGCGCTGCGCTTGCCCATCGTGCATTCACTTGCAAAAGGTTCGTTTAATAAATGGCTGCAATCAAAAAATAAAATCGGGGGACAGCATAAGGTACCAAGGCTAAGCAATGAGAGACAGATTCTGGAGGAAATAAAATTAATTGCGAACTTAGCGGTATGAAAATCAAAAGCCTCCGGTTAAAAAATTTCAAACGCTTTACAGATTTAACTATTCAGGGAATTCCTGATGCGACCAAATTGGTTTTGTTGATTGGAAGCAACGGAAGTGGCAAAAGCAGTGTGTTTGATGCATTTGAGGTTTTAAATCGTTATAGGGTTCACTCCTTAACAGAAAATGTTGAGAAGTATTATTCAAAAAATGCAATGCCTTTTCAAGTCATTGCTGACTTCGGGAATGGTTTTATTTCTGATACAGCAAAAACATCTTTTAAGTCAAATGAGCTAATACAAATCCCGGTTACTTCCTATTACGGAAGAACAAGTTTAAGGCAAGTTCCAAGGTTAACGAGAATGCAGTTGGGAAATCAGGTTGATGTTATGAACGACGGGGATAAGCCTTACTCTTTTATTGATAGGGATGATCGTTTTGAGAATGATCTTGAGCACCTGTTTGGTAAACTGCTTAAAGAATTTTTCAAAACCACAGATGATAAGTCCCAGATAAAAGATGAAGTGATCAAGCCCATCAATGAAGCACTGGATAGAATATTTAGTAAAGAAAATGGAACAAGGCTGCAGCTTATAGAATTAATACCGCCATTGGAAGGAAAGGTTGCAGAAGTAAATTTTAGCAAAGGAGATAGTATATTTCATTACAATTTGCTGAGTGCAGGAGAAAAGGAAATTTTCAATATTTTAATCAATTTAATTGCCCGAAAAGAGATTGTTAAAGACCTATATTATTTTGACGAGTTAGATTTGCATCTCAATACTTTGTTACAATACAATTTTTTAAAAGAAATTATTGAAAACTGGATCCCGGAGAATTGCCAATTCTGGACTGCATCTCACTCCCTTGGTTTTATACAATATGCTACAGATTATGAAAAAGGTTGCGTTATAGATTTGGACGATTTGGATTTTGATAAAAAGCAAATCCTGGCTCCGAAGGATAAAGATAATTTTGAGATATTTGAAATTGCTGTATCAAAGTCTTTTATCGACAAGTCGGTTCAGGAGCGAAGAATAATTTTTTCAGAAAATAGTGATACTCCCTTTTACAACGATTTAAATATGCCAAATACTTTTTTCTTTGTTGCAATTGATAAAATGGACGTCTTTCACAAAGCAAAAAATCACCGGCAGTTTGGGTTGATAGACAGGGATTATCTTTCAGATGAAGAGGTTGAACAAATTAAACTGGAGTATCCTTATTTATATGTTTTACCCTACTATTCTTTTGAAAATTTAATTTATCATCCGGATAATCTTGAAGCGTATTATGCAAGCGCAAATAAGACGTTTGATAAAGATTTGTATATCCAACAACTAACAAACATAAAAAATGATGAAAGGGATTATCTTGCTGGAGGCATCATTCAAGCCAGAAGCGGATACCCTTTTTACAGGGAAAACGAAAATGCCAGAAAGCTAAAGCAGTTTAAAGAAAATTATAAAGGCATTATTGAACTACTTCGAAGTGATACTTTTGAATCATTTTACAAGGTTTTTCCTGCTAAGGATTATGGCAGGGAAATAATACAAAGACAACAAATTGCAACAGTCAATCTTGTACAAACGCTTTGGTTTAAAACTCAAATAGAAAATACATTTAAATGAAATTATTAACAGGAAAAACAGCCATTGTAACCGGCGGCGCCCGGGGTATCGGAGAAGCCGTTGCCATCAAATTTGCAGAACACGGAGCGAATATTGCCTTCACCTATATAAGCGAGAGCAGTGCCGAAAAGGCAAAAGCATTGGAAGAAAAACTGACTGCCCTTGGTGTAAAAGCAAAAGCTTATCAAAGCAATGCGGGCAATTATGCTGCCTGCGAAAGTTTTGTAAATGATGTGCTCAAAGAGTTTGGGCAAATTGATATTTGCGTAAACAACGCCGGTATTTCAAAAGATAATTTGCTGTTGCGTATGACGCCGGAGCAGTTTGAAGCGGTGATCAATGTAAACCTGAACAGTGTTTTTTATATGACCAAACAAGTGATTAAACCAATGATGAAGGCGAGAGCCGGATCAATCATAAACATGAGTTCGGTAATTGGCGAAATGGGCAATGCAGGCCAGAGTAGTTATGCCGCCAGCAAGGCCGGTGTAATTGGTTTTACAAAAAGTGTGGCCAAAGAATTGGGCAGTCGCAATATCCGTTGCAATGCAATTGCGCCGGGTTTTGTAGAAACGGATATGACCAGTTATTTAAAAGCAGGAGATGCTGCCGATAAATATAAAGCAGGTATTCCGCTGGGAAGGTTTGCCACTGCAGAAGATATTGCTAATGTAACTTTATTCTTAGCGTGTGATATGAGCAGCTATATTACCGGCCAGGTAATCAGCGCCTGTGGCGGATTGAATATTTGAACTCCAAAATTTTTGAAAAAAAGAGCTTTCAATATTTGATCTGTTGAAAGCCCTTTATTTTTGAATGAAAAAAATGAAACCTAAAGGCAGGCCGACGATTTGGCTTTTTGTGAAGCCTAAAAAATCAATCCTTACCCCTCGTTTTTTATAATAACAGGATAAGTATTTTTTCTTAATTGCCGTTGTTTTAGAAAAACAGAACAATTCTTTTTATTTCAATCCTTTTATTTTATCCTACTGTAGTTTTTTAACTGCTTTTGCAACCGGCTTTAAAGGCATCTTTTTTATCAACCCCTTCTTCACCTGTTTCTTTGGCGCTGAAGCTTTTTTTACAGGATCCTTTTGTTTTGTTCCATCAAGTGCAAAACGATATATTCCATCTATATCATCACTGTTATTATGAATAATACTTAAGTCTTTTACGAGTCCATTATCAAGGCCATACACCCAGCCGTGCAGGTGTAGTTCTCTTTCTGCCCAGGCTTGTTGTACGATGGTTGTTTTTGCAAGGTTACGCACCTGTTCTATCACATTCAATTCTGTTAACCTGTTTGCACGGTCTGCCCGATTTTTTATAGCATCCAGCTCTGCACTGTTTTTATGATATACATCCTTAATATTGCACAACCAATTGTCAACAAAGCCATGATAGGAATTGCTCATTGATGCATACACGCCACCACATCCATAGTGACCACACACGATAACATGTTTTACCACCAGGTATTTCACTGCATATTCGAGCACGCTCAGCATGTTACTATCAGTATGAACAACCAGGTTGGCAATGTTTCGATGTACGAAGATTTCGCCGCTCTGCGTTTTGGTAATTTCATTGGCAGGCACACGGCTGTCACTACAGCCTATCCATAAATATTCCGGCTTTTGCCCTTTTGATAAATTTTTAAAAAAATCAGGATCGTCGTGAAGTTTTGTTTCAGCGTAAATTTGATTTCCTTTGAGTAATTTTTTGTATGACTTGTCCATAATTTCTTTTTTACTAGTGTATAGATTGTACATTTATTTTATTCTCAATTTCATATTTCTCATGAAACCCATCCAGTTTAGCATCAATATTTTTAATGGGTGCTTTGATGTCCCTAAATTCTTTGATCAACTCCAAAACGTCGAAATCAATGTATTGGGTACTGGACGCATCAATGATTACTTTTGAATTAGCCGGCAAACGATCCAGCGTTTCACGGATTGATCCTTTGTTTAAAAAGGATAACTCTTCTGCCAGGCGAATTTTAATAATATCTCCATCATGATATTGTTCCTTGTGAAAGTAGTAAGAATTCTTCAGGTTGCCATGAAGTATGGCAATGGAAGCTACGATGATACCGGCAATTACTCCTGCCAACAATCCTTCTCCTCTTAATGGAGGATAAATACCCAAAAGATCTATACTTATAATTACCAACACGGTTACAAAAAATGGCAAATACTGGTATTTACCGTTCTTGTACATTTGAGAAAATATAGATAGTTTACACAATTTGTAACCCGTTAATATTAAAATGGCCGCCAGAGATGACAAGGGAATTAAGTTAAGGAGCCGCGGAATCAGAATAACACAAATCAGTAACAAAAGGCCATGGAAAATGGTAGATAATTTAGTTTTTGCTCCGGCATTTAAATTAGCACTACTCCTTACAATAACACTTGTAATAGGTAACCCTCCAATTAAGCCTGAAATAGTATTCCCTATTCCTTGCGCAATTAACTCTTTATTGGTATTAGTGACCCTTCTTTCGGGATCAAGGTTGTCAATTGCTTCTACACTCAGCAATGTTTCAAGGGTAGCGATGATGGCGATCATGAAACCGGTAACTATTACTTTACTGTTAAGGAAACCATTGAAATCGGGCAAGGTAAAAAAGCTAAAAAATTCTGAGGCACTTCCGGCTGCTTCAATTTGAACCAGATGTTCCTGCTCTATCAGCATAGGACTATTGATGGCTTTGAAAAATTCATTGAGCAAAACAGAAACAACTACAGCAACCAGCGCACCTGGTATAAATTTCACTTTGTTTTTTATAAATGGCTTTTCCCAAATAACCATGATTACTATTGATATGATGCAGATGATAAATACACCTACATTGATGTGCTGAAAAGGTTGTAACAACTCATGCCAGTCTTCATTACCATAAGGAAGTAGTTCGGTTAAATTACCTTTTTCGTCTCTATCGTATCCAAATGCATGCGGAATTTGTTTGGCGATGATAAGTATTCCTATACTTGTTAGCATCCCCTTGATTACACTGGATGGGAAATAGTTGGCAATGCCACCCAGCCGGGCAATCCCCATCAGCATTTGCAAAATACCCGCTATTAAAACCGCACAAAGAAAGAGCTCAAATGATCCAATATTGGTAATGGCAGCTAAAACCAATGCAGCTAAACCAGCAGCAGGACCGCTTACACTCAGTTTTGAAGAACTCAATGATCCAATTACAATTCCTCCGATAATGCCAGAAATTAACCCACTAAAAAAAGGTGCACCAGATGCTAGCGCAATTCCCAAACAAAGCGGCAATGCCACTAAAAAAACTACCAGGCCAGATGGCAAATCGTTCTTCAAATAACTAAAAGTGAGCCCTTTGGCATTCTTCATAACAGTAGAAATTAAATAAGTAAAATATATAGCAATGTGCAATGCAGCACCATCAAAGCACGAGTAGTCCGTATTCCTTTTATAATTCAAACACGATTTAGTGAAGGCATTCACCTATTACTATCGGCGATTTATAGTTGGCATCAATTGATGTATCAAACCAATTGAAAGGGTTATTGGGCGGCACTTTAATAGCGTGAATTGGGGGGCTGTGCTAACACATCCGAAGCGTGATTGGATGGAATTTGATCAGAAAGATGCAGATATGCAAGTTCTTTGCTCTGCGCTACATAAGCGATTTTACAATTATCAATTTGTGGGAAAAAATTTGACAGGATGGCGCAATCCGCTTTGCTTTCGTTGTCACTCGTATTATGCGGCAACTCCTCTATCCATTGGTTTGAACTAAGTATCTGTCCTATTTGCGTTAATGGCAACATCTGTAATGTCATCAACAGGCTTAAAAAAAGTGCTATGATTTTAATTCTAATCATCAAATTCTAACAAATATAACGTTTAATATTTTAGATAAGAAAAGGAGATATTTTTCAACATTTATTCTTTATTCATTCAAATTGCGAACGTACTTTATATGATGCTGTTTGCTGTTGCGGGTAAATAAAAATGATATTTGGGTAGTTAATCGCCCCGGAATTTAATCGTAAAAGTGGAAGAAAAACAAACCACTTTGATTATCAATCTGAAATTGTTTGACTTTTCTAAATTTAGTAAACCAAATACCAGCACGAGCTTTAAAAAGCGCAAAAGAAATCCTAGCTGAAACAGGTAAAATCAACCTGCCCGTTTTCTTTTACGTAAATAACCATGCCATAAAATAAAAGCGGCAATGGTTCGATAAGGTTTCCAGCCATTGGCAATCACTACAATTGCATCCCGGGAAACGTCTTTTGATAAGTTTTTGGTTTCCTTTACACTTGTCATTAATGCAACATCACCTAAGGGGAATAGATCGCTTCTTTGAAGTACCATCATCAGATATACATCCACCGTCCAGTTGCCAATTCCCTTAATTTTTGTAAGGGTAGATCTTATGTTATCATTGTCCATTTCCGGCAGTGCATCAAGATTTAGTACTTGGTCCTGCATGGCATTGGCTAAATGTTGGGTATAAACAATTTTTTGCCTGCTGAAATAACAGTCCCTCAACTCCTGGTTGGTCAATGCTAAAAATTGCTGGGGATGAATGTCGCCAATTTTTTGTTTTAATTTATTCAATGCCGCCAATGCCGAAGATAGAGAAACCTGCTGCTCCAAAATGATATGCACCAGTGTTTCAAAAGTAGGAGAGCGTTTCCAAAAAGGAGGATAGCCGTGGGTGTCTAAAATTAATTTCAAGTCTGCATCCATGGCGGCCAACTCATCACAATTTTTTTTAAAATTACATTCATTAAAAGTCTCAATAGTACTCATTTTGTTGATGTTGCCTATTTTTTTGTTGCCTTAAATTTTTCAATGGCATTTTTTGAAAAATCACTCAAAACCAATCTGCCGCTAATGGCTGCACGCTCTTTTAATAGTACATCCCAGTGGTCTGTATCATTCCAGAATATTTTTTTCATTTCTGCCATCGCTTCAGGGTTACTATGTGATAGGGTAGAAGACAACCGGTTGACTGACTCATCCATATTGTCGCTATCTTCATGTAGCTCTGCATACAGGTTTTTTCGTTTGGCCCAGTCGCTACTCCGCCAGGTATGTGCATCTATCGACAAGGCACTAAAGGCTGCTGTACCTATCTTTCTTTCCACTGCCGGGCCAACCACAAATGGACCGATTCCCATTTCCAGTTCACTTAGTCTGATATCTGCTTTAAAAGATGCAATCGCATAATCAACAGCCGCTGCAAGGCCAACGCCACCTCCCACACATTTGCCATGTATTCGGCCAATGATAAATTTGGGGCACTTGCGCATTGCATTGATTACATTCGCAAATCCTGTAAAAAAACGCAACCCTTCTTCCCTTGTTTTAATGGTAAGCAATTCATCAAAAGAAGCTCCCGAGCAAAAAGTACTCTCTCCTTCGCTTCTTAAAATAATTACTTTTGTATCATCATCCATCCCGGCAGAATGAATTTCCTGTGCAAGAATTTCTAAAATTTTTGCGGGTAATGAGTTGCGCTTTGGATGAAAAAATTCGATCGTGGTAATGCCTTTATGTTTTTCATTTTTTATATGACCTTCGTTGATTTGCTGTATCATAGTTGTAATTTTTTTGATTAAAAAGGTTGCTTTTCAACCATCGTTAAAATAGTTGCAACACCCACTAGTGGTTCATCTGTTGTATCCATCATTTCTACCAGCCATTTTACAATGCCTTTATCAATGTCATCGCCTTTGTTATTCCCCGCAGCCAATGGGGCTTCTGTTTTTTCAACCACCCGTTTATCATTGGGTAGTTTTTCTTTACAAGTAAACCGTATGTAAATTTCCGCACCGGGATAAACTGGTTTTGTAAACCTCAAATCATCGATACCATAATTTAGCAGTACCGGGTTCTTTTCATAACCGTCAACAAATAGGCCGGCAGCAATACTCATTATGAAATAACCATGCGCCACCTGCTGATCAAACATGGTGCCTTCAAAATTGGTGGTTGTTATATGTGCGTAAAAGTGATCGCCGCTTAAATCAGCAAACCGGTCAATGTCTTGCGTGGTTATGGTGCGTTTTGCGGTAATGATTTGGTCACCAATTTCCAGCTCTTGAAAATATTTTTTAAAAGGATGCTTGCCTGGATTTTTTCCTTTTGCATTGGGTTGATAAACGTTGGTGATTGCAGTGATGGTAGTGGGCGATCCCTGAAGGGCAGTACGTTGGAGATAATGTTTCACCCCACGCAGTCCGCCCATTTCCTCACCGCCGCCCGCCCTGCCAGGTCCGCCATGTACCAATAACGGCAATGGCGAACCGTGACCAGTGCTTTCTTTGGCACAGTCCTGATTTAAAACCAATATTCTGCCGTGGTGGGTAGCTGCACTCAGTACATATTGTTTGGCAATGGCATTGCTGGCTGTTACTATGGAAGAGCATAAACTTCCCTTTCCCATTTTGCTGAGCTCAATGGCGTCGTCTATATTTTTGTACGGCATGATGGTGCTAACCGGCCCAAATGCTTCGATGCTGTGTACGTCATCGGAAGCAAAAGGATGATCATTCAGTAATAAAATGGGCGATATAAAAGCGCCTTTGTTGGCATCGGCATCTATCACTGCCACGCTATCCAATGAACCATAAATTATTTGCGAAGTAGCCAGTAATTTTTGCACCTGTTCCTTTACTTCATTTCGTTGTGTTTGTCCGGCCAGCGACCCCATCCTCACTTTTTCATTCAAAGGATTGCCGATGGATGTTTGTGCAAGGGAAGCCGCAATGGCTTGCCATACATCTTCCATTTTATTTTCAGGCACAAATATCCTGCGGATACCGGTGCAACGTTGTCCCGCTTTTAAGGTCATTTCTTTACGCACTTCTTTTACAAAAATATCCCACTCGGGCATACCGGGATGTACATCATCGCCCAGTACGATACAATTTAAACTGTCAGCCTCCATTGTGAAGGGTACACACTGACTTAAAATTGCAGGATTTGATCTCAACATCAAACCGGTTTTTGCAGAACCGGTAAAAGTGACTACGTCTTGTGAAGTAACCTGATCCAACAAATCGCCGGCACTGCCACATATCAGTTGCAAAGCGCCTTCCGGTAATATGCCAGATGCAACGATTTCCCTTACAACGGCTTCGGTTAAATAGGAGGTGACGGTGGCCGGTTTTACAATAGCGGGCATACCTGCGAGCAGGTTCACCGCAATTTTTTCAAGCATTCCCCACACCGGGAAGTTGAAGGCATTGATATGGATGGCTACACCTTCCTTGGGTGTAAGAATATGGGTACCCATAAAGGTATTGTTACGGCTAAGGTTATGACTTTCGCCATCGATGCAAAAGGTTTCATCCGAAAATTTTCTGCGCAGCGATGCATTGGTAAAAAGATTTCCGATGCCGCCTTCGATGTCCACCCAGCTATCGGCTTTGGTGGCACCGGTTTGGTAACTGATGGCGTAAAATTGATGCAGGTGATTTCTTAAATGTATGGCCAACGCTTTCAACATATTGCCACGTTCATGAAACGTCATTTTGCGCAAAGCGTTGTTGCCGGTTTTTCTGGCATATTTGGTAATAGCGGCAAAGTCGAGGCCCTTTGTAGTAGCGCTGGCAATAGCTTCACCGGTTACAGCATTGAATAGTTGCTGTCCGTCGCCATCGCCTGTAATCCAGTGTCCGGTGATATAATTACTTAATTGTTTCATGTGGCGAAATCGTTTATACTACAAATTTACTAACCTAATGCCGAACGGATTTAGTAAATTTGAGGTAATAAAAAATACAAGTATGAGTGTATTAGAAAAAAAAGCACTGGCATTTGAAAAGTTGGCAGCTCTGAATAATGAGGAGGGAATTGATGCAATTTTAGCACATTTGGAAAAATTAAATTTGTCGGTAAAAAGCCATGTTATTAATTTGTCAAAGCATGTTGAGTCGATAAGTGAACGATATGATGAAACTTTGAAGAAGTTGGCTCAATGATTTTCATAGCAGACATATTACAAGTACACCAGATTTTAATTGAAAAGTATGGGGGTGGTATTGGGGTTAGAGAGTTGGGAAGTTTAGAATCTGCTATCGCAAGACCATTTCAAACTTTTGATGGAGAAGACTTATATGAAACAATTTTCAAAAAGGCTGCCGCTTTGGGGGAAAGTATCATTATCAATCACCCGTTTATTGATGGCAATAAACGGACAGGTTTTGTATCAATGATCGCATTGGTTGAAGCTGCTGGTTATTTTTTAAATGCTTCGGAAGAAGAAGCCTACACTTTTACCATTAAAATTTCAACCGGAGAAATACGTTTTGAACAAATGGTAGAATGGCTTAAACAAAACACCATATCCGGTTAGCCCAATTCGGTAGACAACCCAAACTGCTTTAAGTGATGTGCCACATGTTTGTAATGCAACAATACCCAATCCTCAAAATTAAGATCGCCAAAAACGGGATGCTGAGTAGTTAGGTTGGCATCATTGTTAAAAAGATTCAGAAAATCTTTTATTTCTTTTTCAAGATCATTTACAGCATCGCTAAAACTTGCGAACTGCACTGGCATTGGCTCTTCCGGCAATACCGGTGCTTTGGTGTTTTCGCTGAATTCTTTTTCGCTCCGTAAAAACGCTTTAAACTTAGGTAACTGGTGTTCGGGCGTAACTAAGGGAAAGTGCAATTTATTGGTAGAGACCCTGAAAAAGCCAGACAGATGTTCTACCATTTGCTGTGGGTTCATTTTACCCCATTTCATCAAGCTATCCCCTGGCAGTATTTTTAAAAGCGGTATTAGCCGGGTCGATAGAAAATCAAGTTTCTGTAGATCCATACAAGTAGTTTTGGATACAAAGTAAAACAAAAGCTGCTGTCTTAAAACTAAACACCGGCCTTCTTCAATTTATTTCTTTAGATAAGGGATCGGGCGTTTCACTCTATAGCCTAAATTGAGGTGAATATTTTTTACGCTCCACCGGCTTGTATTCAAATTTTTGATATCAGAAAACGGCTTATTTTATGCGACCGTTTTTTCTACTTTTAAAAGATGCAGACAATTTACAAAGTAAATTAAATTTCAATAGTAGCCCATTATTGATTCTATTTTTTCTGGGTTTAAAAAGCTAATTTCAAATAGCAATGAAAAAATGATTTCGTTTAAAATAGCGAAAAAGGAATACGGTTCTGTAAGTGATTTTCCATCTAATTTGTGTTGCAAGGCTGAGGAAAATCTAAAAAGCCAATATTGCAGAAAACTTTCTATCCGGCAGTATTGGCTTTGCTATATTTCTAGTGAGCGAATTTCTTAACTACCTCTATATGTGGAATAGCCAAATGCAGAAAGCGTAATGGGCACATGATAATGCTCGTTGTCTTTTAACTCAAACACCACTTCTATAAAAGGATAAAAGCTGGCTTGCGAAAGTTTTTTGAAATAGGGCTGTGTGTGATAGGTAAGTTTATAAATACCTGTATGATCGTTTCCATCTTGTTTGATAAAATCTGAGATACGACCATTGTTGTCCGTATTTTTTTCATCAACCATATTCCAGTTTCCTTTATTGTCTTGTTTAGATAAAGTTATTTTAACCCCGATAGCAGGTTTGCCTAAAGTAACGTCGAGGATATGACTGGATAACTGGTATTTATTGCTCTGGGCAAAAGCGAAGCTTGCAAATGCAAGCGACAACACAAGTAACATATTTTTCATTTTCATAATAATTTAATTTCTGAAGTTATTGAATGATTTTAAAACCTAAACTTTCCACGGCTTTGATGGCAATATTATGATCATTTTCTACTCCACCTGCTCCGGAAACCCCGACGGCTGTAATTAAGTTACCGTCTTTCCAAATGGGTATACCGCCACCTAATAAAAGTAGCTCGGGCATAGTGTTAAGATTCCTGGCGTCTTTACGCTGCTTAGCATTTTGCATCAATGTATATCTGGCAGTTTTAGTAGACAAAGAAGTATAAGCTTTTCTTCGGGAAGCCCCTGTATTATGAGGGCCTACCTGGTCGCCTTTCAATAAAAGTAGTGTTACGCCAGATGCGTTCAATACAGCGATGGAAATCTGCTTGTCTATTTTTTGAGCTTCTGCATTTGCCTGTTTGGCCAATGCCAGAGCGCCTTCCTGGGTTAAGTCTAAAAACTGTTTAGTGGTTTGTGCCGATACTGCGTAGCTAAAAGGAAAGCGTAGAAAGCTGCCAAATATTTTTCTTTTATTATTCATAACATAAATTTTTATTTCTGCCAAATCCGGTGAACGGTAACATGTTCTGTGCTTTTCGCCGGCTGCAATATTAATTAATCAAGCCAGTCGAATAACCAAAAGGTTTGCTAATTGTTTATAGGTTGTCATTATTCAAAGGGAATTTTACCTGATTGTTTTGAGCATTGGTTGATCGCAATTGGACAATATCTACGATAAAGAAACTGAACGTTGATTAATTTTAACAGGTATCGTTCAAAATTTTATATTGCCTGGTTCGTGAGCTTTAACCACAAAAATTTTGGTGTATGTTAGTCTAAACCCAACGCAATTTTGAGATGCCGATTTTTGAGCCCATTGCGTAAAATCGCATCCCGAGATAAGATCCACAGGTTCATAAGATTTTTTCGTGCATCCATTGAAAAATTCATTCCAGCATTAAAAGGTTCAGATAGGCAAAGGATTTCTGTGACACAAAATTTAAACATGCGTTATGGCATAGATAGCGCATCAATAGACTTTTAAGGTAGTCTGTTTTCAAATCCGAAATATAAAACTACCAACTTGAACTGGCTCTTGGCCTCCTGCCTGAAGCATACAATACACCGAATGCTGTTTACCATTTCATCGTAAGTATTATATTAAAATACTCCGGTAATATTTAGATGTGGAAAAGTGTATAATCAAATTAGGATAGAAAGACAAAGGCATTAGACTTTTGTATGCCAAAAAATGCTTCTAATGCCTTACAAGTTGCTGAAACAACTTTGTGTAAAGTTACAGGAGTAACTAAGCCAGTTTCAAAATTCATTATCCACACTATAGCATTATGGCTTGGGATGAACTGCCGGTATGTGTTCAGTATCATGGAACGCTGGGGCAGCATGACAGAAAAGAGTTACCGCAATGGTTTCAGAAAGTTCTTTGACTGGTTTAGTTTTAATTTTCAGTTGGTGAAGCAACATTGCGGCAAAGAAAAAATAGCCGTCTTTGATCCTTCGTACATCAGCAAGAATGGCAAACAAACTTATGGGCCTGGTATGTTTTGGAGTGGCGTAAGCCAGCGGGCATTAAAAGGTTTAGAAATAGGCTGCCTTACTTTTGTAGATGTAGCTGCCGGCACAGCCCTTCATG
>JBGSMI010000179.1:0-7790 GCA_041740215.1 Ferruginibacter sp.
TGAATTGTTTAATAATATTCAATCGGCAAGTTCCATACTGGGTGTTGACAAAGAATTTGCTGGGCAATTAAATTCAGTTCAGCAAAATTTTCCGCCCATTAAAGTTTCAAAAAAATATGGAGGTATTCAGGAATGGATTGAAGACTACGACGAAACAGAACCACAACATCGGCATTTCTCTCCACTTTTTGGCTTATATCCCGGTACCACCATTACAAAAGAAAATCCTCTGCTGATAACCGCAGCAAACAATACGCTCAATCGCAGATTAGTATCACAAGAAGATAGAGCTGGCTGGAGTTGGGCCTGGATGATCAATCTGTACGCCCGTTTACCCAATGGAGACAAAGCCGAAGATGCGCTCAACCAACTTTTAAAACGTTCTACCCAAAATAATTTGATGAATAATGAACCATTTCAAATTGATGGGAATTTTGGTGCAACTGCCGGTATTGCTGAGATGTTGCTGCAAAGCCAAAGTGGCGTGATAGCGTTGCTTCCTGCATTGCCCGCCGCCTGGAAAAATGGAGAGATAATTGGATTAAAAGCACGTGGGAATGTTGATATTTCAATGAAATGGAACGATGGAGAATTGGTAAAAGCAACAATAAAATCTTTGAACGACACAAACTTGAATGTAAAATATGGTTTGAAAACTATTAAGCTCAGAATGAAAAAAAATGAGACAGTTGAGTTGAATGGAATGTTGAAAAAAGTTATGATAATTAAATGAAATGAAATATAAAAAAACGGGTAAAAATGGCATGTAGTGGAGGCTTTGTAATCTTCATCAAACAGTATCTAAGTACAAACAAACCATGAAACACAACATTGACATCTTTATTCTTTTTCACGCATACACTCATTTATTTTTAGTGTAGAAAAACAATTATAATTCAGTTCAATTAAATTAAATAGTTATGTTAAAAAAATTTAAGTTTTTACTACTTGTGTGCTTATCGCTAATTACGAACGCATTTGCGCAAAAAAACTTTCGGGATCTTAAATTGACTGTGGGCCAGTCGACCGTTAAAATTGCTGATCTTCCTACTGCCAACGACAATACTGAGTGGCATTTTGCAGATAGTATTACCACCGACAAAATGGTTAAAGATGCCATCAGACAGGCATTGAAGAAATTTGGAAAACAAAAGCCGAAATTATTGTGGATCATGGGAAGGGTAGAAGATCGCACTGCTGTAAAAAATGCGATTGATGCGATAAACAAAGATAAGATTCCCTATATTTTTGACGGTAGTAACTGGAAAGAATACACGGTATTAGGCCCTGCAGGAGTTACCGGTCAGGCAGAGCAAAGTTTTATTGCAGTTGCCATGGGAGGCAAGGCTGATTTCCAGTTTCACTACCTGCCGGTGCCCGCCTATCAATATCAATATTGGGAGTTAGAAAGTAAGTTCGACAAGGATAGTATTACAAAAATTATGAGTGAAGAGAAAATTAAGTACACTGAAAAAGCCAGAAGCCTTGCTACTAAGTTCAACACCGATATTGCTGGCAATAAAATATATTTTCAAATGGGGAATATGCATACTCCAAAGCAAACCTGGGTTTTAGAAGGTTTAAGCCAGGTCTTTCCGGAAATGAGGATCATCGGTGGATCGCAGTCTGACTGGGCATGGCAAATTTACAATGGCCAAATCATAGAAAACTCCCTCTATGGAATAATGATTACCGGCGATTTTACGGCAAGCCAGGCAATGGCTTTAAAAGAAACTGGTAAGGCCCTTGAAGGAACGGCCAATACTGTTTTGAAAACTGCCAAAAGCGACTTGAAAACAAGGGCCGATATTGGAATCTATTTTGGCTGTGCTGGCTGGAATGCGGAGCACCAGCAACAGTTTAAATTAATTCAGGATTTATTACTGGCCACTACCGTATTTGGAAGATTTAACGGTGGAGAAATTGGACGTTTTGAAAATAAAGGTCCTAATAGTGCCGGCATCAATTTGCTTTCAGTTTTATTGATTTCAAATTCAAGAAAGAAGTAGATGGAAATTATTAATGCCTTGGAAGTGCTCATTGTTTGTTTACTTTGAAAACGTTCGCAGAGTTGCTGAAAACGAGATTGACTGTTTTATATGAGGGCTAACAATTAAATTATAAATTATGAAATATAGAAAATTAGGCAAAACGGGATTCAACGTTTCTGAAATAAGTTTAGGAACCTGGCAGGTTGGTGGCAAATGGGGCGAACCATTTAGCGAAGCCAATGCCGATAAGATAATCAATACAGCGATCGATTCCGGAATCAATTTTATAGACACTGCAGATGTGTACAATGATGGGTTAAGCGAAAAGGCCATCGGGCGGGTGCTTCGTACCCGTTCCGAACGTATTTATGTGGCTACCAAATGTGGCAGACAGTTGCAGCCACATGTAAATGATTCCTATCAGCCGGATGTTTTACGAAAATTTGTAGAAGCCAGTCTGAAGAATATGAGTTTGGAATGTCTGGATCTCATCCAACTGCATTGCCCTCCAAGTCAGGTATTTTACCGGCCGGAGATTTTTGAATTGTTTGATAAATTAAAGCAGGAAGGAAAGATTCTTCATCTAGGTGTGAGTGTTGAAAAGGTGGAAGAAGCGCTGAAAGCTATTGAGTATCCAAATGTTTGTACGGTACAGATTATTTTCAATATGTTTCGGCAACGGCCTGCTGAATTATTCTTTAAAGAAGCAAAAAGAAGAGACATTGGTATCATCGCAAGGGTTCCGCTTGCAAGTGGTATGCTTACGGGAAAATTCACTTCGGAGTCTAAATTCTCAAAAGATGATCACCGCAATTTTAATATTGAAGGTGCTGCCTTCGATAAGGGTGAAACCTTTTCAGGAATAGATTATAACAAAGGATTGGAAGCGGTTGCAGCACTTAAAACGATTTTCCCTGGCAAAAATTTAGCCGCCATTGCCCTAAAATGGATCCTGATGTTCGAAGAAGTTTCCTGCATAATTCCCGGGGCATCGGTTCCGGAGCAATTATTATCAAATTTAAAAGTGCTGGATTTACCTAAAATTTCAGAAGAAGAACTGCTGGCAGTAGAGCAAGTTTACAATAAATATATTTTTAATCCAGTCCATTATAAATGGTAAATACAAGCGAGTTATGATAAAGATCGAAAAAGCAAAGCGCATCATTATTTCAAATTGTAGTGCGCAGGCAGTCATGCTGATGATGCTATTATTTGGATCGGTAAAAGACATAAATGCACAAGCGTATTTGTTTCAAAATACAGGTTTACCCATCGAAGCAAGGGTAAAAGATTTGGTATCAAGATTAACGCTTGAAGAGAAAGTATTGCAAATGATGGAAAATGCACCGGCAATTGATCGTCTTGGTATTCCTGCCTATAACTGGTGGAACGAGGCATTGCATGGGGTTGCCCGCTCAGGCGATACCGTAACCGTTTTTCCACAGGCAATCGCCATGGCAGCAAATTTTGATGCAGAAGCTCTGGAGCAAATGGGCGATATAGTTTCTGACGAAGCTCGTGCCATTTACCACCAGTCTTTACGCAACGGTATTTTCGGCAAACAATATAAGGGGCTCACCTTCTGGACACCCAATATCAATATATTCAGGGATCCAAGATGGGGGCGTGGACAGGAAACCTATGGCGAAGACCCTTACCTAACCGGACAACTCGGGAAGGCAATTGTGCGTGGATTACAGGGCAAAGATCCCACATATTTAAAAACTTCTGCCTGCGCCAAACACTTTGCGGTTCATAGTGGGCCTGAAACTGGCAGACATACTTTTGATGTTTCGGTGAGTAAGTACGATTTGTGGAACACTTACTTGCCCGCTTTCCGCAGCCTTGTGGTGGATGCAAAAGTGTCGTCGGTGATGTGTGCCTATAACCGTTTGGATGGCAAACCTTGCTGTGGTCAGGAAAGTCTGATGATAAACATCCTGCGCAATAAATGGAATTTCAAAGGGTATGTAACATCCGACTGCGGTGCAATTAACGATTTTTGGGTTTATCATAAAACACAAGCCAATGCCAAAGAAGCCTCAGCCGATGCGGTAATGTCTGGTACCGATTTGGAATGTGGCGAAATGTGGAACAATTTGTGGTCCTATCGTAGCCTTCCTGATGCCGTTAAAGCAGGATTACTAAGCGAAGTGAAGCTCAGCGAATCGGTTGAGCGACTGTTCACCATAAGGTTTAGATTAGGCATGTTCAACCCCGATGAGCAGGTGGCTTATGCATCCATAAAAACAGACGTAATCAATGGCCCCGATCATTTTGAACATGCTTTAAAAATGGCACGTCAATCCATGGTGCTACTTAAAAACAATGGGGTATTACCGTTCTCAAAAAAAATAAAAAAGATTGCTGTAATTGGCCCAAATGCTGATAACCCGGCGGTGATGCAAGGGAACTACAATGGTATTCCAAAATCGATTGTCACGCCTTTGCAGGGGATCAAAGAAATACTGGGAACTGACGCAGCAGTCATTTACTATCAGGGTTGCGATTATACCCGTGCTTTGGCAGATTCGCTCCGGCTAAACAAATGGATAAGCGCACTATCTGGTGTTGACGCAATTGTATATATAGGTGGTATTTCACCTTCTCTCGAAGGGGAAGAAGGCGATGCCGGAAAAGAAAAATTAGAAGGTTTTTTAGGTGGTGACCGCACCACCATCAACCTGCCATCAATTCAAACTGAATTGATGAAGCAATTGAAACAATTGGGTAAGCCGTTGGTATTTGTAAACATGAGCGGAAGTGCCATGGGAATGCTTTGGGAAAGCCAACATGCTGATGCCATTTTGCAGGCATGGTATGGTGGACAGTCGGGCGGAACGGCTGTTGCGGAAGTTCTTTTTGGCGATTACAATCCATCGGGCAGGTTGCCAGTTACTTTTTATAGATCAGACAACGATCTGCCTAAATTTGATGACTACTCAATGAAAAACAGAACCTATCGGTATTTTAAAGGTATTCCC
Source organism: Ferruginibacter sp. (assembly GCA_041740215.1). Lineage (GTDB taxonomy): Bacteria > Bacteroidota > Bacteroidia > Chitinophagales > Chitinophagaceae > Ferruginibacter. Next base: position 4,976 of record JBGSMI010000179.1, read on the forward strand.
TTGTATTCATTTGGACACGGACTTAGTTATTCTACTTTTCAGTATTCAGCACTTAAAATTCCAACTACAGTAAAGAAAAATAAGTTGGAGATACCGGTTAAATTCATTTTGAAAAATACCAGCAAAATAGATGGGGATGAAGTGGTGCAGCTATATGTAAAGAATTTTTCTGCAAAGAAAAATGTTGCAAACAAAGCATTGAAGCATTTCCAAAGAGTTACACTAAAAGCAGGCGAATCAAAAACCATTGAATTGAATTTGAATACGGCTCTCCTTGGTGAACTTGATGACAACGGACAGGTATCATTGCCTCCAGGTAAATATGAGATCCAGATCGGTGCATCCTCAACAGCTATCAAATTAAAAACCATTATCAACATAACAAAATAGACACTATATGAAATGTAAAATGCTTTTGCTACTGTGCCTTGCTACAGTGAGTTCATTCGCCCAATTAAGTCAGCGAAGTTTATCCGAGCCTTTGCCTAGCAGGCAAGTGCATCTCGATTTTCATACCTCCGAATTTATTCCAGGAATAGGTGAAAAGTTTGATAAGAAAAAGTGGCAGGATGCGCTGAAAACAGGACATATCAACCAGATCAATATTTTCTCAAAGTGCCATCACAGTTGGAGTTATTACCCCACAAAAGTTGGGAAGATGCATCCCAATCTTAAATTCGATTTGCTGGGAGCGCAAATAGAAGCCTGCCATGAGATTGGTGTAAAATGCCCGATTTACTACAGTGTAGGTTGGTCAGCTACCGAAGCTGAAGAACATCCCGATTGGGTGGCCCGTGATAAAAATGGACAATACCAGGGATTACTGTGGGATTTTAATGCTAAACCAACTGATGTAAAAACAGAAAATGCCTGGTTATGGCTTTCCCCTGCTGCCGGTGGCCCTTACCACCAACACATTATGAAACAAGTAAAGGAAATATGTGAAAAATATCCGGTTGACGGATTTTGGTTTGATATATATCATGTGATGGATAATGGAGATTATTCAACCTCATCCATTCAGCGCATGAAAAAAGAAGGGATAGATTTAAATGACCATGCAGCAGTAGTGAAAAGTACGGCCTTGGCTATTAAGGAACACATGAGGCTGATAAGAGAATTGGTTGCGCAATACCATCCAAAAGCAACCGTATATTTTAATAGTGCCACTCACTTGGTAAACAAAGGTGGTTTTGTGAATCGACTGTATGATATGAATACGCAGCAGGAACTGGAAGATTTGCCCACTGTTTGGGGTGGTTATGATAAACTTCCGCTTGAAGCAAAGTACCATTTGCAAAACAATAACGCCATTGTTGCCATGAGTGGAAAGTTTCACAAATCCTGGGGCGAGTTTGGTGGATTCAAACATGCTGATGCCATCAAATATGAAGCGGCTGCTATGATTTCTTACGGTGCTTCCTGCAATTTTGGCGACCAGTTGCATCCTTCCGGTGAAATGGATGTTGAAACCTATCGGAATATTGGCAAGGCTTATGAATATGTTGAAAAAATAGAAAAATATGGTTTGGGTGGCATGCCAGTCTCAAAATTGGGTATGTGGTTAACACTGAATGACAAAGCCGATCATGGTGTGGTAAATATCCTGCTTGAAACGCACAACGATTTTATTGTGGCCAATGAAAATAACCTGGATCAACTGGAGCTGCTAATCATTCCAAGTCAACAATGCCTCACTGATAAGCAGGCGCAGAAATTAAATGATTGGGTAAAGCGTGGTGGTAAACTGATTGTATTTGGTGAAGGCGCCATGGATGAAAGCGGCAAAAAATTTGCCCTTGATATGGGAGTAGATTATTTGGGAACCTCTGCATTTAATTTCGATTTTACGGTTGTTAAACCTGAATTGGGTGAAGAGGTGGTAAGTACGCCTTTCCTGAATTACGAACCTGCATTACTAACTAAACCCACAACAGCTTTAACATTGGCTGCCATACGGGAGCCCTATTTTAATCGTACATGGGAAAAATATTCCGGCCATCGGGCAACCCCATATAAATTGGACGATTCACCCTTTCCCGCAGTGGTTAAAAACGGTAACGTAATTTTCTTTGCACACAAACTCGACCAAATGTACTACACCAGTGGAGTAAGGCTTCACCGGCAAATGGTGAGCAATGCGATCGATTTATTGTACCAGTCGCCCAATCTAAAAGTAAAAAATCTGCAGAGTAGTGGCAGGCAAAGTTTTTTGAAACAGGAGAAAGAAAACCGATACGTGGCGCATCTTTTATATGCACCAGCATTGCAGCGGGGTGAGGTGCAGGTTATTGAAGATTTTGTGCCAATATCAGGTGTAGAAATTGAAGTAATTGTACCTGAAAAAGTGAAAAAAGTTTACCAGATTCCAAACGGCAAAAAACTTAGTTTTAAAAAAGAAGGAAATAAAATACTGGTGAAAGTGCCAACATTTACTATGCATACCGGAATAGTTTTAGAGTATTGAAATACGAATATGAAATATTTAAAGCAATTACCAAAGCAGGGTGCGTTGGTAATTATAATAGCAATGCTGCTTCACTTTCAAATGGAATGCAGCGCACAAAAGGAGCTCACTCAATATGTAAATCCTTTTATTGGAACAGCAAATGGCGGCAACGTTTTTCTCGGCTCTGCCGTTCCTTTTGGAATGGTAAAACTAGGGCCTGATTGTGGAAAAAATGATAATAACTCCGGCTATTATAAAGAAGGTAATATTAACGGCTTCAGTCATACGCACGTAAGCGGAACAGGCGGTGGCGCTAAGTATGGCAATATTCTGCTAATGCCTTCCACTGGTAAAGTACAGTTTGAA
>JBGSMI010000197.1:0-35975 GCA_041740215.1 Ferruginibacter sp.
TAGATTTTTTTTGAGGTTACAGTCTGTAGACGTACACAGAATTTATATTGTTGTTCCACCCAAAAAAAGCAGATAGATTAGTGACTGAGGTTGTGAATGTTTTGCTGTTGCCTTTAAGGTTTGGCTGCTGGTAAACAGTGATGGCAAAACCCATCGGTATTTGAAAAGATGAAATGTTAACACCGAACCCAAGGTTGTTGAATCTACCTTCTGCGCAGGGGATTGCATTACCCTGGTAATTAGCGTCCGCATAAAAACGAACGACTCCGCTGCCTCCTCCATTATTACCCCCTTGTTCACCACCATTACCTCCATGCTGGCCACCACTATTGTTTGTAAAAAAAGAACCTGCATAGATTTTATTATCCCAGCCATATTGAGCCAGGTTGGCGATACTATTGGTAAAATGTTGTATTCTTCCACTACGGTCTCTTACCTGTAGTGTGGTACCAAATGGTATATATACAGAAGATGTTTGCTCTGATAAAAACCCAAGTGTTGAAGAATTGAAACTGGCGGCATTCAGCTCTTTTGCCATTCCGGAATATTTTATATCTCTGTAAAATATTACCTGGCTGCCCTGTGGGGGTAAATTTCCGGCACCGCTGCCACCAGTTATGATGCCTGTTATTATCTTATCATTCCAGCCATATTGTGCTAAGTCAGCAACACTTGCTGTAAATGTTCTTGTACTATTTCTGTTGTCATATACTTTCACGATCTGCCCTGGTGGGATATAAATAGACGTGATATTTTGCATTAAAAATCCGAGACTGGCTGCATTGAAACTTCCCAAAGCAAAATCCCTCGCCATACCACTATATTTCATATCTCCGTAAAATATAACCCTATCCCCTTGCGGAGGTATATTGCTGCCACCACCGCCACCATTGTAATTGCCCTCCACACTTCCAGCGTAGATTCTATTATCCCAGCCATATTGTACCAGATTAGAAATACTAGTGGTAAAAATTTGTGTTCTCCCACTCTTATCAGTCACCCTTACCGATTGGCCGGAAGGTATGTAAATGGAAGATATATTATCGGTGAGAAAACCCAATCCACCCGTACCAAAATTACCTGCACTTACTTCACGTGCCATGCCCGAGTACCGGATGTCTTTGTAAAATATTACGTTGTTTCCCTGTGGAGGAAGGTTATTACCATATCCATCTCCGGTGTTACCTCCGGGGTTTCGCAACCAGTAAACTTTTATAGAAGACACCCGGTTGTTCCAATTGGATGGCAGGCACATAACAGAAGAATAAAATGTTTCGTTACGCCCCCGGTAATTGTCACCTTCAAATAATTGTAGCGCCATACCTTCCGGCAAATGAAAAGAAGACAAACCGTTATTGCTGATTCCTAGCCGGTAAGCAGTGTAACTACCAGGCTGCAGATAAACCTTTCTGCCCAGGCACAAACAATTTTCTGCTAACATGGCTTCGTTGTTTTGTGCCATTGAAGGCAGTGAAAAGAAGCAACACAACGAAAAGAAAAAAGCAAACCGTATCATAAAACAATCTTTTGAGTTTATATTTGAAGAGCAAAAGTAATATGCTAAAAAAAAATCTTTGTCTAATTAATTCGACAAGCATTCCATGGGTAGTTGTAGAATTTCGTATTGTTGTTTTACTCTTAAGGTTCCTTTAAATGAAAAAACTAAACAACCACAAGCCAACATCAGTAAAAGTATGCAACCACTTATTTTAATAGCAGATGATCATAGTATGATTCGAAAAGGTTTGAAGCTTTATGTGCAGGTAAACCTGGGGTACACTTGTATTTACGAAGCTGGTAGCTGCAACGAATTGATGAACGAGTTGGTAAAAAGAAATTATACACACCTTGTGTTAGACATTATTTTATCAGATGGTAGCACGCTGGAGGTAATACCCACTATCCGTAAATTATATCCACATCTTAGCATCATGGTCTTTTCTATGCAACCTGCCGAGGTGTATGGTGTTGCGTTAGAACAATATGGCATTCGCTATTACTTGTCAAAATCTGCCGGTGAAGAAGAAATTCTTGATATGCTACAACGGTTTATACAAAACGAGCTGCCCGTTAAAAATGATGCAGCGATATTGTTAGGCAGCAATCCTTTTGCCTTGCTCTCGCCAAGAGAACTGGAAGTGCTGCACTATATCCTGAAAGGAATTGGTACAAAAGAAATTGCTGAAACGCTGAATTTAAAAATGGCTACCATTTCCACACTTAAAAACCGCATCTACGAAAAAACCAATGCAGGCAATGGAAAGTATCTGATGGATTTGGCTAGTCTATACAATGTAAATTTTTGAAGCGGAAGTATTCAATTAGCTCCACATTAATATCACCAACCGTTTATGCAACGCTCTACTTTAATAATTTTCTTTACGCTTACAATGACCGTTGCTGTTTTTTGCCAAACACAAAGCAGTTACCAGATACGTGAGTATAATACCGAAAATGGTTTACCCTCCAATGGTATTAAAGGGATGCAATGGGATGAATCAACCGGGTTTTTATGGATTGCCACCGAAGCAGGAATTGTACGTTTTAACGGCATCGGTTTTGAAACATTTACTCAAAAGAATACCTCATTTATTGAGTCGGAAAGAATGCAGTATTTAGTGCGTAACAATGCCGGCGATTTTATTGCATCAGATGTGCCCGGCAACAATTTTCTGGCAAAATTAAACAAACTCACTTTTTTGCGGAAAGCGCATGAAGACTCGGTTTACAACAACCAGTTTACGTTGGTAGTATCAGACATTTTGTTTCAAAAGAAAATTCCAAAATCAGGAACAAAAGATTTTACAATAGGATTTGAAAAGATTTTACCGATGGCAGATACTGCCTGTATAATGCTTTCATTAGAAAAACTATATTATTATTCTCTACATGCTCAACGGCCTGTATATATAACCGTGCCGCAGGAACCAGTAAAAGCCATATTCAAATCTAACAACCATATATTTATTGTAAATAAAAACGATAATGTATTTCTACTAAAGAGTATTACCGAAAAAACAATGCCCGTACACTTTGTAGATGAAGCTGGCAACAAAACAAGTTTACCACAAAAAGGCAATATATTTTATTGGGAAAACGGGATGGAAAACGCCATCATCATCAACGGTAAGAATGCATGGAGCCTGGCTTATAAAAACGATCAAATGATTTTAAGCCTTATTTGTACTGTCATTCCTGAAAATGCTTTGGTCAAATACATACAGTACAGTAAAAAACAGCAGCTTCTTTTTTTGGGTACGGACTCAAAAGGTGTCACTATCATTAGCCGCAACAGCGTGAAAGCTGTTAAAACTGCTTTAACGGGCAGTAATGTAAGAAGCACTTACTATACACAGGTAGAATTATCTAACGGAAATGTTTTAACAAATGAGGGGATTGTTATTGGTTTAAATAAAGCCCCAATAAAGGATTTACCCATTACCGGTCAGTTTAATAATTCTATCTATTTAACGACAGATTCTATACTTTGGTTTTTGTGGGATAATATTTTAAAGAATTACAGTTATAAAACAAGTAAAACCACTAATTACCCTTTGATTAACGGCCATGAGATGCTTGTTATGCAACAATCCATGGATCAGCTTTTTGCAGCCAGCTATAAAGGTATCGCTGTACTTAGCGGTGATAGTCTACGCTACGTTTACCGGTATAAGCAATACAATAAGTTGGGCAGTATGCCCTATGCAATGATTGAAACGCAACCAGGTATATTGACATTAGCAAGTTGCAAAGCCCTCATGCAATTTAATACAGCCACTGCACAGTTAGATACACTGTTCTCCATACAGAATAACTGCATTCGTTCTATGTGGAAATACCGTGACTATCTTTTTTTTGGCACTTATGGAAACGGGTATTACATTTTAAAAGACGGCCTTGTAAAAGCCATGCCTTTGGATAAAAATAATTATCTCGCCTACCTGCATTGTTTTATGCCCGATGATAAAGGGTATTGCTGGATGAGTACCAACAGAGGTTTGTTTAAAACAAGAATAGAAGATATCATTGATGCATTTGAGCGTAACAATCCGCAGGTGTACTATCATTTTTATGGCCGGAATGATGGCATGGATATTACAGAAATGAATGGCGGCTGCACCCCCTGTGCAATAGAGTTAAAAAATAAAACGCTATCGTTTCCGACAATGGATGGGTTGCTTTGGGTAGACCCCCAAAATGCGCTGACTACCTTGCCTACAGGCCCTGTTTTTCTTGATGAAATACTGGCTGATAATAAAACTATTAACCCCGATTCTTTACAGAATTGGGGACTCGCTGCAGGAACAAATGAAATAAAGATAAGGCTGGGTTTTGCCGCATGGTGCAACAAAGAAAATATTTACATTGCCTACAAATTGAACGATGCCCCTACATGGAAACTGGTAGATGTGAATAAAGATGCAACTATAACATTTAGCAACCTGCCGGCTGGTAATTATACCTTACACATCAGGAAAATGAATGGGTTTGGTGTAAATAACTTTACCTACAAAGATGTAGTTTTTTCTATATTATTACCCTGGTATCAGCAATGGTGGATTTATGTTTTGATAGCATTGTTGATTGCAGGCTTGGCTATCCTTTTTTACCGCATTCGTGTAAAACAATTTAAAATAAATCAACAGCGATTGGAAAAAAGAGTTGCTCTAAAAACAAAAGATTTAATTGAAAAAAATGAAGCGTTACAAAAAATTGACAGTGTTAAAACCCGTTTAATTTCTATCATAAGTCACGATATTGTAACACCGCTCAAATTTATAAACCTGGCCGGCAAAAATTTGTTGGAAAAACGAAAAGCGCAACCAGATGATCCGGACATGGAAGTGATTTCGGAAATAGCCAATACCTCAAAAGAGCTTCAATTATTGTCTACCAATATTCTTAACTGGATTAAATATCAAAACGAACAAAGAAGGTTAGTAAAAGAACGTTTCAATGCACATGATATGGTGCAACAGGTGATGGGGGTTTTAAATTCTATGGCTAAAGAAAAAAAGCTTCTATTAATTAATGAAGTGAGTAAAGATTTAATTATTTATCAATTTTTTGAACCTGTAAAAATCATGATTTACAACCTGGTATCCAATGCTATTAATTTTACGGAGAAGGGAAGTATTGTTATCAAATGCAGCCAACTAAATGGAAGTGTTTGCATTATTGTAGAAGATGCAGGAGTAGGCATGACGGCTGAACAGATGAAAAATATTATGGCAGATGAATTTATTATTTCGTCGGTGAATATGGATAACAGGAAGGGGAACGGGTTGGGCTACCTCATCATTAAAGACCTGCTTAAAATGATAGAAGGCAAGCTACATATCCATAGCGAAAAAGGGAAGGGAACTAGTGTAGAAATTAGTTTTAAAGGGAAAGAATAGCGTTCAAATGAATCAATAAAAACACACTTTCTTGTGCGTTGCAAAGAAATCAAGTTAAACTAAAAACTGATTTAGATTGAATAACGAATGCTGATTTCTCAGAAGAATTAACGGATTTATTATTAAAAATTTAAAATGCAGATAGATTCAAAGAGCACAATTATATAGGATTACAACACGGTGTTGGCAATCCTGACTTTAAAAATGAGTACGCTTATTTTTCAATGAAATATCCAGATGCAGGGTTTCGTGTTTTGACGCTATTGAGATATTGGAATATTACTCAGTATTATTTTCCTTATAAAAATCTGACATCGGAAAAATGTGAAAATGTATTAGATGAATTCATACCCAAATTTATTGATGCAAAAAAAGACACCGCATACACACTTACAATATTGGAACTTATCGGTCGAGTTCGCAACACCCATTCAAATATTTGGGGTGGAAACCAGGTTTTAAACAATTATTTCGGCTTTGTTATCCTTCTGTTGAACTTCCATTTATTGAAAGAAAACCAGTTGTAACAGCCTTTTATGATGAAAAATTAGGTAATGAAACTGGTTTAGAAATTGGCGATATCATTTCCGTGATTAATAATTTACCTGTTGAAGAAATAGTAAAAGACAGATTAAAATATTCTCCTGCTTCAAATTATTCAACAAAATCAAGAGACATTCAAAAAATTTTCAGCAAATCATCAGACAAGAATATCCCCGATAGTCTTGGAGGTGTAAGAACCAATTTTGAACTAATAAATATAATGGTTTCTGGAACTGAAAATATAGTTCGTTCCGTTCAGGATTGGCAGCCAGAATTAGAAAAGAGTATTCAAACAGCAGTGCAAAACATACACTTTTCGTTGAAAAGCTCAAATCATTGGTGTTAAAATACCACAAGCGTAAAGCAGGCGCATATCTTATTGCCGGTAGCATATTTATTCCGGGAAGGGGTTTTATGTTTCATGGAGCTTTCCCTTTGAATTATGCCGAAACTAGTGAATTAATCAGTTTTTTGGATAAGACTTTACTATCTACGTTAGCGTGGGAAAACCTTTCCAAACTACTAACTAGTTTGAGTTTAAAAAATCATAAAATAAAGCGAATACCTTCAATAACGTACTTCTAAAAGGTGCAACAGGAAATGACATTAATGCAAAAATATATGCAAGCAAGTATGTACTTGTTGACTTTTGGGCTTGGTGGTGTGGGCCGTGTCGGCAAATAAATCCCGAACTAAACATCCGCCATAAAAAGTACAACATCAAAGGATTAGAGACTGTTGGAATTTCGTTTGACGAAGAAGAACAGGCATGGAAAAAAGCAATCCATCAAGACAAGCTAAAGTGGCCACAACTAAATGACAAACCAGGTATTAATGGATTACTATGTAAAAATTATGACATAAAAGGTGTTCCTTTTAAACTGCTTTTGGATAGTAATGGAAAGATTATCGGCATAAATTTATCAACTAATGAAATTGAAAATTTTGAAATCTTAAAAAAGAGAATTATAAAAAGGTTGCATTTAATTGATTAAGCAAGGCTCATTTCACCTCACGTCCTTTCCGGCGGGTTTTCACCGCATAAACTAAAAAGTAAACGACGCCAACGTGAAACCCCAACGTAGCAAATGACTTTAATTGCTTTAACAGTGGAAAAGAGATTGAGTACCAAAAAGAATTCCTGCCACATCCATTTAACTAGCTTTAACTAATCATGAAAAGCTGCAACTTAGCGATATATATTCTCCAACTATTTTGTCACTTTCACTTGTGTTGAATGGATATCTTAATTTGAAATGACCAATGTTTATGAAATGTTATATAAGTAGTATATCTTTTTTTGCAATACACCCGACCATTCATTTCATACGAATACAATACGTAGAATTTTAAATATCAAGAAGGAAAGTCTGAACGTGATAGCGTATTACAAGTCGGGGTTTCGCAAGGGCAGTTTGCTAATTTAATGATCTTTTTTTGGAAAGCCACCGCCGGAACTAAAGAAACCGCCAACAATGGATTTAGGATGAAAAATGAACGTATCAGGACTTTATTCAAATTTTAGAACTTGCCTTTTAAGCATAGTAAATTAAATTTAAGAGGAGGAGTCGTAAAATTTATTCCTATACCCCACCAACAGATTACTACGGTTGCCTCGTACGATTATCAAACAAAATTTTTATTGACGGAAGATTGCTTATATCCTGAAAAGTTATAAATAAACCATTGGAAGTCTTTTAAAATTAGCATACAACATTTGAGCGGTTTTGTAAACCATGCACCAGGTCAGTCATATCCTGGGTAATAATACAGAGATAACAAAAACTACAGGCAAAGATTATTCCACAGCAACAAAACTCCAACAAGATGAACATTTTTTCACTCCTGCAACGCCAAAAAATATTATTACCAATTAATTGAAAGTTTAATTTTTTACAATTATATTGCAAATTCAGTTGATCTAAACCCTTGTAATTGCAGGATGCTGATTAATGAAAGAAAAATGAATTTATGCTTAAAAAAAACCGATTAAAAATCATTAGAAATTTTTATCCAAATGCGATTACCGTAATAGATAGTGTAAATAAAGCAATAGACTATTACGAAGATCATTTGAACCTGGAACCTTCCAAGATTATGTTTGCTGATTGCATTTGCAGCGACGATGTTAATAGCATACAATATCCTGCCAGATCACAGGAATTTTTAGGTCCATTCAAAATGGGTGGGTTAAATGGTTTTCCCTTCTCAGGTCTTACAGGGATGGGGGCATTTGCAAGCCACGTGCCCGATGATGGTGCTATATTGATTTATTATGGGCCACATATTGGAATTACGAAGACGGGCACAATTGGAGAAATACACCGCTTTGGTCAGTCAAAAAATTCAGACTGTTGCGGGGCTGCCAAAGTAGCGTTGAGTAAGCTGATGAGCAACCAAATAATTGAGGGAAATATTACCGAAATGGACTATCAAATGAATACGATAGAGCAGATCATTTACCGGCAAAAAGAAAGGATTTTGAGCGCAGCTATTCCTATGCAAGAAGCAACGGAAGTGATTTATGAAGCCATCGACAAACGTATAAATGAATTGGTTGCAATGACTAAATACAACTGCAAATATGTTATTTTGGTTGGAGCCATATTAATAAACAGTGATAGTGATATGGGATCTTATACATCAGCAAGGCGGTTTAATATTATAGAGTTGAAAACAAAAGAGCGACAAAATATACCGGCAGATTTTCTCTCTTAACTCCAAATGCATCAACATTTACAGATAGTTCTATAGCATAATCTATACGTTTTAATGACAGCATATCGGACTTTATGCATCATCCTGATTTTGGTTGAACGACGTCTGGAAGTAAAGCTACATTGCAGATAGAAAAACGAATTGATCTATGGAGTATATGATTTTTGGAAATGCTACCAAAGGTTGTTACGTACACCATTGCCATTAGAAAGTTTAATTCAGGTATTAGTCTGTAAGTATGCCAATGGCACCTTGTAGAACAAAGCGTAGCACACAATACTGCTGAGTAATAATTGAACCGATAAGTTGCTAAATTCAGCACGAGATTGAGCAACTATTCTTTTAACTAATTTTGAAAGGAACTAATTTAGAAACAAAAAACTTTACGCTACAATATGAACATCAACGAAAATCCTTTTCAGAAAATTTCTGATGACAGAAAATTTATAACTGCTTGCTATACGCAGATGTTAAGCCGGATTAATGAACCAGAAATTATTTCACTAATAAATAATACTTCACAAGAGTTTGCATTAGAAGAAAATGACATATCCAGCGAAAAAATATTTCAATCTTTTAGTATTTATTTTCAACTGATGACGATGGTTGAAGAAAATGCAGCTACACAGTACCGCAGAAAAATGGCGAACGAAGAAGACCTTACTTCAATTAGAGGGTCTTGGGCAGAGGCATTTAAAATATGGAAGGATGATGCTGTAACTGAAGATAATATGCTGAAAACTATTTCCAAAACCACCGTAATTCCTGTGCTTACGGCACATCCTACAGAAGCAAAAAGAGTAACCGTTATTGAAATTCATCGGGAACTGTATTTGCTTTTGGTGCAAAGGGAAAATACTTCTTTAAGCAAGCTGGAACAAAATATTATTAAGGAAAAAATTATTAACCTGCTGGAAAGATGGTGGAGAACCGGAGAAATTTATTTACAAAAGCCCGACATTAAAGACGAAAGATCCAATGTTATTCATTATTTGGGTAAAGTTTTTCCTACTGTATTAAAGAAGAGCGATCAACAACTAAAAAGCTCCTGGGTAGAATTGGGATTAAATCCAGCCAAAATTAAAAATCCTGATTTATTCCCAAAAATCAATTTCGGAAGTTGGGTTGGGGGTGATAGAGACGGGCATCCCTTTGTAACACCAGCAGTAACACAAGAAACTTTACTGCTTCACAGAAAGACAGCACTTGAGCTTATTAAAGATCAGTTATTACATTTAATAGTCAAAATTTCGGTTTCGGCCATTACTAATCCTGTCCCGTTTTTACTGTCGGAATCTATTGAAAAAAAGTCTAAGGCATTAGGTGAACAAGGGCTAAAAGCAGTTAATAGAAATCCTTATGAGCCCTGGAGACAATATGTAAGCTTACTATTGGTACAACTGGAAAATACGATATCTGAAAAGATTGCTGATTCTAACTCCTACTATAAATCGAGTACAATTTTAGAAGAAGACTTAAAGTTCCTGAGAGAAATTTTAACACAAAACGGATTAAAAGGACTCGCAGAAGATTTGCTTTTTCCTGTTGAAAGAACGGTACAGTGCTTCGGTTTTCATTTGGCAAAATTAGATATCAGACAAAATAGTGCTTTTCATGATAAAGCAATTGCGCAGATTTTAAAAACCATTGGAGAAGATGATTATGATTTTGAAAAATGGAGTGAAGATAAGCGAGTCAATTTTTTGAATAAATTGTTTGCCAGCAATTCACTCATCACAGATGTTACCGTTTCTTATGGTACAGAAGCAGATAATGTATTGGATTGTTACAGAGTAGTTCGTCAGCATGTTAATCAATATGGGTCTGATGGAATAGGTTCATTCATTATAAGTATGACCAGAAATCTAAGTGATTTACTGGTGGTTTATTTGCTGATGAGAGAAACGCAGTTGTTAAATACCAAAATAAGAGTTGTACCATTATTAGAAACCATTCAAGACCTGCTCAATGGTACAGAAATTTTAAAAAAATTCTTGCTCCACGCCATTACAAAAGAAAGAGCTGGAAAATTATTTCACAAGCAAGAGGTCATGTTAGGTTACAGCGATAGCAATAAAGACGGGGGAACGATCGCCAGTAAATGGAATGTACATAAAGCAGAAAAAGAATTGACTGCTGTAGGAAAACAACAGAATACAGAAATTTATTTCTTTCACGGAACCGGTGGCACCATCAGTAGAGGTGGTGGTAAATATCACCGCTTTTTAGAGAGTATGCCGGAAAATACCATTAGCGGAATCATTAAAATTACGGTGCAGGGAGAATCTGTAGCACAGCTATTTGGCAACCCACTTACTGCTACCTACAATCTTAATGCACTTTCTTCGGGCGTAGCCAGGCAAACAATTAAAAAAACAGCGAATGCACCCGAAACAGTTTTTCCAGTAGATACGATGGAGTTTTTAGCTCAAAAATCTTATGAGCATTACAGAAACCTGATAGATACGCCAGGTTTTATACATTTTTACAGCAAAGCAACTTGTATTGATGTTTTAGAGAAAAGCAAAATAGGATCAAGACCTGCAAGAAGAACCGGCACCCGAACGTTGAATGACTTAAGGGCTATACCCTGGGTGTTTAGTTGGAATCTTTCCAGAATTGCAATAACAGGGTGGTACGGCCTTGGTGAAGCGCTGAAAGTATTAAAAGCAGAAAGACCAGAAGCATACGATCAGTTAAAGCAATCAATACAGACCTGGAGTTTCTTAAAGTTTTTAATCATACAAGTAGAAACCAACCTGATACTTTCTAATGTAGAGATTATGAAAAAATATGTCACTTTGGATGAGGACATAGCAGAAAGAGATTTGTTTTTGAATAAAATACTTACCGATCATCAAAATGGTCTGGAATTGATTGAAGGTCTTTTTGATGAACCGAAAACCATCAGAAGAAATGGGCAATATGATAATTTAAAATGGCGTGATGACAAACTGAAAATACTACATCAATTACACATCAATTATCTGAAACAATGGAGAAGCATTGAAGATGAAAATAGCAGGGAAAAAGACAAGATATTGACCAGATTACTTGGATTAATAAACTCGTTATCAAGCGGATTAAAAAGCACCGGATAATTACTCGTTAACAAAACACCAGGTAGGAGGAATAGAACATTGCACCAAAAATAAACCCGCTGTGTAAAAATTGAAGGCAATGAAAGCTATCCCAAAGCCAGTAAAAGCAGTACATCAGTAAAAATAAAATGCACAAGCCCCGCTCCCTGATGGTTTGGGGCATTTCTGTTCGGGCGAATTTTTAACTGCATACACTAAAAAATAAACGACCGCACAGTGAAACCCCGACGTAGAAGAGAAACTTCAATTGGTTGATGACTCACCAACTTTTTATTAACTTTAGTTAATGGCTAAAAAGCTAAATCATATCAATACATTCTCCACCTATTTTGTAACTTTCGCTTGTATTGAATACATCCCCTTATTCGATAAAGCAAATGCTGATGAAATGCTATATCTGTAATGCATCCTTTTATGAAATACAACTGGTCAGGCAATACCCA
Organism: Ferruginibacter sp.; assembly: GCA_041740215.1. GTDB lineage: Bacteria > Bacteroidota > Bacteroidia > Chitinophagales > Chitinophagaceae > Ferruginibacter. The sequence continues at coordinate 12,205 of JBGSMI010000197.1, forward strand.
TCAATGCACTAGCTGAATTTGTAAATATCACGAAGAAAAGTCTGAACGCAATAGCGCATTACACGTCGGGGTCTCGCAGTGGCAGTTTGCTAATTTAATGATCTTTTTTTTGCGAAAACCCGCCGGGTCGAAATTGCTATTTCATAGCATCATCCTTTCATCGCACTCTTTTACAAAAAACCATTGGACTACTTTAATTGCGGATACATAAACTACTATAGAAATTTTTTAAATACTAATGAGCACAAATCACAAACTTTTTAACCGCTAGTTCAATCTTTACATGCCCCATTGGTGAAGCCTCTTTATAGCAAAAAATATTTTTAATTAATCATCCCTGAGGTGTAACACCATGTCTTCAAATATAGAACGTCCATTTAAGGGTTGCTCCGCTGGAGCAAATGCAACTTATATTGGTGACTACAAATAGGTTATGCCGCTGGCATAATTAATTAGAGATGGTTTCCTAAGTGTAATATCTATAAACGGTAGTACATTACGTTGAATAATAAAATTGTCCGTATCAAACCTTTTTACTTTGGTTTGCTGACAGGCCTTCATAATTTTCGTCTGGCTCTTTTGATACAATTTTCCGCACCAGATCTGATGGTTGCTTACTCAATTCTCTTCCATCAAATCTTTACTAATCTCCAATTTTTATCATTTTCAATTGCTCAATAGCCCGGATACAATCAGCCGAGATGCAGGGAATAAAAACAATGCCTTTATAACGTTCTATCCGCTGTAGTAAATAAGCTACTACCTGGTTAGCGTATTTATCATGGGCATCTTTTACTTCTGTTCGTTTACCAAACAAGGCTTCGGCTTCATCAAAAAAAAGAATATGGTCATCATTTTCAGCACGACTAAAAACACGATCCAGATTTTTTTCTGTCTCGCCAATGTATTTACTAATCAATCCCGATAAGCTGATGCGATAAATACTTTTTTTCGTTTTGGCTGCCAGCCACTGGCTTGTATTATCCATCAATTTTACATCAGCACCTGTTAGCAATAATTGCCTGGCTGCATAGTTTTTACTGCGTTGCAATACATAATCATTCAACTGCTTTTTAAGCGCCGCAGGAACAGGTAGCAAACTATCAATCGGAGCAATTTTTACAATTTTTTCATAGCCTGATTGTGTTGCTTTTTGAGCAACGCAGTTCGTCAATGACAATGCTGCTATCAAAAGCAGGTGGGGTGTTTTTATCATGCCAATTTATTTTAAGCGTTCATTGATATCCGGCGTAAATTTTTGCAGGCAATCTTTCGCAACATTGTTGCCTGTACGTGCAGGTCGACTAACGTCCATACCCAGCTCTTTCTTTCGTCAGGTTCATGATGGCAAAAGTTGGACTAAAAATATTTTTTTGAAGCGTATTAAAGATTGATTTATTCTCCTGGTTCGTTGCGAATAAACTCAATGGCTTTTAGCATATCGATTTGCAATATTCTGTCGGCTTCATTAAAGCTTACTACTGCTCTAAATGCTTCAACAATTGCTTCAATTTGTGGTGAACTTTTTAACGGGCGGCGGAACTCCAACGCCTGCACCGCTGTTAGCAATTCAATTGCCAATACTTTTTCTACATTCTCAATTACACGTTTGCATTTGGTGGCGGCATTGGCGCCCATGCTTACATGATCTTCCTGGTTGTTGCTGCTGGAGATGGAATCTACACTAGCCGGTGTACACAATTGTTTGTTTTCGCTTACAATGCCTGCAGCAGTATATTGCGGAATCATAAAGCCAGAATGCAAACCGGGTTGCTTTACTAAAAACATCGGTAGATTGTGTTGTCCGCTGATGAGTTGATAGGTTCTCCTTTCGGAGATATTGGCTACTTCGCTCATAGCAATGGCTAAAAAATCCAACACCAACGCCAGCGGTTGACCGTGAAAATTACCGCCGCTTAAAATCAAATCATCATCTGGAAAAATGTTCGGATTATCGGTAACCGAATTGATCTCTTTTATAAAAACACCCAGCACATAATCAAAGGTATCTTTGGTTGCGCCATGCACCTGTGGTATACAACGAAACGAATATGGATCCTGTATCTGTTCCTTTTTCTGCGCCACTATCTGACTTCCTTCCAAAAGTGCCCGTAATCGTGCGGCGGTATCTACCTGTCCTTTGTGTGACCTTATGGAATGTATCTTTTCATGAAAGGGTTCGCTTACGCAGTCAAACGCATCAAAGGAAATAGCGGAAATGATATCGGCCCATTTCAGCAAACGTTCTGCCTGTATTAAGTTGTACATTCCATAGGCGCTCATGAATTGTGTACCATTGATTAACGCAAGACCTTCCTTGCTTTGCAGTTGAATCGGCTGCCATCCAAATTTTTTTAAAGCTTCGGTCGAAGGCATTTTTTTTTCTTTATGATACACTTCGCCCATGCCAATCAATGCCAAACTTAAATGACTGAGTGGCGCCAAATCACCGGAAGCACCTAGCGAACCTTGGGTGTATATAACCGGTAGCACATCATTGTTGTATAGTTCAATCAATCGCTTCACAGTGTCAATCTGTATCCCTGAATGCCCATAGCTCAATGATTTTATCTTCAGCATCATCATCAGTTTGACGATATCTTTTGGTACTTCTTCGCCAAGGCCACAGGCATGCGACTGTATTAAATTACTTTGCAACGCTTCCAGTTGGGCTGCATCAATTTTTACATTTTGCAGATAACCAAACCCGGTATTGATGCCATAGAATATTTCCTTGCCGCTATCCAGTTTTGCATCCAGATAGTTACGACACTGAGTGATGGCAGTATGGGCATTAAACGTTATGGAGAGCTGTTGATTGAAGGCCAGCAAATTTTTCACCTGTTGAAAATTGGTGGCATTTTTATCTAAGGGTAAATAATTATAGCTCATTGTGGTGGCAAAAATTTGGCGAATCGTTTTAAAATAATATCTTATTCAAAAGTAATAAAACTTTGTTCATTATGGAGTTTACCCGCCTTAGTGAATGGTGAAAGTTGCGTTGTGAAGAAGGGTGAGTTGAGCGTTGCAAATGCAAATTGGGTATGGGCAATTATAATTGGCTGGTTGTAAATGGTGCGTTGTGATTTTTGAATAGTGAGTTATAGACGGTTAATGTTAAATAGAGCGTTGGGAATATTTCACCATTCACCATTCTACCCGGCACTTTGGTAAAGATCCCTTATCACTACACTTGCCGCAGTACATCCAAAAATTGCAGGCATGTAAGAAATGGTTCCGATGATTGATTTTTTTGGATACGCTTTTTCCGTTACGAGTACTTTGTCTGCATCAATATCTTCTGGAGAGAATACAACTGTGATACCGGTTTCAATACCAAACTCATGCAGGTATTTTCGAACATAGCGGGCCAGCCTGCATTTATAACTTTTAGCAATATCTGTAACCTGAATTTTGGATGGATCCATTTTTCCACCAGCTCCCAAAGAACTTACAATGGGAACATTGTAATCCACACAAACCTTCATTAACCAAACCTTTGGCGTAAGCGTATCAATACAATCCACGGCATAATGAAAGCCACCATTTTTTATGATCTCAATGGTTCTCTCCTTTTCCACAAATTCATTTAGCACGGTTAGTTCAATTGCTGGATTGATGTCCCGGATTCTGGCTGCCATTACTTCCGCCTTGGATAGTTGGGCAGTACTGTGCAGCGCTGCGATCTGCCGGTTACAATTACTAAGATCTACCACATCGCCATCGGCAATGGTCATTTTACCAATGCCAGCCCGGGCAATCATTTCGGCACAAATACCACCTACGCCTCCCAATCCAACTACGATCACATTCTTACTGTTTAGCTGATTGGTTTTCTCTTCTCCCAACATTAATTCAGTTCGGCTCATCCAATATGGAATCATAATATTAATTTGCTAATGTACTAATTTGCTAATGCGATACTTTCATGTCCTTTTCCAGACATTTCGTTTTCCTTTACAAGTGTCAATTAATTAAATTATCGGTGTAATATAAAAATAGGTTTTAAATTGAGCAGCAAAAATCATCTTATGCGATATCAATTCAAAATAATATTTTTTTCCATTTTCCTTTCGTTTACGTTTCCCCATTTGATGTCACAAACAATTGAGGTACTTACTTCAGGCACCAAAACCTCTATCCGGGGATTGAGTGTGGTAGATGATCGGATCATTTGGGTAAGCGGCAGCAACGGCATCATTGGCCGATCGGTAGATAGCGGCAATACCTTTCAATGGATGACGGTAAAAGGGTTTGAAAAATCAGATTTCAGGGATATTGAAGCATTTAATGAAACTTCGGCAGTAATTATGAGTGTGTCAGAGCCAGCCTATATTTTAAGAACCGCTGATGCTGGCGCCACCTGGAAAGTAGTGTATGAAAATACTACGAAGGGAATATTTTTAGATGCCATGGAATTTTGGAATGAGCAAAGCGGTATTGTAATTGGCGACCCCATTGATGGCCGGTTTTTTATTGCCCGAACCTTTGATGGCGGAATGAGTTGGGGAAGTATTCCGCCGAAAAATTATCCGGTTGCTGATAGTGGCGAGGCATGTTTTGCCAGCAGTGGCACCAACGTTAGAAAATTGAACAACGGCGAAGCAGTATTTATAAGTGGTGGCTTACACAGCAACTTATTTATCCGGGATAAAAAAATCACATTGCCCATAATTCAAGGTAAAGAAACCACCGGGGCCAATTCGATTGCAGTAAAAAACAGTAAAATAATGATTGTTGTTGGGGGTGACTTTAATACCAAAGATTTAATTACCAAAAATTGTTTCATCACAAAAAATAGTGGCAAAACATGGAATTCGCCTACAATGGCGCCGCATGGGTATCGCAGTTGTGTGGAATACCTGGATAAAAATAAATGGATCAGTTGCGGTTTAAATGGTATTGACTTTAGTACCGATGAAGGCTCAATCTGGAACTGGATCAGCAAGGAAAGCTTTCACGTGTGCCGCAAGGCGAAAAAAGGAAAGGCCGTATTTTTTGCGGGAGGGAATGGCAAAATTGGAAAGTTGTTAAATTATTAAAAATGGCAGATGACATTAATTGACTGCGAACGATCTGCCGGCTTAGCGCTTTAAAAGAAAAAACCTTCGTGTTTGACACCTTTCGTTTTTTGAGGAGTTTAGTGTAACACATCATTTTTTAAATGCAAAATAAACTGCCCCCAGTATCAATGCAAAACTCACCATGTATTTCCAGTGAAAAGGTTCTTTCAAATACAAAACAGCAAATATGGCGAACACGACCAGCGTTATCACTTCCTGAGTAATTTTTAATTGAAAACCGTTCATGCCATCCGCAAAACCAAACCGATTTGCTGGTACCATCAGGCAGTATTCAAAAAAAGCAATCCCCCAACTGATGAGAATGGCCTTCCACAATGGCAAACTTGTATTCTTTAGATGGCCATACCATGCAAATGTCATAAAAAGATTGGATGCGATCAGTAAAGCGATAGTTCGAATCATATCATTGATTTATTATTGTAAAACTTTTTTGCAAAAATATAAACTACCAATTTGCAAAGGGGCATTTTAATCGAAATCAGATGTAAACACATAAATGTTTTGGCATGATTTTGGAAAATAAGTGTTAACTTTTAAGTTGCGTAAGAATGGCTTACTTTGGGCGTATTTAAAATTGTCGTAGCCCGGTACAGGGTTTCCAACCTTTTTTAATTGGTTTTTAGTAGAAAAGGACTTGAACAAGGTTGGCAACCATTCCGACAATTTTAAATGCACCCCTTAATTGTAAGACACCAACATCCATCATAAACAACAGCCTTTATATTACCTAAAAAACACACCATGGCATTCGAAAATTTTCCAACGGCTGAAAGCAAGCCGCCAATAGTTCCCCAGCCTAAAAAGTCAGACTGGCGCACTTTTTTATCCATCGGACTTGTTATTGCATTACTTGGAACCTGGGGGTATATCATATGGGATAAAAGCAAAACCAAGGAAACATTGCAACAAAAAGATACGCAGTACGCCGCTGTTGTTACTGAAAAAGATACACTGCAAAGTTTACTGGATGAAGCAACTATGCGCTACGATCTTTTGAAGACGACTAATGCAAAAAAAGACAGCACCATTACTACCAGAGACAGAGAAATTTCTGAAAAGAAAAAAAGAATCCAATCGCTGCTTTCTAAAACGAATGCAACAAAGGCTGAACTTGCAGAAGCCAAAAAGCTAATTGCAGAGTTAAACTCAGACATTCAAGTTTACAAAGAGCAGATAGAAACCTTAAAAGGTCAAAACCTGCAATTAACACAGGAGAAAGAAGCTGTTACTGAAGAAAAACTTAAAGTAGAGAAAAATCTTGATTTGGCAAACTCGTCTATCAAAGACAGGGATGAAGTGATTGATGTTGGTTCCACCCTGCATGCTGCCAACTTTAATATTACCGGTGTTAATGAGAAAAGAAATGGAAAAGAAAAAGAAACCACTACGGCAAAAAGAGTAGATAAATTACGCATCACCTTTGATCTAGACGAAAACCGAATTGCCACATCAGGTATCAAAGATTTGTACGTTTCAATAACTGCTCCTGATGGAAGTCCGGTTGCAGTTGAAGCACTGGGCTCTGGCAAGTTTACGACCAGGAATGGAGAGAATAAATTTTTTACTCACCGCATAGAAATTAATTATACACAGGGGCAACGGCAAACAGTTAGTTTCGACTGGAAGCAAAATACGAATTTTGCCACCGGCAATTATAAAATAGAAGTGTTTCACAACGGATTTAAGATTGGAGAAGGAGTACGCAGCTTTAAAAAAGGCGGTTTATTCGGATAAAATATTCAACCTTGATATATAACAAAAAGCGTTTCGGCATTTCGAAACGCTTTTTTTTTAGTAAATATTTTCCGCCCACTTTTTTGAAACACTTGTTTAATGCTACTTTAAGTGTGAATGGTGCCTACTTCATCATTGAAGCGGGTAAACAATTGAAGCGTCATTTTTATGTTGACAGGTACATGCAAATCACACGAAATATAACTTCTATCATTATGTGTAGCATGCTATATTTTCAACCTCAAAACGCAGTATAATTAAATATTTTTTCTTCCTGTTTAATGCAATTTTTTTATTACGATTAAATTGAAAAACCGCATTATGGCCCTATAAACCAACCTTACACCAAATACAATAATATCCGAATAAAACCTGTTGTGTTATATTTTCAGATAATTCCAATTACCTGAAAATCTGCTTTCTAACAGCATATGTAGCTATTTTACTACATCATAGCAATATAAACGAAGGATACAATAATTTTAATTTAACCTAGTTATACTATAACCATGCTTACGCATAAAAACCAATAAACCATTAACCTAAAAAAAAGACTATGCCATTCGACAACTCCCCTACTGCCGGTTCCGTACCGTACCAGGAAACGCATCAAAGACGAACCAACTGGATTCCGCTATTATCAACCACAATCATCATTGCATTGTTGGGCACACTCGGATATACCATTTGGGATAATAGCAACATTAAAGAAAGTTTGCAGGAAAAAGATGCTGCATATTCCATGATGATGGTAGAGAAAGATACGCTTCAAAGCATGCTGAACGACGCCTCGATGCGGTATGATCTGTTAAAAACGGTGAATATAAAAAGAGATAGTACGATTTCAAACCAGGAAATGGAAATCACTAAAATCAGATCACTGATACAAAATTTAATAACAGTCGTTCACATCGGCCAAAATGAACATTCGGAATTGAGGAAATTGATTGGTTCCCTGAATACCAATATTGAAGATTACAAAAAGCAAATTATTACCATTGCAGAACAAAACCAGGAGCAATTGTCAGCTCAACTAGCCCTTGCAACAGAAGAAAAAATAAAAAAAGAAGAACCAGTGGAAAAGATTGTTCCGCCTGTTGAAGAGAAAAAGGTTGAAGCTGGTTCTACGTTTTATGCAACCAATTTTGTAAACAACGGATTGATTGAAAGCAAGAATGGCAAAGCAAAAAAAACAAAGGCTGCAAGAAAGGTTGATATGATGCATGTTAGTTTTGACTTGGAAGAAAACCATAGTACCACTTCGGGCCCCAAGGAGCTATATGTAACCATAACGTCGCCTAATGGAAGTCCGCTAATGACACAGGCTTACGGATCGGGTAAGTTTACTACAAAGGATGGCAAAGAAAAAGCTTTTACTAAAAAAATAGATATCAGCTATGTTCAAGGACAGGATCAAAAGGTAAGTTTTGACTGGAAACAAGAATCAAAATTTGAAAACGGTCAATACAAAATAGAAGTGTTTAACAACGCATACAAAATTGGGGAAGGTGTTTGCAGCTTTAAGAAAAGTGGTGTATTCGATTGACAATTAATTGAAATATTCATAAAAAGCGTTCCGGTAAAGCGGAACGTTTTTTTTGTGCCAGCATTTTCTACTGTTGAAAAAAGTGATTTAGGAATACAGTTCCGTTGTTTGCCAGCCTTTTTATAAAATTGCCCGAATGCTTGCCCGCCCAATATTAACCGTTCTAGAACCGCCTCCAGGCTTTCGCCCATCATATTGTACGGTCATTTCTATATTGCCAGCCAGCCGCTTGGTATACTCCAATGTCCATAAGTAATTTTTACCTGGTAACAGTCCGTCTAACATGATATACCCAACTGTAGAGTTGGGTGAACCACCAGCAGCATAATCAAATTTAATGGCATTGTACGAAAATCGGGCGTTGATAGTACTATTCGAAAGTACATTGTATTTGACCTCGGAACTGATGGTGTTGTTAACAGATTTTTCAAGAAATCCAACCGTATTTTTCTTCTCATTGAAATTGTAGGCAACGGTAACCCTGATGTTGGTTCCATTGATATAACTAAGGGAAGGTTCAACGACGAATTGTTGCACTTCGTAATTTCGGTTGTCAAACTTGGGCGTAATCAAATCATTGATCACTGAACGAAGTGTAAAATTGGTTGTAAATCGCTTGTTGATATTCCACCTTGATTTAAACGCAAGGTTACGCAGTTTCCTGCTTTCCACACCATAGGTTAGCAGCGACTTTCCATTAGTGAGTGCATGCGTAATATCCATTCCCCATTTGGTGCTGGTGCGGTTGAAAAAAAAGGTATTGGTTAAAAAAGAGCTCAAGGTAAGTAACGTAGTATCTACCAGCTTTTGTGCAAAAGGATTAAATTGAAACTTACCGGTTGAGAGATCTTTCTTCAAAATCTGCAATGCAGAAGAAGTACTGGCACGGCTGATCAATTTCTTTAATCCATGGGCTTTTGAAAAATTGATGACTGCCCTTGGATTAAGGTCTACACTGTAATTGAACTGAATATAATTGGCTTTTACAAACTGGTTGGTGGGTGTGTTTACCCGAATATATTTTCTTTGATCGGTAAACAGCGCTATTTCAAATTCGTTCAATTCTTTTATCCTGTTGTTATTATAATCGTTCCAGGTATATTCGCCCTGGCCGGCTGGTACTTCAACAAAAGTAAATTCTCTTTTCTGCTCCTGTCCTGCTCCAACTTCGTATAATACATTGCCTGTTAGAAGTCCTTTCCATTCGTTTACAAAATACTCGGCCCTGCCTAGCAAACTTTCGTCTTCCCGTTGTTTACTCAGTTGGGCATTCATCACTTGCAGCTTCCGGTAGGTAACATTTAATTTAAGTTGGTGGTTATCGCTCTTCATCAACTCTGTGAAAAAACTATAGTTGTTACTCCGATCGGCCTTTTCAAGATACTTACCTACTGGCAATTGGTCTCTTCTCGTAAAATAGCTGATACCCCATTTATTCAGCTTTGAAACATCCGATTTAAGATAGGCCTGCCACACATCAAAAGCAAAACTAAACGGAGATAAAGTGTCGGCAATTAAAAGATCCTGTTTATTGTGTTCACCTAAGTAATTAACACCTGCCTGCATATTCCTTAACTTCGGCAACAGCTTGCTTACATCAATAGTAGGCCGCAGATAAATACCCGTTTGAATTGGAGTTTTATTGGTGGTTAAACTTACGAGGCTGGTGATCTTAAATCCTTTTACCAGTGCATAGAAATCAAGCTGCTGCCGAAAGCCATTGAAATGATCGCTGCGGTTATAATTCACCAGGTCATATTTGAAGCGGTTGCCAGCTTTGTCATTTAGTTTAAAGCCCACATTGGAAAGGTGTTCATCTGCCGGCGCTATTTCAAAAGGCAAACTCCAATCCCGGTTAAACTCCACATTACGCAAACGTTCCAGCGGCTTGAATCGACTTTGCACATATTCGTATCCTGCATTGGTTTGCAACAGCAAAGACTTTTTTATTATCCGTATAGCCTTATCCTCCTGTAAAAACTGAAATTTTGCCGCAATGGCCTGGTCGTTGGATTTATCTTTTGATGAAAAAAGATTGATATCATATTTACTGGATGCAAACTCCGCTTTCAATTTTGTTTTTTCATTCAACAGGTATTCCGCACCCACCGTTACAATCTGCTGCTTTTTGGGTGTAACCAATAGCACTACTGGCTGCCAATCACCCTGGCGCACATTGTTGCCATCCGGCTGTACCCATTTAAATACTTTACCATTGGTTTCGTTAAACAACTGTATATAGTTGCCTTTGCCAGGGCCCAGGTAAGAGAACGACACGTTGAATAATGTATCCATCGAATTGGTAGAATACACAAAAACGGAATCATGCTGGTTCCCATTATAAAATATTACCGATTTTTTGTATAAAATTTTGTCAGTTGCAAAAGTATCCCTAACTGCTTCTACATAAAAAGCCGTATCAATTCCATCGCCTACATCTGCCAAAAATTGTTTTTGATTGATATCCAGTGTTTGGTTGATGGCAGAATTTTTTGCATCCTGGTTTGAAAATGCACCTAGACTTACTATCAGTTTGTTATTAAAATTGATGTCGTTATTTGCATAAATATTCGAGTTTAAAAAATTACGATCGGCATATTCAAATTCCACCTGAATCCTTTTATCCTTCGTAATCATCCGTTTGGGTGTAAACGTTAGTTCGGCAGTATTGTAATTGATTACATAGTCCTGATCTTCTCCCCGCTGCAATAATTCACCATCCATAAAAATACGTTCGGTACCGGCAAGTATGGTAAAAAACAATTCGTTGTTGGCACCCTGCAACCGGTAAGGTCCCTGGTTTCCCTCCTGGGGTATCAATACATTTCGGGTAAATTTACCTTTAGCAACCGATCCACTCAGCAATAATGAATTGGTAATATTTTTACTGATTTTATTTTCGGTAAGAAAAGAGGCCCCTTGTAGTCTTTTGTAAAAGTTAAGGAAATAATTTTTACTTTGACGGATATCAATATCGCCGAAGTTGATTTGCCATCCCCGCTTTTTTACTTGTAAAAACACCCTGTCAAAATCCCGAAGATCCTGTGTATTGCCATCTGGTTGTATCGGAATATTATTGTCGGTAACAGCAGCGGTTAATTCAAGACTGTCGCCGATAAAACCGTTCAACTGCAGATTTAAGTTTGAGCTTAACACCGCATCCTGGCTGTTACCAAAAGAAATACCCCGGCCAAAACTACCGTTGTAGTTGATATCACCAAAATCAAACAAAGCATTTTTCGGGCGGCTGCTATTTGTAAAGACAAAAGGCTTTTCACTCAAAAAATTATTTTGAATACTATCAAAATTAAAACGGCGGGAAATTACATTTAATTTAAAGGGGAAGATGCGATAACGGATTTTTACACTATCCACCAAAGGTTTGGTGATCCACAACAAAGTGGCATTCACCTCATCCAGATTATATTGTGAGGAAGATATATTTTGTATATAAAAGGTGCCGGGTACCAGACTAAGGCTATCAATTTTTGTAATTGCATCCGTAACTGGTAAATATCTGGAACGAAGGTTGGAATGTACGGACGGGTTTATTTGTGCCATTGATAATTGCACTGTCGATATGATAAACAGTAATAAATATATCCGTACCAGTTTCAAATCAAAATTTTATAAAAAACAATTAAAGTTAACAATTATTGCGTAGCACACCGGAAACCGGCTATATGCTGCAAATAAAAAACCTTCCATTATGGAAGGTTTCAGTAAAATGTCTTAAATGTACTAGCGTATTAGGCTTCGGTTGTTAGTCCAGCACCCAAATATTCCTTATTCATGCGGGCAATATTGGCTACTGAAATACCTTTTGGACATTCTGCTTCGCAGGCATAGGTATTGGAACAATTACCAAAACTCTCCTTATCCATTTGGGCAACCATATTCAATACTCTCGATTCTCTTTCCGGAGCACCCTGTGGTAACAAAGCAAGCTGAGACACCTTGGCACTCACAAACAGCATGGCACTACTATTTACACAAGCCGCAACACAGGCTCCGCAACCAATACAAGCTGCTGCCATAAATGCATTGTCTGCATCTTTTTTATCAATCGGGATTGAGTTGGCATCAACTGCATTACCAGTATTTACCGACACAAATCCACCAGCCTGTATGATTCTGTCAAAGGCGCTACGGTCTACTATTAAATCTTTAATGACTGGAAAAGCCTGACTACGCCATGGTTCTACTACAATGGTATCACCATCTTTAAATGCACGCATGTGTAGTTGGCAGGTGGTATTGTTTGTCCATGGCCCGTGAGCCCTTCCATCAATGTGCATACTGCACTGACCACAAATACCTTCGCGGCAATCATGATCAAATGCAATCGGATCATCACCCGCCACAATCAACTGCTCATTCAATACATCAAACATTTCAAGAAAAGACATTTCAGAAGAGATATCCTTAACCTGGTAAGATTCCAAACTGCCTGTAGCCTTGTTATTTCTTTGACGCCAAACTTTTAACGTCAGATTCATATTGTAATGTTCCATGTGATTAATTGGTCTATGTGATATTAATTATACTGATACCATTTTCAAAAACACCTTGCATTGAATGCACCAAAAGCCCATTAGCGGTTTGGGGGCTTTTTTACTTATAACTCCTTTGTGTTGGTTTTACTATCTCAAATTCAAGTTGTTCTTTATTCAACATCCAATCACTTTCGCCCTTATATTCCCATGCAGAAACATAGCTATAGTTTTCATCATCTCTTTTTGCTTCTCCGTCTTCAGTTTGAGACTCTTCTCTAAAATGCCCGCCGCAGCTCTCATTTCTTTCCAATGCATCAATACACATCAATTCTCCAAGCTCAATGAAGTCTGCTACCCTGCCTGCTTTATCCAACTCAGGGTTCATGCTATTCACTTCACCAGGAATACGTACATCACTCCAGAATTCTTTTTTCAATGCCCGGATTTCTGCAATGGCGTCTTTCAATCCCTGTTCATTGCGTGACATGCCACATTTATCCCACATAATTCTACCCAACCTTTTATGAAAACTTTCAACGGTTTGTTTTCCTTTGATATTCATTAAAACGTTAATTCGATCACTCACTTCTTTTTCGGCTGTAGCAAATGCAGGATGATCCGTTGGAATAGCAGCCGTACGTATTTCGTCTGCAAGGTAATTGCCCAAAGTATAAGGCACTACAAAATAACCATCTGCAAGGCCCTGCATCAATGCAGAAGCGCCAAGCCTGTTTGCGCCGTGATCGCTAAAATTGGCCTCCCCTAAAGCATATAAACCTTTTACAGTTGTTTGTAATTCATAATCTACCCAAAGGCCACCCATGGTGTAATGCACTGCCGGGAAGATACGCATTGGCATTTCGTAAGGATTTTCCCCCGTTATCTTTTCATACATCTCAAACAGATTGCCGTATTTTTCTTCTACTACTGCCTTTCCTAACTTGATCGCTGCTTCAGTAGAACCATGAGTATCACCACCTTTTCCCTGCTCTATTTTACCATAACGTAAGATCGCATCTTTAAAATCCAGGTAAACCGCAAGTTTCGTAGTACCTACACCATATCCTTCATCACATCTTTCCTTTGCGGCCCTTGATGCTACGTCACGTGGCACAAGATTGCCAAATGCTGGATATCTTCTCTCCAAATAATAGTCTCTTTCTTCTTCCGGTATATCGACTGCTTTACGTTTTTCGTCTTTTAATTTTGGCACCCAAATGCGACCATCGTTGCGCAAACTTTCACTCATTAGTGTAAGTTTACTCTGGTATTCTCCACTTACAGGTATACACGTTGGATGAATTTGTGTAAAACAAGGATTACCAAAAAAGGCACCTTTTTTATGTGCTTTCCATGCAGCGGTAACATTGCTGCCCATGGCGTTGGTACTCAAATAAAATACGTTACCATATCCGCCGCTACATAACAGTACTGCATGTCCGAAATGTTTCTCCAATTCTCCATTCACCAAATTCCGGGCTATGATTCCCCTTGCTTTTTCCTCTATCATCACTACATCCAACATTTCATGGCGTGAGTACATGGTTACATTACCTAGGGCAATTTGTCTTTCGAGTGCGCTATAAGCACCCAACAATAACTGTTGCCCTGTTTGACCGGCAGCATAGAATGTGCGTTGTACCTGGGTTCCACCAAAACTACGGTTGCTTAACAATCCACCATATTCTCTGGCGAAAGGAACACCCTGCGCAACACATTGGTCGATGATAGCATTGCTCACCTCTGCCAAGCGATGCACATTGGCTTCTCTTGCACGATAATCGCCACCTTTTACGGTATCGTAAAACAAACGGAAAACTGAGTCACCGTCGTTTTGATAATTTTTTGCAGCATTGATTCCTCCCTGTGCAGCAATGCTATGGGCCCGGCGTGGACTATCCTGAAAACAAAATGCTTTTACTTGATATCCCATTTCTCCCAGTGAAGCAGCGGCAGAAGCGCCTGCAAGTCCGGTACCTACAACTATTACTTCCAACTTACGTTTGTTGGCAGGGTTTACCAGCTTTACATGCCCTTTGTAATCATTCCACTTTTCATTCATTTCACCATTCGGAATTTTTGAATCGAAAGCCATAATATGGGTAATTAATTTGTTAACTGATTAATTTTATTGGTTTGTCGTTGATCTTTTGAACTTAGCTTTTGTGCAAATGATACTTTCAGTTTGAATGCTTATCAGACCACTTTTACTGAAATAAATAGCAACGTGTCTGAGGAAACAAAGTGAAAAATCAAAAAGAAATCTTACAATCGTGGGTGCTTAACCAGAACAGTTGCTTCGATCAGCTAACCCACTCCAAATAGATAGCGATGGGCATTAAAGCAAAAACAAGGCAAATGATAATAGAATAACCAATGCCTGCTGCTTTTATTATAGGTGTGTATCTTTTGTGATTGACACCAAATGTTTGAAAAGCACTTTGAAAGCCATGCAATAAATGCCACCCCAGAGATACCACCCCAAGCACATAAACAACAACAACAATTAAATTGTTCTGAAAAACCAACTTCATTTCTTCAAATAAATTAAGCACCATTTGGTTATTGTAATCTGCAAGTGGAGTTTCATTGAGCGCACGTACGTTTGCAATGCCACCAAATCGTGATGGCACCCAGAAATGATACATATGTAAAATAAGGAAAATTAAAATAAGTGTACCTAACAGACCCATGCTACGACTATACCATGTACTATTGGCCTGGGGTTTATTAACCGTGTACTTTACCGGGCGTGCGCTTCTGTTTTGTTTCCAAAGTATAAGGCCCTGTATAGTATGTAACAATAAAAAAAGGAAAAGACCAATTTCAACTGTACGAATGATTAAGTTGGAGCCCATAAAATGACCCCAATGATTAAACGTTTGTCCGCCATCATTAAAAAATATCATTGCATTTATTCCGCAATGAACAATCAGGAAGGTCATCAAAAAAATTCCGGTAAGGCCCATGGTAATTTTTTTCCCGATCGAAGATGTGTAGAAGTTTTTCCAGGTCATATAGAAGGTGTTATTTTTTTCGAAGCACAAAAGTACATCAGGAATAGCCAAAAAGCTTTTTTATTAAAAAATTTTATGCAAACGATTCCGCAGTTCAAATATCCAGAAAAATCAATTTAGGAAAGTTGTCGCATCATCCAATTATCTACCTGTTGAAACACGAGCTCTGGTTTTAAAGTACGCCATTGAGGAAAATCCAACAAACCAATATAGTTGGTAAGCCTTGCTTTCTTAAAATCATACTGGCTTTGTTCAGGCATATTTAAAATCACCAGCCAGCCACCTTCATCAATCAATTGTTCCCGCCACTCTTCGTAATAACTATCATCGCTGCTATGAAAATTCAATACATTTTCTGCTATTAAAATGTATTTTGTAATACCCTGTTTATACATCAAATCAGTAACATCCCTTCTTAATGTCATGATATCATTTTCTATGGCATCGTTCCACTCACCTATCAATTCAATCACCACATAATTCTGTTCGTAATCTGCAAATAATATCTTCATGTAAAGTGTACGGGAACCAAACTCATCCCATTGTGGATGTATATAATAATTGTAAACAGTATTACTAAATTCAAATTCGCTATAGGTTTGTCCGTAGAAGGGTGACTGCTCATCTTCCGCCGCAATGTATAAGTGACGCCAGTTAAAAAAAGGTTCTATATCTTGCATGAATGGAGATTGATTAAAAATTACAGTATTTATGCAGCCAACTTTTTGTTGTGTCAAAATTAAATCATAAGCAGCAAAGAGATACTCAAAATAAAATTTTAATCTTTAAAGAAAACAGGTAGAAAAAAGGCCACACAATCAATGTGCAGCCTTTATATCGGGATAAAATATGGTGGTTAATTCACCAATAACTTTTCTGAAAATGCCAGTTTCCGGTCTTCGCTTAAAACTTTCACAAGGTACATTCCACGTGCATTTTTACCGGCAAAACGAATTGCTTCTACTTGTCCGGATTTAGAAATGGTTACCACTTTTGATTGCAATGCCTTACCTGCAATATCCGTTAATACAACGGTATATTTTCCGGCCCGCTGCCCTTCAAACGATACATTAAACTGGGTACCCATTACCGGGTTTGGATAAATTTTTGCATCAGCCAAATTAGTTACGATTGGCTTTATTTGATTAAACCGGCTAAGATCATTCGCTTCCTTTTGAGACAGCAAATTACCATTGGCCAAATCGGATGCGTTAAATGCAGGTGATGCACTGGCTATTTTTTCAGCAGCCAGGCTTTTGATATTTACTTTATATAAACCATCAAAAACATTGGCACTGCTCACCACCAGATTGCCATCATCATCAACTGCGGCGCCATTGGTTGTAAAGTTTACGGGTAAACCAGTGATGGTGCCTGTTAGTGCAGCAACCCTGCTACTCACATCAATCGTAAACACATTGTGATTGGCTGAAACAACTACCAGTTTACCAAACGCATCTGCTACCATATCGCCACCCCAACTGGTACATTTATTATGTATCGAGATGCCGTTGTTGGTTTCTGCATCAACTAAATTTCCAAGGTCTTCAACCATGGGCGTTTTACCTGTTGTAAATTTTATCAAATGGTTGCCATCATTTGACAGCGCATACCCATTGCCATCAGCCGCTATCACCATCCTGGTAATATGATTCTCTTCCGACTGGTAACCTGTTTTGGAGGGTGTGGCAATTACACTCTTTTTAACGGTGGTAAAGCTTGCTTCCGATTTACCTAGATCCAGAAAACGAATATCTGAAAAATGCATGGTGGCAAAATAAAGCCGGTTGTGTCTTGCATCAAATGCACAGGCAGCTACGCCTAATCCGGTTGGATTTTCATTAACCGATCTTGCAGCCATCGTGCCTTTATCGGCATTTGTGGTTTTAAAAGGAGTTTTATCGGATTCAAACAAAGTTTTACTGACTTTGCCTGAAGCAATGTCTACCTGTTTAATATCGGCCCAGAAAAAAGCATTATTGACCTTGCCGGTGATGGCAAAGGTTTTGGATGCGAATTGGGCGTTTAACAACAATGAATTTGCAATAAATACAGTAGCGAGTAAAAGTTTACTTTTCATATCAGTAGAATTTTTAAAAGGAAGTTGAAATTAATAAATTGGTAGAATTTATCCAACTAATTTTTTTAATATCATCCCGATAATTTATTTACTGAATTTATTGAGCGTATTCCATTTAAAGACTGGTTTCATTTTTGCACATTCCGCCCTGATTATTTAGGTGCTTTACGAAGCCGAATGGTACTTAATTAAACCATCCATTGGGTTTTTCAATACCCGACCCAATTCCAATTGATAACTGCTGCACATTTCTTTCAGCACATCCCTGAAGCCATAAGCTACACTTCCTATAAAATTAATCGGCAGTGTCCAGCTTTCTTTGTACTTATAAACATGATGAAAGAAAAATTCATTGAATCCGTCTTCAATAATATTCTCAATCATAAAGTGGCCCCTGTTTTCTACCAAAAAAGGCACAAAGCCCGCCAGGTAGCGGTTTGGTAGCGGCATTTTATAAACAGCTTCCAATATTTCCACAGCATTCGTATTGTATTTTGCATTGAACCTGTCCATTAGATCGGGATCGTAAGTATTATACAAATAATATTGAACTACTTTTTTACCTAAATAGGCTCCGCTACCTTCATCACCTAAAATAAAGCCGAGGCCCGGGCTGTTTTTCACAATCTTACTCCCATTATAGTAACAGGAATTGGAACCGGTGCCCAAAATGCAGGCCACTCCTTTTTCGTCTCCACACAATGCTTTTGCTGCTCCCATCAGGTCGTGGGTAACTGCTACGGTTGCTGAGGGAAAAACCTTTCGCACGGCCTTTTTTACAATAGTTACGTTGTTGGGATTGCTGCAACCTGTGCCATAATAAAAAATTTCATCTGGTTCAACTCCCTTTAGCTTAGTTTTTAGTTCAAGTCTTAACACAGATTCAATCTGCACGCCATTTAAAAAATAAGGACTTATCCCCTGTGTGTAAATGGTCTTCTTTTTTTTCCCATCCAGCAAACACCACTCAGCCTTTGTGGAGCCACTATCTGCTATTAATTTTATTGACATATCAGTAATTTGAATTTATACGTTTTTGTTATCTTCTCCGGCTATATTTCTATAATTTCTAAAATGAGTTCCTTCTGTTGCTAATTTTCCATAATAAGATGTAGCCTTTTAACGAGCGGTCAAAATTATTTAATAAAAGCGATCGAATTTTATTTTATTTGATTCCTCTGTTTACCTTAACCTTTATGTTTATTACCCTTTTAGAAACCTTGCAAACTTCACCTTATCCCTTTATAACTCCCTTCAATTGAAATGCAATTGTTGAAGTGTAACAATCTTGCCGATAAAAGGGTCTGGCATTTTAACTGCTTTAAAACCATAAATAATTCACACTACAGGTGAAAAAGAAACCAAAGTACGTTGAAGCATTATAATTTTTCATTTAAATAACATCTCGTTAATAAAAAAAACACAACTGCCGCATTCATAATATTTCATTTATTTTCGTGCTTATTAAGTGAATGTATGAATAAAAAAATCCAGGTTTTCCTTCCTTTACTGATTAGTATTGCCATTATTGCGGGTATGTTAATTGGTTATAAGCTACGAGATACCCAGCCATCGAAAAATTTCTTTTCGCTTGATAAGCCAAGACCTTTACAAGAAGTAATGAACCTCATACAAAATAAATATGTTGATGAAGTAAAAATGAATCCTTTGGGCGATTCTGCCATTGCTACCATTTTGCACAATCTTGATCCCCATTCGGTTTTTATTCCGGCCGATGACCTCCAGGGCGTAAATGAAGATATTGCGGGTAACTTTTTTGGGATTGGAATTGAGTTTAACATTTTTGAAGATACACTGCACGTTTTAAACGTAATTCCGGATGGGCCGAGTTTTAAGGCGGGTATCCAAATAGGCGATCGTTTTATTAAAGTTAACGACAGTATCATTGCCGGGATAAAAATAACGACCGACCAAGTAAGGAAATTACTAAGGGGCGACCTGGGTACAAAAGCCGCTGTAAAGATCATGAGAAATGGAAAGGTGCTGGATGTTTCCATTACCCGTGGCATCATTCCTGTTAGTAGCGTAGATGCCGCCTATATTATTGAAAACGGCATCGGCTACATTAAACTCAATAAGTTTTCGCAGGTAACTTACCGTGAGTTTATGCAATCGCTGGAAGCCTTACAAAAACAAGGATTAAAAAAATTAATATTAGACCTTAGAGGCAATGGCGGCGGTGTGCTGGATGAAGCAACTGCCATTGCAGATGAGTTTTTAGATGGTGATAAATTAATTACTTATACCGAAGGCAAACACATGCCTAAAAAAGAATACCGTTGCCAGCGGCAGGGTTTATTTGAAAAAGGCGAACTGGTTTTATTAGCCGATGAGGGCTCTGCAAGTGCCAGTGAAATATTGTTGGGCGCTTTACAGGATTGGGACCGGGCCACCATTATCGGCAGGCGCAGCTTTGGAAAAGGTCTGGTGCAGGAACAATATGATCTGAGCGATGGCAGTGCACTCCGGCTTACGGTTGCCAGGTATTATACGCCAATTGGCCGTAGCATCCAACGTTCTTATTCTAATGGCGGAAAGGCCTATTACGATGAGATTAATAACCGTTTTCATGATGGTGAAGTAATGAGTGCCGACTCTATAAAAAATGACACTACTAAAACGTTTACTACCAAAAATGGTAAAATAGTTTACGGAGGTGGTGGTATTTCCCCTGATATTTTTATACCGATTGACACTACCTCGTACAATGCTGCGATCGCCAAACTTTATTTCAGGGGCACTTCAGGCGATTTTGCCTACCGGTATTATCTACAGCATATCGATGAATTGAAAAAATATAAAACGCCGGGAGAATTCAGTCAGCAGTTTACGTTCAGCGATGATAACTGGAAACAATTTTTAAACTATGCAGCCAAAGACTCTATTGTTGTAAACAGTATTAATGAAAAAGAAAAGAAGGATCTGATAACCCGCATTAAATCTTCCCTGGCCAGACAAATCTGGCGTAATGAAGGTTTTTATGAAATGATGAACACGGCTGATAATACGATTAAAAAGGCACTGGAGGTTTTGTCAAAATAATTAAGCCCCCGGTGTGGAGGCTTAATTGCTTTTGTAAACCATGTTTGGTTTACATCTCAGGCAAAGATTATTCTTTCCTAAGGTTGATTAACGGCATTCTGTAGGATATATTGGATTAATAACGGATTACAAAAATCCGACAAAAAACTTGTTCCAACTGTAGGATGCAGCCAAAAATCGATGTAGCTTTTTTTCTACTTTTTCATTTAAACGCAATCATAAAAAATACAAATTCTTTCACAGGCTCCGGTAAACGCTTTTATTACCTTCGCCAAAACTTTTTTTCATATGTGGCTCAATAATATTTTAGAAACAATTGGTAACACACCACTTATCAAACTCAATAAGATTACAAAAGATCTGCCTTGTACTGTGTTGGCTAAAGTGGAGTATTTTAACCCCGGCAATAGCATCAAAGACCGCATGGCGATAAAGATGCTGGAGGTGGCTGAACAAGAAGGAAAAATAAAACCAGGAGGTACTATCATAGAAGGAACAAGTGGCAACACAGGAATGGGCCTTGCGCTGGCGGCCTGTATAAAAGGGTATAAATGTATTTTTACTACAACCGAAAAACAATCGAAAGAAAAAGCAGATATATTAAAAGCGGTTGGTGCAGAAGTCATTATTTGTCCAACAAATGTGGAACCAGAAGACCCTAGAAGTTATTATTCTGTAAGCAGACGGCTTGCCTCGGAAGTACCCAATAGCTGGTATGTAAATCAATATGACAATCTGGCTAACCGGCAGGCACATTATGAGCAGACCGGCCCTGAAATATGGGAGCAAACCGAAGGAAAAGTAACGCACCTCGTAGTAGCAACCGGCACAGGAGGTACCATCGTTGGTACCGGTAAATACCTGAAAGAGAAAAATCCGAATATAAAAGTATGGGCCATTGACAGCTACGGATCGCTATTAAAAAAATATTTTGAAACAGGCGAACTGGATCAAAAGGAAGTATATCCTTATATTAGTGAAGGCTTTGGTGAAGATTTTGTGCCGGCCAATTATGATATGACTGTGATTGATGAATTCACAAAAGTAACCGATAAAGATGGTGCCATCATGGCAAGGCGCATTGCCAAAGAAGAAGGCATGTTTTGCGGATACAGCGCCGGCAGTTGTTTGCAGGGAATGATGCAGTTGAAAAGCCAGTTAAAAAAAGAAGATGTAGTTGTTTTAATATTTCACGATCATGGCAGCCGCTATGTAGGTAAGATATACAATGATGAATGGATGCTGGAAAGAGGCTTTTTGGAAATGAAAACATTTAAAGATCTGATCAGTGGCCGGGGAGCAAAACGTTTGATGACACTTACGCCCAACCAAACAGTTACGCAAGCAATTGAGTTGATGAAAAAATATGATATAGAAAATATTCCGGTGATGAAAGATGGCATCAACGTTGGTGCTATTTCTGC
Organism: Ferruginibacter sp.; assembly: GCA_041740215.1. Taxonomy (GTDB): domain Bacteria; phylum Bacteroidota; class Bacteroidia; order Chitinophagales; family Chitinophagaceae; genus Ferruginibacter. The sequence goes on from JBGSMI010000197.1 coordinate 34,649, forward strand.
AGGCGGCCTTTTTAATAAAATCTTAAGCAATGCAGAAATTAAAAGTGATGCAATTGAAACGGTTATTGAAAAAGCCTATCCCGAAGTTGCTTTTGATACACCGGTGGAACGACTGAGTGCTTTTATTACAAAAGAAAATGGTGCGGTACTAAGCAAAGATGAAACCGGAGCGTTTCATATAGTTACCAAATATGATATCATTCAAAGCCTCTCTAAATAAAGGCCTGGTAAAAACACTTTTTGGCTAAAACATAGATGAATGCTGCATTTTACGGATGCAGCATTTTTTATTTACGATGGCTTTATTGCTTTTGGTGCGTATTTTTACAGCCTTTTTCAGGTATATCCACTACTACAATAATAGAACATCTACTACAACCTTAGTAAAAACTTCATTTACAAAATTGAGCAATATTGCTCTTGTACAGCAATGCTATCTGTTAGATATTTGTATCAGAAGTTGATTGATAGGAAATAAAATATCAATCATATCCAACGATCCAGATAAACCAATAGCATTCAAATCCAACATCACTGTAAAGCCGGTAACATCCAATATCAGTCAACTTCTTTTAAATGTCTACCAAATGCCTTAACAGCAATTAAACTAAATAAAACCAATATTCTAAAGATTACTATTAAAATTCAATCCCTGTACGAAAACTACACCAATATCCCAGGTCTATGCTGTAAAAAGCGATGATGACTCGAAGAACCAACAAAAAACAATATCCGGGTTTATGCTTTCAAAAGCGATGATAACCCAAAAACCAAACCAATGTCCTGAGTTTATGCTGTGAAAAAGCGATGATAACTCAAAAACCAACAAAACCAATATCCCTTGTCTATGCTGTAAAAAGCGATGATGGCAAACGAAAAACAACACACTGAAACCAGGAAAATTATTAAGGTAATTGAACTGGTGTTGGAAAAATCCAACAATTATTACCCCTGGTGAAAGCCGGGAAAAAGATCCAAACTGTAACTTCCACGAACTATGAAAAACTAGTAGCCGTGGAAGTTCTTTTTTTCAAGCCCTTATCAAGAAGCAGGTTTTCATAAAAAAAATTTATCTTTTACCCGCCTGCCCCACCTACCAGTCATTTACAAATCAATTACTTTACTTAAAGATAACTACCGCAAGGGTTTGCAACCGCTTAATGATCCCTATCAACCCGATGATGATCGATTATCCCGGTCGGCGTTTGCACATAGTCAAAGTAAAACTTCCGAAAACGGTACTCCCTACTTATTTATTTAAAAATTGATGTAAAGTAATTTCTCTGCATGATTATTTATTCTGCATTTGCAGAATAAGTAACGCAAA
>JBGSMI010000203.1:0-24748 GCA_041740215.1 Ferruginibacter sp.
GCTATGAAACTCGTAAAACTAAATTATGAAAAGCTATTAGCGGCCATTGGTCTTTCCATTGAAAATGCAAGGCATAATGCAGTAAGGGCTATTGATAAAGAGATGGTGAAGCGGAATTGGGAAATTGGCAGGCATATAGTAGAATATGAACAGGCAGGTAAAGAAAGGGCTGAATACGGAAGTGATCTGCTGGCAAGGCTTTCCAGAGATTTAAGACTGCAATATGGGAAGGGATTTGGCAGGCGCAATGTACTGGATATGCGAAGGTTTTATCTTATTTATCAAAAATGGCAGGCAGTGCCTGCCAAATTAAGTTGGACTCATCTTATCATATTAGTAGGAGTATCTGATGATTTTGCCAGAAAGTTTTATGAGCGCCAGGCGGTTCACGAGAATTGGGGATATAGAGAACTGGAACGTCAAATTGATGCCTCTTTATTTGAAAGACTTGCATTAAGTAAAGATAAAAAAGGCGTACTACAGCTTGCAAAAAAAACTTACCTGATTTCTGATCCTGCGGATATTGTAAAAGATCCTTATGTACTGGACTTTCTAAAAATCCCGATCAGCTACAGAATGTCTGAAAAGGCACTTGAGCAAAAAATTATAGACAACCTGCAACAATTTCTATTGGAACTTGGAAAAGGCTTTACATTTGTGGCAAGGCAGTATAAGCTTTCGCTTGGGAGTAAACATTATTCAATTGACCTTGTTTTTTATCATCGTATTTTGAGATGTTTCGTAATCATAGACCTTAAAACAAGAAAGGTGAGTCATGGTGATATTGGGCAAATGAACCTGTATCTTAATTATTTCAAAACGGAAGAAAATGTGGAAGGAGATAATGAACCCGTTGGAATTATTCTTTCCAAAGAAAAAGATGAAGTAATGGTTGAGTATGCAATGGGTGGAATTTCCAATAAAATATTTGTTTCGAAATACCAGCTTTATCTTCCTGATAAAAAGCAATTGCAGAGGAAGGTGAAGGCGATTATGGAAAGTAAATAGTAACAGAAAAAATAATCAACTTTTCAAAAGTGCCCACACCACAAAAAAAAAATACCTCCGCAAAAATTAAAAACTCAAAAAGCTCCTTTAGAGGTTGGGGCTTTCGATTCATCCTGCTGGCATTACTCACCTGGTTTTATCTCTCTCTTCCCAATCAATTGTTTAACACCCCAACCAGTTATGTAATTGAAGACCGGGAGGGTAACCTCTTAAATGCCTCCATCGCTACGGATGGACAATGGCGTTTTCCGGCCAATAAAAATGTGCCCCAAAAATTTATTGATTGCATCACCACGTTTGAGGATAAACGCTTTTTCTATCATCCCGGTGTTGATCCGATTGCCGTTGTTAGAGCCATTATACAAAATGTGAAAAACAAAGAGGTGGTTCAGGGAGGCAGTACAATTAATATGCAGGTGATCAGGTTATCAAGGGGCAATAAAAAAAGGAACATCTGGAACAAGATCAAAGAAAGTATATTGGCAGTTCGGCTTCAATGCAGTTATTCAAAAAAATCGGTATTGGCTTTATATGCAGGCAATGCACCTTTTGGCAGCAACGTGGTAGGCCTGGACGCAGCAGCATGGCGTTACTTTGGACGAACTGCTTCAAAGCTAAGCTGGGGTGAAATGGCAGCACTGGCAGTATTGCCCAATGCACCGTCGCTGGTGCATCCCGGTAAAAACAGGGCCGTATTGCTTCGCAAAAGAAATGCATTACTCGACCAGTTGTTGGCAGCAAATAAGATTGATAGTAGTACTTGTAGTTTGTCGAAGCTGGAGCTGTTGCCAGGTGCTCCTTTGGCCTTGCCGCAAAATGCACCTCACCTGTTACAGCGGTTTAAAAAATACAATCAATCAGCAAAGGGGGAGTCAAAAATCATTACCACATTGGATGGTAACCTGCAAAAGAATGTGGCTGCCATAGTACAGCAACACCAGTCTGTATTAAAAGGCAATGGCATCAACAATGCCTGCGCATTGGTGCTGGATGTGGAGACGGGTAATACGCTGGCTTATGTAGGAAATATTTATGCTCCGGGCAATAAGGACATGGAGAGTGATGTAGATGTAATTGCCGCACCGAGAAGTCCGGGAAGCGCATTGAAACCAATTTTATATGCAGCCATGTTGAGCGATGGATTGATTTTACCCAATTCAATTGTGCCGGATATTCCTACGCAGATTGGCAATTATGCGCCGCAAAATTTTGATCTTGGCTACGATGGTGCAGTGCCGGCAGGAAAGGCCATTTCAAGAAGTCTCAATATACCGGCGGTAAAATTGTTACAACAATACAAATACCAACGATTTTACGAAACCCTGCAGCAATGCGGCATTACCACATTGAATCGAACGGCAGATACTTATGGTTTGAGTTTGATACTTGGTGGTTGTGAAGTAACCATGTGGGACATTGCCGGTGTGTATGCATCAATGGCAAGAAGTGTGAATCACCAGCCAAAAAATCGTGGCAGGTTTGATCCTGCAGATTTTCATGCAGCAAAGTTTTATAGCAACGATGCTGATGACAAATCTCAACCTGTTAATTCATCTATTAATTCGGGAACACTTGATGCTACATCCATTTGGTTTGCATTTTTAGCCATGCAGGAAGTAATGCGCCCGGGTGAAGAGGGATTGTGGCAACAATTCTCATCTTCTCAAACCATTGCCTGGAAAACGGGTACCAGTTTCGGTTTTAGGGATGGGTGGGCCATTGGTGTAACACCCAAAAACGTGGTAGCTGTGTGGGTGGGAAATACTGATGGAGAAGGTCGGCCGGGATTGGTAGGCGTGCATACCGCAGCGCCGATATTGTTTGATATTTTTCGACTATTACCCAATGTGCCATTTTTTAAAAAGCCAGTGTATAATTATGTCTATATCCCGGTATGCCGCCAAAGTGGATATCGGGCCAATATCGACTGTCCGGATGTAGATACCTTGTTTGCGCCACCCAATGGAGAAAAAGTGCCGTTGTGTGCCTATCACAAAATGATTAATCTCGATGCATCCGGTAGTTTTAGGGTGACAGCAGATTGTGAAAGTCCAACCAATATGCAGCATAAAAGCTGGTTCATATTATCGCCCGCAATGGAATATTATTACAAGCAACGAAATGCAGATTATAAAATATTGCCTCCATTTAAATCCGGCTGTGAAATTCAGCAGAACAGTAAATCCATTGAATTGATTTATCCACAGGAAGGTGCCAAAATTTATGTGCCGCTGGAACTCAGTGGCCAAAGAGGCAAAACTGTTTTTACCGCAGCCCATCGAATACCGGGTGCAAAAATTTTCTGGAGCCTTGATGATCAATTTGCAGGCACTACCCAAAATTTTCACCAGTTGGCCCTGGACCCTTTGGTAGGAAAACACATAGTTACGTTGGTGGATGAAAGCGGAGCCAGTATTTCAAGGCAGTTTGAAATACTGGAAAAGGAAAGGCATTGAGATGCGGTTGGATGTTTGTAAGAACATGCCGTGGCATGTTCTTATGGGATCAATTCAATTCAAATTTTATTACTGATAATTCTACAACAAATTCTCCCTAATTTTAATCCCAATTCAAACGCAATAAAATTTCGTTATGCCGATACGTATGCAGGATGATCCACAGGATCAACAAGATTATAACGACAGCAATTCATCTGGTGGTGGTAGCAGTGGTGGTTTTGGAGGAGGCGGAGGTCTTCTGAATTTTCTGCCATTGATATTAGGTCTATTTGGAGGGCGCAGCAAAGGTCGTGGCGGCGGCGGTGGCGGGGGAATCATCCTGCTGCTAGTGATTGCAGCCGGGGCCTATTTTTTATTTTTTAGAAATGGTAGTGGCGGTGGTGCCGTATCCAATGTAGTTCAAAACCTTTTTTCTCAAAGCGGCTATAATTTCAATCCACAGGAATTTAAAAAGGCCAGCGTGTACGAAGGTCTTGCAGCCGACAATACAAAAAATCCTTTACCCGAAAGCGTTTCTTTATTGCGTTTTGCACCCGATCGGCAAGACCAGGGAAAGCAGGGCAGTTGTGTAGCCTGGAGTAGCGTGTATGCAGCCCGCTCTATTGTGGAGGCAGCATCTACTGGTGTGAGTGGTAATACTACTGCATACAGTCCCGCATTTGTTTACAACCAGATTGGGTTAGAAGATTGCCAGGGTTCATACATACAAAGAGCCATGGAATTTATGACCAATAAAGGCGTTTTGCCCTACAATGATTTTCCCTATACCGATCAGGAATGTAGCAGGCAACCTACCTCTTCTCTTTGGGATAAGGCTGCGCAAAATAAAATGCATGGGTTTACCAGATTAACAAACGGCGAAAGTGTAGATGGTATCAGTGTACGTGCTGTTAAAGAACATCTGGCAAAGGATGCGCCAGTTGTAATTGGGATGATGGTTGGTGGCACTTTTATGCAGGAGATGATGGGTAAGGAGATGTGGGCACCTACCAGCGAAGATCGCAGCCAGATGGGCTTTGGCGGACATGCGATGTGCGTAATAGGTTATGATGACCGCAAGCAGGCTTTTCAATTGATGAATAGCTGGGGACCGGAATGGGGCAATAACGGGATAGGCTGGGTGCGCTATGCCGATTTTAAAGAATTTGTAAGAGAAGCCTATGGTATTGATCCTATGCCAAAACGCGGTTCCGCTGTAAACGTAGCATTTGAATGCAACATTGGATTGGTAAAAAATGATGACAAACAATACATTCCGTTGAAGCTGAAATCGGGGAATATTTTTGAAACTGTAGGCACGCTTGCGCCGGGTACTGCTTTTAAAATGGAAATTAAAAATGCCACCGAATGTTACATTTATATTTTTGGCCAGGAAACGGATGGCAGCAGTTACACATTGTTTCCTTATCCGGATAAAGCCGATCCAACTAAAACACAATTTTCTCCTTATTGCGGTATTACCGGCTACCGGCTTTTTCCAAGAGGGAAAAGTATGGTGCCAGACAATGTGGGCAACAAAGATGTGTTTGCAGTGGTGGTAACCAAAAAGGCCATTGACTGGTTTGCAACCAATACGGCTATTAGCACCAGCAGCCGTTCTGGCTATGGCGACAAACTACATGAGGCTTTGCAGGGCAGTGATATCACCAATGTTCGTTATGCATCGGGTGATGGCGGAACCATCAATTTTAAGGCGGATGATGATCAGAAAAATGCGGTCATTTGCGTGATAGAAGTAAATAAGTAATCAATGGATCTGGCCGCTTGATCCGACATCTTCAGTTGAGTTGCTTTTAGATGCATTGTATAAAAGGGTCGCTATTGGATTTTTTCTCTTGCACTCGAAGATTTTGCTGGAGAATGATCGCAACGTTCTAAAAAAAGTAAAATAAAATAGAAATCAAACAGCTAAAAATTGAATATGAAATTATTTTTTGTACTGGTATTGTCATTCTTTTCCATGACAGTAATAGCCCAGAGCGAATCAAAGAAATTGTATGAACCCAATGCTGACGCAACAGCCGATATTGAGGCGGCGATAAAAAAAGCGGGCGCTGAAAATAAATATGTGTTGATACAAGGTGGTGGCAATTGGTGTGGATGGTGCATTGAATTTGCAAGATTTTGCAAAGCCGATGCGGGTATAGATTCCGTTATCAATGCCTCCTTTGTTTGGTATCACCTGAATTACAGTAAGGAGAATGAAAATAAAAAAGTATTTGCTCAATATGGATATCCACAGCGTTTTGGTTTTCCGGTTTTTATTATTTTAAACGGCAAGGGCGAGCGCATACATACCCAAAGCAGCGAGTACCTCGAAGATGGTAAAAAAAGCTACAGCAAAAGTAAAGTGCAATCTTTCCTTGAAATGTGGAGTCCGAATGCATTGAACCCGAAAATGTATGGAAACTAATTTACTTTATTGGATTGTTTAAAATCTTTAACTGATTATCATGCATTCAAATAAGCAACAGTTCATCCAACTCATCCAACATCCTGTAAAATTCAGGATGTTTTTGTTTTCAAAACTTCCGAGCGCTTTTTTTTCGGGTGTAAGGGTGAAATCAATTGATGAAGAAAAGGCACTGGTATCGGTTCCGTATAAATGGTTTTCGCAAAATCCATTTAAGTCTACTTATTTTGCCTGCCTGGCAATGGCTGCAGAAATGAGTACCGGTTTGTTGGCCATGATGCATACTTATAAATCGATGCCTTCAGTTTCTATGCTGGTTGTTGGTTTGGAGGCGAAGTATTTTAAAAAGGCAAACAGCATTACAGTATTCACCTGTGCGGATGGTGAGGCCATTCGTACCACAATTGAAGATGCCATCAATAGCGGCGATGGCAGAACCATTAAAGCAAAAAGTGAAGGCAGAAACAACGAAGGTGAATTGATTGCAGAATTTTTTATCACCTGGTCATTTAAAGCAAAAAATGATGCACGGGTTTAGTGGCGTTATTAGAAAGTATTAATGGATTTTAGTGAAAGTCTTCAGATAAGTTACCATTAAGATAACACATGAAGTTGGGCCTGTTTTTATTTGGAGAGTGTTTATCTGTACCAAAGAATACCCGCCAAATTAATAAGGTGGTTTATGGCATTACTTCTAAGTTTTAGTCGTAGTAAAAACCAAGGGTTATTGGGTATTTTAGTTGATTGGTCTCACGAATGCTCTTTGCTGGTTCTGCTGCCTTTTGCTACTAAAATGTTGCTCCTCATTGCTAAAAATGTACAAGAGGGCGATGCAACAATGTCGCTATGAAATACCATCGTTCGGACAAAGAAATAAACAGATGATGATTACAAAATATACCACAAGCCGATCGCTTTTAACTAACTTCAATGTCTAAAAATTTGAACGATGAAAATTGCTTTCCATGGTGCTGCCAGAACGGTAACAGGTTCCAAACATCTACTTACCTTAAACAACGGTAAAAAATATTTATTAGACTGCGGCATGTTCCAGGGCATGGGCAAGGATACCGATGCAATGAATGCCTACTGGGGCTTTGAGCCGGCATCAGTTAATCATCTGATACTATCTCATGCACATATTGATCATAGTGGTTTAATACCAAAGTTGGTAAAGGATGGATTTAAAGGCAAGATTTTTTGTACGCCTGCAACCAAAGAATTAACGCAGGTTTTACTGGAAGATTCTGCTTTTATCCAGGAAAATGAAGTTAAATATGAAAACAAGCGGCGGAAGCAAGATGGTTTGCCTGAATTAAAACCGCTGTACAATACTTCGGATGCATTGGCAGCTTTCGATTTTTTTGTACCGGTAGAATATGGCAAATGGTTTACTGTTGATGAAAATATTGAAGTGATGTACACCGATGCCGGTCATATTATCGGTAGCGCTGCCGTTCATTTGAAAATTAAAGAAAATGACAATACAAAGCGACTCACCTTTAGTGGAGATGTAGGCCGATACAGCGATGCTATTTTAAAAGCACCGGAGGAATTTTCACAGGCTGATTATATTTTATTGGAATCTACGTATGGCAATAGCCTTCATGACGATTTGGTAACCACGCCTGAACAGTTATTGAAATGGGTTAAAAAAGCCTGTGTTGAAAAGAAGGGTAAACTGATTATGCCTGCTTTTAGTGTAGGAAGAACCCAGGAAATTTTATACGCACTCAATCAACTGGAGTTGGAGAGAAGGCTGCCGCAAACGGAGTATTTTGTAGATAGTCCTTTGAGTGTAAAAGCTACCCGAATCGTTAAAAACTATCCCCGGTATTTTAATAAAACAATTCAAAAGGTGTTAGAATCAGATGATGATCCGTTTGCTTTTCGGGGTTTAACATTTATTGAATCGGTGGAGGAGTCAAAACTGTTAAACTTCCGGCCTGGACCTTATGTAGTTATTTCTGCAAGTGGTATGGCCGATGCCGGAAGGGTAAAGCATCATATCAATAATAATATTGAAAACAGCCGTAATACGATTTTATTAACGGGTTATTGCGAGCCGCGATCGTTAGGCGGAAAATTGCTGGCTGGTAGAAAAGAAGTGAATATATTCGGAGCCATGCGGGAAGTGAATGCGGAGGTAGGTGCCATACGCAGCATGAGTGCACATGGGGATTATGAAGACCTTTGTCATTTCTTAGCCTGCCAGGACCCTCAAAAAATCAGCAGGTTATTTTTAGTACATGGTGAGTATGATGTGCAGCAGGCATTTAAAAAAAGGTTGCATAATAAAGGGTTTGAAAATGTGGAAATACCAGAGCTGCATGCTGAAGTCGTGTTGAGTTAAAGATGCATTTCGGACGGAATTGATTTTGATTTTTTTTAGATGATCTCCATCACTTGGTAGCGGCATTTTATTAAAGTTGCTTATTATGTGATGGTTTTTCTTTTATGGACAATTACCCATACTAAATGAAATATAACAGGCTTATGGCAATGGTTATGAATGAGTTTGGTTAATTTTGGCAATACCTGCAATTACCGTACAGCAATTATTCCAAATAAGCTACGTTAGTGTATAAACTTGGTTAAAAAAAATTCTTCCTCATATTACTAACAAGACAAAAAAATAGCGCAAATGATAAAAAGGATTTTAAAAATACTGGGCATCTTTTTATTGATATTGGTTGGCATAGCATTGGCGGCCCCATTTATCTTTAAAAATAAAATAATTGCATTGGTAAAGAAGGAGATTAATAGTAGTGTAAATGCAAAGGTTGATTTTACGAATGTCAATATATCATTCTTCCGGAATTTCCCCAAGGTAGCCATCGGTTTAGAAGATCTCGAGGTCTTAGGTACAGATGAATTTGCATTAGACACCTTACTTTCAGCTAAGCGGATTGATGCAAGCGTTGATATCATGAGTTTAATCAGGGGAAGTGAGATGAATATTTATTCTGTAGTAGCTGAATCGCCCAGAGTCCACGCAATCGTCGGTAAATCTGGCTTGACCAACTGGGATATTATGAAGCCTGTAGATTCCACCAATGCTGTAAAAGAGGCAAAGCCATTCAAGCTGCAATTGCAACGCTATGCCATCAATAATGGGTACATCAGTTATGTTGATGAGCTGGCGGGTATTACTAGTGAAATCAGTCGCCTGAATCATGAAGGCACCGGTGATTTTACTGCCGATTTATTTACCCTTAAAACGAATACCACCGCAGATGCGGTAACGGTAGTGTATGCTGGTATTCCTTATTTATCAAATGCCAATGCATTGGTAAAAGCAGATATTGAAATTGACAATAAAAAGAATGAGTACCGCTTTAATACGAATGAAATTATAGTAAATCAATTGCAACTGAGTAGCAAGGGGATTGTTAAAAATCTGGATGCAAAGGGGTATGATATGGATATCACTTTTAAGGCGCCGTCTACAGACTTTAAAAATATTCTTTCATTGGTTCCCACGATTTATCAGCATGATTTTAAAAATATTAAAACAAGTGGTTCCGCAATTTTTAGCGGATTTTTAAAAGGGATTTACAACGATCTGCAGATGCCGGCTTACCATGTAGATGTTCAGGTAAAGGATGGCTTTTTTCAGTATCCTGATCTGCCAAAACCATTGGAACAAATTAATTTTTCACTACAGGTAGATAATCCCAATGGTCAGCCCGATAATACGGTTATCAATATTGAGAAGGCTCATTTTTTAATGGATAAAGATCCGTTCGATTTCCGTTTGATGGTGGTAAAGCCTACGAGTAGTATGTTCATTGATGCCGCCGCCAAGGGTAGGCTGGATCTGTCTAAAGTTGCGCAACTGGTAAAGCTGGAGGCTGGTACAAAACTAGCTGGCCTGCTAAATGCGGATGTAAATATCAAAGGGAATGTTGCCGATATTGAGCGCCAGCAGTTTGATAAATTTAGCGCAGGTGGCACGGTGAGCCTGGCCGACTTTTTATATGTTGCCAAAGATTATCCTACAGGCATAAAAATCAACAACCTGCTTACTTCTTTTACTCCCTCCAAAGTAAACATCAGCAATCTGAGCGGACAGTACCTTGGATCCAATTTTATTGGTAATGGGCAGGTAAATAATTTACTGAGTTATGTGCTTAACAATAAGCCATTGAATGCAGTGGTAAACATTACTGCTGATAAAATTAATCTAAACGATTGGATGGGTATTTCAACTGACACTGCCGCCACCGGAGCAACATCTGCTCCGTTTGTGGTACCGGCCAATTTGGATATTGTACTCAATACAAAAGTGGATCAGGTGCATTATGACAAGGTAGATATCCAGAACTTAACAGGCAGTTTATTGGTAAAAGATGAAACGGTTAAAATAACTGATGTAAAAGGCAATGCGTTGGATGGTACCTTGATGGTAAATGGTATGTATTCTACAAAGGCAAGTAAAGAAAAGCCGGCGATTGTACTGGAATATGATGTAACCGGTGTTGATGTCCAGAAAACATTTTTTGCATTCAATACTGTTCAGAAGCTGATGCCGATCGGTAAATTTATTGCCGGCAAGTTGACCTCTCATTTGACTGTAAATGGCAAGCTGGGCGATAACATGATGCCTGATTTGACTACGCTTTCCGGGATGGGTGATTTATTACTGATTGAAGGCTTTCTAAGCAAATTTGCACCATTGGATAAAATTGCCAGTACACTAAATGTGAAGGCGCTGGAGCAGATTTCATTGAAGGATGTTAAGAATTATTTTGAGTTTTCAAATGGTAAAGTATTGGTGAAGCCATTTACCCTTAAGGTGCAGGGAATCGATATGGAGATTGGCGGTTTGCAGGGGTTTGATCAGTCGATTGATTACTTGATCAATATGAAACTGCCACGCAATTTAATGGGCGAAAAAGGCAACCAGTTGGTAAACAATTTAGTGAGCCAGGTAAATAAAAAAGGCGTACCGATTAAGGTTGGAGAAACGGTTAATCTAAATTTAAAACTGGGAGGTTTCTTTAGTAAGCCAACGGTTAAAACTGATTTAAAGGAAAGTGCTGGTAGTTTGGCAGACGACTTAAAGCAACAAGTTACGGATTTTGCCAAGGCGAAGATTGACAGTACAAGGACGGCAGTAACCAGTGCGGTAAAAGATACCATTGCATCAGTAAAAAGTCAGGCTATCAATACTGCAAAAGAAGAATTAGCAAGACAATTGCTGGGCGATAAAAATAAGGAAGGCGATTCAGTAAAGCCAAAATTTGATCCCAAAAAATCGGCAAAAGGATTATTTGATAACTTGTTGAAAAAGAAGGCGAAGGATACTACTACAAAGCAATAGGCAGAAAACTAGTTAAACCAACAAAGCATTTCATTTGAGAGGCATTGTGTTTTAATTATATTTTACTTGACAACATCAATTGTTACCATAACAAAAAACGGCTCAAAAAGAGAGGTTATAGCTGGTAGCACATACGGGAATACCTGCCTGACTGTGATAAGCATACAGGGAACCCAAACTACGTCCGTTTAAATATTTGAAGATAAATTTTTTCCCTACTGTAGACTTCAGGTATATTTCTCTTTTCCTTGCGTCATGAAAATTTTCGGCAGTTTTGGTGTAAATCATTTTCCAGGGTATGTAAGTGGTAATGAATTTTGGTTCACCTGCATTCTGTTCTTTTAGCCTGTTATCAAGGTCTTCCGTCATACCAACACATAGTTTATTGGTATTAATACTCTGTATGACATCAATTGTTACCATAAAAAAACCTCTCAAAAAGAGAGGTTATATTTGGTAGCACGTACGGGAATCGAACCCGTGACTCCTCCGTGAAAGGGAGGCGTCTTAACCCCTTGACCAACGCGCCGTTTATTTTCGGACGGCAAAGATAGGGGTGCATATTTAATTCGCAAAATATTTAGAGAATTTAATTTGGTTTTTTTTGAAACACTATTCAATACAGCGTTCCAGAGCATTAGAGAAAATAGGCACATCTGAATTTTGTTCATCAATGATATTTACAGAACATATTACTACATTTTCTATTGCTCGTTTTTTTACTGATAATTCAGTTAACTGGTCATATTAAGATTTATAGATCATCCTTTAATAAGTCTGGTCTTCTTTCCTTCGTTCTTTTTAAACTCTGTTCCATTCTCCATTGATCAATTTTAGCATGATTTCCACTCATTAAAACTTCAGGTACTTTCCAACCCCTGAACGTTTCAGGTCTTGTATAAACAGGCGGTGCCAGCAAATTATCCTGAAAGGAATCGGTTAAAGCAGATGTTTCGTCATTTAGCACACCCGGTATCAATCTGCCGATGGCATCTACCAAAACAGCCGCCGCCAATTCACCGCCACTCAATACATAATCGCCGATTGAAATTTCTTTGGTAATAAAATGATTCCTTACCCGCTGGTCAATTCCTTTGTAATGCCCGCAAATAAGCAGCAGATTTTCTTTCATTGAAAATTGATTGGCCAGTTGCTGATTAAAAGTTTCACCATCCGGCGTTAGAAAAATAACTTCATCATAAGTAGTATTTTGCTGCAGACTTTCTATTGCGTTTACAAGTGGCTCTATCATCATAACCATACCGGCGCCGCCACCAAACTGGTAGTCATCTACCTGAGCCCTGGCATAAGTTGTGTAGTCACGCAGGTTGATTGTGTTTACTTCCAGCAAGCCCTTATCTTTTGCCCGCTTCATGATAGAATGTGCAAATGGACTTTGCAATAAATCCGGCACTACCGATATGATATCAATTTTCATTGTGCAAACTTAATTAACATATTCTTTCATTCTTTAAAAATAGATGGCTGGTATTTTGACGGTTATTTGTAAAATATTTTCCGCTTATGAATAAAAAATTTTACCTCCTCATTTTTTTGCTACCCATTTTTTCCTGTTCCAGTTATACTTTATATACAGGATCGGAATATCAAAAATCAATGACCAATATTCCATTGGTGCCACACCACCATAATGTAGATGTGTATTTTAACAACCATCAGCCAACGCAACCTTATTACAAAGTGAAAATGATAGACGCAAGTGGATCAACTGATGCCAGCTACGAGGCTTTGTTAAATACCTTAAAGCAGGAAGCTTCCGCAGCGGGATTAGATGGTGTTTTGGTTCTTGGAAAGCAACAGGCTGTTGAGTATAGCAATATTTCCGAGTCAAGAACCGTAAGGGATACAACGATCAATATTGAACGACAGGAAGCAAATGCCTATCAAATAATTTCTGCAGTTGGTCTTAAGTATGCCGGTAATATCAACTACATGGACACCATAGTAAAATCAACCATTGTAGATATTTTTGAGGATGGCAAGACAAGAAAATTAAGTATACTGTTTGACTATTATGGCAACATGTTGAATGCAACAGATAACTACGCAGCGCAATTTTTTGCAGATGATATTGCCCCGTTTGATATTCGAAAACATGATGCTGCCAGCGTATCCGGATGGGAATATAGCTATGATGAATTCAACAGGGTATCGTCTTTTAGAATTAGTAGTCCGCTGGAGGTAGTTGCATCTGCTATGATAGAAAGAAATAACAGCGGTAGAATCAATGCCGTTCAATATAAAATCAAGGATCCCGTTTCAAAAAAGAATTTACGTTATATCCTGCAGTGCTCTTATAATTCGGCCGATAAATTAGTAGTAAAGCAGTTATTGAGAAAAAATAAACAGCTCTGGGTAGAGAAAATAAATTATAACGAAAATACGATTGTTGGTTATAGCCGCTATAATACTATTGGCGAAACCGAACGTTTGGTATTTAAAGCGGATAATTATTTTTTCTCACAAACGGATTTACCAAAACCGATTGATGGCGTACCTGTCGGTATGGTTAAATAACATAAATTATTGATTGAAAATTATTCGGGGATATCCATAAAGCCATCCAGTTCACGCTTGTCTTTTTTGGTAGGGCGGCCTACTTTGCTCAAACGCTTGCCGGTATTAAAAACGGCAGCCTGAAATTGAATGCGGTCCAGTTCTTCAGCCGGTGTAATGTCTTCATAATGTTTAATTGCTTCACTGTATTGAACCCTGTGATCTAATAAAGCAGTCACTTTTATAATCCAGCGTTTGGCTTCGGTCTTTACTTCGTATTCGTCACCCACACTCACTGTTTTTGATGCTTTAATATTTTCACCCTTTAGTTTTACTTTGCTTTTAGCACAGGCATCACCGGCCTGGCTTCTTGTTTTAAAAAGCCGGATTGCCCACAAGTACTTATCTACACGAAGTTTTTCTGTTTCCATTTGGTAAAATTAAATGCTTTTGTTTTTATTGTGACAACTGCTAGCGGTATTTCGGTAATTTAGTTTTTTAAATTATAAGAGTATGCAAATAAAAAAATCAGGGTTTTGTTTATTGGTCATTTGTATTGTGGTTTCACAATTGGTAATGGCCCAACTTAAGTCTGCCACAAAATGGACGCCTGATGGAAATGGTTTTTATCAAAGTAAAGGCGGCGAGATAATTAAAGTGGATATAAAAACCGGTACGGAAACAGTGCTTGTTAAAAAGTTGCAGTTAACAACTGCTGCCGGTAAAGTAATTAGTCCTGTATCGTTTTCATTTAGTAATACTAACAGCAAACTGCTGGTGTTTACAAATACAGCTAAAGTATGGCGCTACAATACCAGGGGTGATTATTGGGTAATGGATATAGCCGCCGATAAACTAACACAATTGGGTAAAGACAGACCTGCGCAATCATTGATGTTTGCAAAATTTTCTCCTGATGGGAAAAATGCAGCGTATGTAAGTGAGCATAATTTGTATATAGAAGAACTGGCCACCGGTAAAGTGCATCAACTAACGCAAGATGGTACACGCCAATTGATAAACGGAACGTTTGATTGGGCTTATGAGGAAGAATTTTTTTGCAGGGATGGTTTTAGGTGGAGTCCCGATAGCAAACAAATTGCTTACTGGCAAATTGATGCAAGGAATACAAAAGATTATAGCATGTTGAATACAACCGATTCAATTTATCCAAAAGTAATACCGGTCGAATACCCTGTTGCGGGAGAAGCGCCATCGCCTTATAAAATTGGTGTAGTGGATATCGTGACGGCAAACACCAGGTGGATGAATATTCCCACAGATAATGTATTTCAGTCTTATGTGCCAAGAATGGAGTGGGCGGCCAATAGCGGGGAACTTATCATTCAGCATTTAAATCGTAAACAAAGTGAAAGCCGCCTGATGTTGTGTACGGTGGCCACGGGTAAATCCAATACTATTTATGAAGAAAAAGATTCGGCATGGATTGATATACAGCCTTTGTGGGACGAAGATTATGCAGCCGGTGGTTGGGATTGGCTGAATGACGGTAACGAGTTTTTGTGGGCCAGCGAAAAGGATGGCTGGAGACATTTGTACCGTATAAGCAGAGATGGTAAAAAAGAAAAATTGGTTACTGTTGGCAATTATGATGTAATGGATATTGTAAGAGTGGATGAGAAAGAAGGCTACGTTTATTTCATGGCTTCACCAACCAATGCCACGCAAAAATACCTGTATCGCATAACGCTTGATGGAAAGGGAAAAGCAGCATTGCTTTCACCGGCTAATCAGGAAGGTACACATGATTATAAAATTTCTCCCGGAGCCAAATATGCCTTGCACAGTTTCTCTAATTACTACACCCCGGACGTAAGGGAATGGATTACGCTGGCTGACCACAACGGTGTAAATGGAGAAAATAAAATAAAAAATTCAGTGGCTTCAGCAGTGAAGTCAAATTCGGATATTGAGTTTATAAAAATTACTACAGCCGAGGGCATTGAAATGGATGCGTGGATGCGAAAGCCTAAAAATTTTGATCCATCTAAAAAGTACCCGGTGGTATTTTATGTTTACACTGAGCCATGGGGGCAGAATGTAAAAGACGAATATGGAACGGCTGATAATATGCTTTACCAGGGTGATATGGCAGATGACGGGTACATTTATGTTTCAATTGATAACCGTGGCACGCCGGTGCCTAAGGGAAGATATTGGCGCAAATGTGTTTATCGTAAAATTGGTTTAATCAATATTAGCGACCAGGCGTTGGCAGCCAAAGAATTTTTGAAGCGCCCGTATATTGATGCAAGTCGTGTAGCAGTTTGGGGATGGAGCGGAGGTGGATCTGCTACGTTGAACCTGATGTTTCAATATCCTGACATTTATAAAACCGGTATAGCTGTAGCAGCGGTGGGTAGTCAGTTAACTTATGATAATATTTACCAGGAACGCTACATGGGTTTGCCACAGGAAAATAAGCAGGACTTTATAAATGGCTCGCCCATTGCCTATGCAAAAAATTTAAAAGGGAATTTATTGTACATACATGGCACAGGTGACGACAACGTGCATTATAGCAATGCAGAGTTGCTTTTAAATGAGCTGATCAAATACAACAAGCAATTTCAGTTTATGCCTTATCCGAATCGCTCTCACGGCATTTACGAAGGCGAGGGAACAGGGTTGCATTTATCTACTTTATACACCAATTATTTAAAAGCCAATTGTCCACCTGGAGCAAGGTAGTTAAGGATTCGCATTCAATGAATACTAAGCGATGTTACATTTGTAAAGATATTAGCTAATAAAAAAACCGAAGGTTGATGCCTTCGGTTTTTTTTATAAAAAGCAACAAGAATTTATTGACTCATCTCTGTAAAATACTGGTGAAAATATGGAATGGTTTCAATGCCTTTATAAAAATTTTCTACATTGAATTTTTCATTCGGGCTGTGCAGGTTATCGCTATCTAAACCAAAGCCCATAAACACAATTTTAACGCCTAATTCTTTTTCAAACAATGCACATATGGGAATACTTCCACCACCACGAACGGGAATAGGTGTCTTGCCAAAAGTTGCTTCCATTGCCTTCGCAGCAGCTTTATAAGCTATGCTGTCAATGGGGGTCATATAAGGCTCGCCACCATGGTGCTCGAAGGCTGAAACAGTTACACCAGCAGGTGCAATGGTTTTAAAATATTCCAATAATTTGGCGGTAATTTTTTCTGAAGATTGATTGGGTACAAGCCGGGCAGAAATTTTTGCCATTGCCTTGGAAGGCAACACTGTTTTAGCACCTTCGCCCTGATAGCCACCCCAGATGCCATTCAATTCGATGGTAGGGCGAATGCCGGTCCTTTCGTTGGTGGTGTATCCCTTTTCTCCCCATAGTGCAGCAATACCCAAATCGTCTTTATATTCCTGCTCGTCAAATGGAGCAGCGGCCATTAATTTTCTTTCTTCATCAGTTGATACTACCACATCATCATAAAAGCCGGGAATGGTGATGTGGTTATTGTCATCGTGGCAGGATGCAATCATTTTTGCCAGAATGGTAATCGGGTTTGCAACAGCTCCACCATAAACGCCGCTGTGCAAATCACGGTTAGGGCCAGTTACGGTTACTTCAATGTAGCTTAATCCACGAACTCCAATGTCAATACTGGGTGTATTCAAACTGATCATTGCAGTATCGCTGATTAAAATAACATCTGCCTTTAATAATTCTTTTTGAGTTGCTACAAATTTACCAAGGTTGGGGGATCCAACTTCCTCCTCGCCTTCAATACAAAATTTGATATTGTTTTCCAGCGTATTGGTTTGTATCAATGTTTCCAATGCCTTCACGTGCATGTAAAACTGACCTTTATCATCACAACTGCCCCGGGCAAAAATTTTACCGTCGATGATTACCGGATCAAACGGACCACTTTTCCAAAGATCAAGTGGTTCTGCGGGCTGCACATCATAATGGCCATAAACCAATACAGTTGGCTTTGATGGATCAATTATTTTTTCAGCATACACAATCGGGTGTCCTTCGGTGGGATAAATTTCAACCTTGTCCACGCCAGCTTCCAGCAATCTTTGCTTCACGCTTTCGGCGCAATGCACCATATCAGCCTTATTTTCAGTTTTTGCACTAATGCTGGGTATGCGCAATAGTTCTAAAAGTTCACTTAAAAAACGGTCTTTGTTTTTTTGTTGGTAATCTTTCCAGACTTGCATATTGATCATTATTTATAATGTGTAGAGATAAATCAGGACAACAAAATTAACTGTTTTTGGTTTCAAATATTTGCTGTTTTTAATATCTTAAAGTTTATAAAAAAGAGTAAAAAAATCAGTGTTGATTTGAGTTAGCACACTACCTTTGCGACAGATTGTTAGCCAATTTATCAGCCTTTGGTTTAGTTGTACCTAACCGGTACTTCTATATCAAAGGCTGAGTCTATTTAGGTAGGTACTATAAAGAAGTGCGAATCACTTTTTTGTTCAATAGTAATGAGCCTGCCAGCAGAATGTACAATACAGCGGCTAAAGCCAGCAGCCATTTTACCATGGAAAACAGGAAAGTGAGCAAAGAAACCGTGTCGGAAATATGTCCGTTTAAAGTAAACAGCATACCGATATTTTCAAACACATCCAGCACACCTGCAGCAAGTGCGCCTTTTGCTAAAAACTGCCCAATTACAGATAGCAATCCCGTGTGCTTTGTTGCCAGCATTTTACAGGCCTGGTATAAAAACAGCGCATAAAACAGTAGGAAAATAAAATCCAGCCACGTGTTTACAATTGCGGCAAATACATTGTCGGTTGGTATTAAACCTGTCCACGCCAGAATTACAGCAAAAGCCTTTTCAGCAGTATAAGCAAATTCAAGATTGAGAATTCCCAGGGGAGTAGTTGGGGTTTTTAATGTTACCCCTGTTTGAGCCATCACAATCAACATCAACAAACTGCCTGAAGCTAAGAAAAGCAGCGATGGCAGTTTATTGAAGTAGTCTTTTTTCAAATTCAAATGGTGTTGAATCTTTCAGCTATATAACTCCAGTTAAGGATCTTCCAGATGTTGTCTATGTAATCTGCCCGGCGGTTCTGGTATTTCAGGTAGTAAGCATGCTCCCAAACGTCTAATCCAAAAAGCGGAAATCCCTTTACATCTGCAATATCCATTAAGGGGTTATCCTGATTTGGAGTAGAACTGATAACTAACTTTTTATCGGTTGTAATCAATAGCCATGCCCATCCGCTGCCAAATCTTGTTTTTGCTGCTTCTGAAAATTGCTTTTTCATTTCTTCCAACGAGCCAAAATGCTTTGTAATAGCAGTCAATAATTTTCCGGTAGGTTGTGCATTTGCGTTTGGTTGAAGGCACTTCCAAAAAAGTTCGTGGTTGTAATGACCGCCGCCATTGTTGCGCATCTTTACAGAATATTTCGAAATGTTGTAAAGCACTTCTTCAAGTGGTTTGGCGACATCTACCTTTTCGGCTAATGCAGCTTCCTTTACATTTTTACTGTATGCTGCTGCATGTTTATTAAAATGAATATCCATGGTAAGTGTATCAATCCACGGCTCTAATGCATTGTATGCATAGGGGAGTGGAGCTTGATCAAATCCCGTTTTAATTTTATTAGAACCTCCAACAGTGGTGGATTTAGCCGTTCCACAGGATTCAATGATTGCGCCCAGCGAAGGCAAGGCAATTAAAGTGGCAACACCTGCTTTGGCTGAATTCCCGATGAATGCTCGTCTGTTATTACTTTTCATATAATTTATTTATCTGATAAATTTAGTTCAATTAATTTGTACGTTTCAATTTATTAACCAACGGTTTAAAAACGCCTCGTGTATTTTTAATGAGACGGAAATAAAATTCTTTATTAAATAATTGTGAATCATGCATGGCTTTGTAGGTAAGGACAGCGCCTAGAGGTGCCAACACCAAAATGGCCAGCCACATACCTACAAACGGAGAAGCAATATCGTCTTTAACAAATTTCTCGCCAAACATATTAAGTAAATGAAAGATCAGAAAGAACACGATGGCAACAACAAGTGGCATTCCTAGTCCCCCCTTACGTATAATAGATCCCAGCGGGGCACCAATGAAAAATAAAATAAGGCATGCCAGCGACAAAGAAAATTTACGGTGCCATTCGATATTATTATTTCGTAAATCCTTTTGCTTATTATCCAACTCCACACCCGTAAACTGGTAGGTATTTTTAATTGAGTTGACAATATTTATTGAATTTTCGTACACTAAATATCTGGCTGAATCAGGTATCAAATCCTGAAAGTTTTTAATTTTTTGCTTTACCGGCGTTGCTTTATTCCAGATGCTGTCTGGTAGATCAATGTAATGTAACTGGCTCTTTACTTCCATATTTAGCCGCTTGGCAAAAGTATCTCTCAGTTTCGATATCGAATCAATGGATTCGTTTAACTGCCGGATGCTTAACATCTTGTAATCATTCTTAAAAATACTATCTGGTGTAGTGGTCATCTGTAGTGAACTAAGGTCAAATAGCTTTTTATATTCTTTAAAGCCAAGCTGAATGTATTCTGTACTGGTATCCATCGCATTGCCACGCTCTTGGTATCGATACCCATTGTATAACGTAAATTCCAGAAATTTTTTATCAGTAGAAAATCCCATAGTGCCTTTTTCTGCAACAATACTGTTATCCTGCAACATGCTTTGCTGCTCATAAATCAGCACATTGTGAATCGTTTTTCCATCGCTGTCTTTCTTACCAACTTTGATGGCGTAGCCCGGTATATACGTGTAGAATCTCCCCTGCTTAAGATCAAGCGCAGGTTTTTTATAAGTAATATCGTAGTAAAGTGTTTTGAATTTAAGATTCGCATACGGTATAACGTAGTTGGCAAATAAGAAGGTGATACCACAAAGCATGATAGAAACAATCATCAATGGGCGCATAAATCTTAATAGTGAAATGCCTGCCGATTTGATGGCTACCAGTTCAAAACTTTCGCCCAAATTACCAAATGTCATGATGGAAGAGATAAGAATTGCAATAGGCATGGCGAGGGTAAGCAGAGACGCACTTGCATACCATAAAAATTTGCCGATCGTCAACAGGTCAAGATCTTTGCCTACCAAATCATCAATATACTTCCAAAGGCTTTGCATCATCAGTACAAAAAAGGCAATAAAGAACGTTGCAATGAACGGCCCTATAAATGAACGAATGATTAGCTTGTCTAATTTTTTTATCATAGCCCCAAAAACCAATGGCTGGCGGTGTTTTAAAATGTTTTACAGTGTTGAATTGTTGCAATGCAAAATGACTGGTAGCGTAAATTTCAGCCAAAACAATTAAACGTTGTACAAGGTCTTGCAATATCTTTAATGCGTAAAATTTGTAACTTGTAAATCGTATGATCGAAAAGACAAAAATAGCCCTTTCTGCCAAGGAACTGGAATTGGTTTGCAATAAAGAATGGATTTTAACTAAACAAATCATTATTGAAAAAGTGTACCAGCTTTTTGGAGAGCTTGCTGCTGTAATGCAGCAATACGTAATGTTGAGACCGGATGAACTGCCCGCTCAGGTGGTAGCGAATGGTCCCAAAATAGCAAAGGGAGAAAATTACAAGGGGCTGCCTTATGTAATGCTAGACTATCCCCGGTATTTTACGAAGGATGCTACTTTAGCAATCAGAACATTTTTTTGGTGGGGAAATTTTTTCAGTATAAATCTTCAGTTGTCGGGAGTACACCTACAGCTTGCAGCCAATTCATTGAGGCGTAACTTTATTTTTTTGCAGCAACATGATTATTCGATCTGCATCAACACAGCCCCCTGGCATCATCATTTTGGGCAGGATAATTATATGCCATTGAAAAATTTAACAACTACTGAATATCTGAACTTGCTGTCAGATGAGCCTTTTTTTAAAATTGCCAAACAAATAGACCTGCAGCAATGGGATGCTGCAGGACAGTTTTTAGAATATCATTTTAAAGAAATGGTAATGCTTTTAGCAATTAGTTTCCCAGTCGATGAAAAAGATCTTTCACCTGGTATTCCCACAATTGGCTCTGGTCTTTAATATCTTTCTTTTCTGCAAAATCCTTTATAACCAAAATTGTTTGATTGGTAACTTCAGATTTCTCAATTATAAATTCAAAATATTCTTCCTTGGGCGCTGTTAACCAATGGTAACGAATGTATTTTTCTTCCTCACCTTCCAATAATTCAGCTTGCTCATCAGAGCCATTCCAGGAAAAACTAAATATACCATCCCGTTCGTCCACTTTATCGGCAAACCATTCCTGTAACCCGGCAGGAGTGCTCAAAAATTCATACAATATGCCTGGCGAACATCTAACCGGGTATTCTAATGTAAATAATACTTTCTTGCTCATCTAAATAATTTAAAATTCATATAGAATAGTGCAATAATAACAAAATAATCTTGCTGGCAAAATAATTTTTTTATACACACCTGTTTAACTTATCTCTTAATATCGTTAAACACGTAAAAATTTCGCTTTTATATTGCCCAAAAAAAAGAAAAATAATTTTGGGTGGCTATGTTTATTCATTTAAATTACGGATAATTAGAATATAATTTTATTCAAATGTTTGCTAAGCATGTCCTTCACCTAAAAACTTCCAACTCATGAGTATGCGTCAATTAAAGATCACCAAATCTATCACCAACCGTGAAAGCCAGAGTTTGGAAAAATACCTTCAGGAAATTGGAAAGGTCGAATTGATATCTCCTGAAGAGGAAGTAAAATTAGCTGTACAAATTAAGCAAGGCAACCAGGCCGCTCTTGATAAACTGACCAAAGCAAACCTGCGTTTTGTGGTTTCAGTCGCCAAGCAATACCAAAATCAGGGGCTTACGCTAGCCGATTTAATTAACGAAGGCAATTTGGGTCTTATAAAAGCTGCCGGCCGGTTTGATGAAACCCGTGGATTCAAGTTTATTTCCTATGCTGTTTGGTGGATAAGGCAGAGTATATTGCAGGCACTGGCTGAGCAGTCGAGGATTGTTCGTTTGCCATTAAATAAGGTTGGACTAACAAATCGTATCACGAAAGCCTATTCACAATTAGAGCAGGAATTTGAGCGTGAACCTACCGCTGAAGAGATTGCAGTGTTGCTTGATTTAGGATCCGATGAAGTGGCCGCTGCTATTAGCTCTGCCGGGCGGCATATCAGTATGGATCAACCTTTTGGGGATGGAGAAGATGGCTCGTCATTGATGGATATATTAGAGAATCCAAATACCGAAAGTACTGATATGCATTTGACTTTTAAGGTTTCATTATCTGCCGAAATTGACCGTTCTCTAAGTACATTAACTGAAAGGCAAAAAGAGGTGATCCGTTTCTTCTTTGGCATTGGCGTAGACCATCCGCTTAGTCTGGAAGACATTGGTGAAAGGTTTAGTCTTACCCGGGAAAGGGTGCGCCAGATTAAAGATAAGGCGATTACTAAATTAAGAACCGCATCCCGGGGGTGCATTTCAAAATGTCGCATGTTAAGCTGCGATCTTAAAATTAGTTTTGGTTAGCTGAATTATTTTGCTCCATTGTTCATTCATTTTAATTACCCTAAGATTCAGTAAATTTTGAGCACCTTCATTCGTCCATCTTTGTCCTGATAATTTCATTCGTTTTTGCACGACTGTCCGGTGAGCTGATTCTATTGCCCCTGATCCGATAATCCCTGCCCCTATCTTTTTATAGGCGCTATAATCCATCCTTCCAATATTGCTTTGATAGTATTGTATCAATTTTTCTGCTTCGCTAGTTTGGCTTTTTAATTTTATTATATGCTTAATCACTTTCCCAACTTCGCTGTTTAGCAGTAATTCTTTTTGTTTTGCTGCCCATTTCTGCCCCACTAGTTTATCTTTAAAATGTGCTTCTGTAAACTGATGTAAATGTTCACATGCATGATAGTAATCTAAAATAGAAACTGCCGTTGGGTACGCATCCTCAATCCAGTTTTTTATCCAAACAGCTCCATCGTTTATAAACACTAAACGCTTCGCCAAATTGCCGTAATTTTCGAGGATATTTTCCATCAAATTTTCAAATTCAGCACAGCCACCCAATTGCGCTGAGTATTGTGAATGTCTTATCCAGCTTGCTTTCCCGTTCGGGTCAATGCAGGAACCACTCGTAAATATCCGCCCCACTTTTACCTCTTTCCAGCCTTGGGTTGTCTGTATCATAGAGCCATCTACTTCGGCGTAAAGCACTTCGCTTTTCTTTACCGGTTCTAATGTACGTTCGGCATTCACAAATTTTGCGGATTCTTTTCCATAACAATTCGTTACCCGGTATACTTGTGCCGCACTTACTTTTATGTCTATAAATTTGTCTATTATTTCATTGCACTTTTCATAGCATTCACTCGTGCCCGCATAGACCATCAACTCTTGCATTGCCGGGCTAATTTGAAAACCATTCATACCATTACAAAAAATGTGGCCGTGCCCAATGGTTATGTGCCCAAATTTGGTAAGTGTTTTTTTTTACGCCTATCGGCGGAGAAGGTACTTATATTTTGCTCTAATACCTCTCGGCCTAAATCTTTCCATATTTGTTCAAATTTCTTTTCATAGTCGTAAAAATTGTCAATGTTGTTAAGGTCATTTAGTTTTTCGTAACGACTAACGGCGGCGGCAATAAAAGTTTCTTTGGTCATGATGGGATAGTTTGGTTTCCCAAATATAACTATTTTTAAGATGCGACATTTTGAAATGCACCCGTCTGTAATATATTACAGTTTTACGGCAAATTTGTAGGAAATAAAAAAGTAAACTTTTTTAAATGGAAATACACGAGATCAAAAGCCACCTTACCCTTTCCCACGTCTTACAGCACTATGGTTTAAAACCCGATAAAAATTTACGCTTGAACTGCCCCTTCCATGAAGATAAAACCCCCAGCCTGCAGGTTTATTACAAAACACATACAGCGTATTGTTTTAGCAGCAATTGCAAAACACATGGCAAGAGCATGGACATTATAGATTTTGTGATGCACAAAGAAAATGCG
>JBGSMI010000216.1:0-20267 GCA_041740215.1 Ferruginibacter sp.
GATGAAATTACCAGTTTAAAAACTGACACCCTCCCATTTTATGGAAGTGTATACTGCTTTTGTTGCGCCGCCTCAGAGCACGAAGAATTTAAATGCACCCATGAGGTCCAACAAAGATTATATCCCCTAACTATTTAGTATTTTTGAACGATTTATAAATTAAAGAAAGTAACTAATGAATAAGAACTTGTTTTGTTTACTGATTTTATCTCTAAATGCGCTAAACCCGACGGTTTTGCTGGCTCAAAAAGCAACAATCAGTATTTCAAATACTTCTGCCGGAGATCGCAAAGAAGAAGTTGTTGCCATTGCATGGAAAAACGTTTTGGCAAAATATCCTACAATTGACACGGCCAATTTTAAAGTCATTAATGTTGCTACAAAAAAGGAAATTCCCTGGCAATTAGAATATAAGGGTGGCAAGGCAGTTCAAAATATTTTGGTTCAGGTGGATATTGCGGGAAATGGCACGGCGAAATTATTGCTACAAAAAGGCAAGTCCGCTATTTTTCCAACCAAAACCTATGGACGTTATGTACCAGAACGCAAAGAGGATTTTGCCTGGGAAAATGATAAAATTGCGTTTAGAATGTATGGAAAAGAATTGGAGCAAACACCAAAGGAAATGGCTTATGGCATAGATGTTTGGGTGAAGCGTACCGATAAAATGGTTATCAATGAGCGTTACAAACGCGGAAAATATCACGAAGATCTCGGAGATGGTATGGATTATTACCACGTAGGCTTTACGTTAGGTGCAGGTAATGCAGCGCCTTATGTGAATGACTCTATTTATCATTCAAAAAACTATGTTCGTTGGAAAGTATTGGATATGGGCATTTTACGCACTGCATTTCAATTGGAATACGATGAATGGGACGTGAATGGAATGAAAGTAAGCGCCACCAAAACGATTTCTTTAGATGCGGGTTCACAATTGAACCGTGTTGAAGCGCTTTATGAGTACAGTGAAAAGCCGACCATGTCTGCTGTGGTTGGTATCATTAAAAGAAAAGACCAGGGGGTAATGCTGTTGGATGAGCAACAAGGCATTATGGGCTATTGGGAACCGCAAATGGGCGAAGATGGCATCACCGGCGTTGGTTCAATCCTTTTAACACCGGTTACAAAAATGAAGATTACCAACGAACAGTTACTGGCTCAGACAACAACGCAAAAAAATGAACCATTGGTATATTACACAGGTGCAGCCTGGAACAAAGCACAACTGTTTACGACTTCGGCTGCCTGGTTCAGTTATTTGCAGGCTTATAAAGAGCGGCTTTTTAAGCCATTAAAAATTACGGTCGAGTGAAAATATATTTACCAATTTCAAAATTTTTGTGAACGCATATTTAATGTATAAATGATCCGCTACATTGTTTTTTTCTTTTTTTCATCCAAATGTAGAACGGGTTTTTGTGCGCCACCGTTGCTACGCAGCTCCAGATCTTTAAATAATCCTTCATCACTGAGGTCGAGTTTTTGAGAGTTTTCCCAGTCGAACTTTGCTGTCTGCTGTAGTCGAAGCATAATGGCTGCATCATTCACTTCTATGGCCAGTTCTCGACGGTTGTCGAAGCTGCCGGAGCTAATATTAATGGAGCCTATAATTGCCCTACAGTCATCGGCCAGCAAAATTTTGCCATGCAATTTCAAGTTTGTTAATTGATGAATTTCGATACCCACATGGTTCATGATCCTAAGCCCGCCAACTCCTTCAATCAGCTTCGCTTTTTTTAAGGTACGTGGCGAACGAACCATCACTTGTATTTTTACGCCCCGGCAAGCTGCCTTTACAAGACGTTCAAGAATCACCAGGTCTTGAAATTTTTCATTCTGTATAACTAGTGTATGCTTTGCCTCATCAATAAACCGGGCCATTTTTTCACGTCCGTTGCCTTTGCACC
This sequence comes from Ferruginibacter sp., assembly GCA_041740215.1. Taxonomy (GTDB): domain Bacteria; phylum Bacteroidota; class Bacteroidia; order Chitinophagales; family Chitinophagaceae; genus Ferruginibacter. Next base: position 1,911 of record JBGSMI010000216.1, read on the forward strand.
AGATGAGATAGGCGTCTTTGCCGGGATTAAAATCTTTTCGCTGCCAGTCCGCTTCAAAGCACATGATTACTTCGGCTACCTCAAATGGATGAGATGTAATGATAGCATAGTCCCGGGTATCTGTGAGGTTTTTTGTTTCCCAGTTTAGCGATTTAATAAAGGCGATTGTGTCATCTATTACCATCGATTTTTCATGCGTTAAATTAAAATCAGGATTGCTGCTTTTTACTTCTATGCCTGCTTTTTCAAGCGTGAGACGGGTCAGTTCATTTTCTTCTCCGCCATCACGTCTTGTGGGGTTTAACATTACTTTTACTTTTACCCCACGTGCTTTGGATGCAATAATGGCAGCAATCAGTCCGGGATCGGAGAAGCGAAACATCTTTACCCGGATAGAAATTTTAGCGTTGTTGATGGCCGCTGTTATTGAACTGGCTGTATCATCCGGCAAAATAATAATGGAGCGTTGCCCTGTATCGTTTATTTTTATTGACTTCAATTTGCTCATGCTGATGATTCCGTATGTTGGTTTTTGAGTTAGTAAAAGGTGGTGGGTGGTCTGTTTTGGATTTGATAAAGCTCTGCATAAATTTGCTTTTTGGCGATCAGTTCTTCGTGCGACCCTTCCTCGGCTACAACGCCATCTTTGATCACTACAATTTTATCTGCAAACCGGATGGTACTAAGCCGGTGAGCTATAGTGATTACGGTACGGCCTTTCATTAGTTTTTCAAGGGCATTGATCACAATTTTTTCAGATTCTGTATCCAGCGAAGCCGTGGGCTCATCCAGGATTAGAATGGGTGAGTTGCGAACAACCGCCCTTGCGATTCCGATGCGCTGCCGCTGACCGCCTGAAAGTGTGAGTCCTCTTTCTCCAACAATGCTGTCATAGCCATTGGGCATCTTCACAATGAACTCATGTGCATTGGCAAGTTTTGCTGCTTTGATGATTTCTTTCTCAGTTGCATTGGGTTTGCCATAAGCAATGTTTTCCTGGATGGTTCCATAAAAAAGTACGGTATCCTGCAATACAAAACCGATCTGACTTCTCAATCCATCAAGGTTGTAATCGGTAATATCTATGCCATCAATCAATATTCGCCCGCCGGTAGGATCATAAAACCGTGGAATTAAACTCGCCACAGTCGACTTGCCGCCACCGGTTGGTCCGCAAATACCAATCCGCTGACCGGATTTGATAGAAAGATTCAGATCCAGTAAAACCGGTGCTGCAGGATTGTAAGAAAAGGCCACATGATCAAACACAATTTGACCGCGTAGTGTTCCCGGCTGTTTCGCAGTTGATTTTTGCGGGATAATCATATCTGTTTCCAAAATTGCTTGTATACGTTCCAGGGCTACGGATGCCTGTGCGATGGTATTGGTTAATTTGGCGAGTTCCTGCACCGGCTTAAAAAATTTACTTAAATAGGCGAGGAAAACGGTTAGTGATCCAATCGTCATGGCATCGTTCAGCACAAGCGCAGTACCACGCCACATTACAATGGCCGTACACAGCGAAACGGTAATGGCAACTACAGGAACCAGCAATGATTTTAAATGACGGGCCTTTAATGCTGCATTGGCTGTTTCGATGCTTACTTTCTTTAGCCGTTCTTCTTCCAGATCCTGACGACCAAAAGCATTTACTGAGCGCATAGACTCCAGCCCCTGCTGTAGCACTACTACCATATTACTTTGGTGGCTTCGCAATTCACGGGAGGCTTTTTTTACAGCCTTTTTAAAACGTATAATGAACAATAAAATAAAGGGCGTTACAGCAACCGCCAACATTGCAAAATCCCAGTTGAGATAGAACATCAATACAAGCATTCCAATAATGGTGAGCGAATCAACCAGAATACTCAAAATGGAGGAGGATGCAAAATCCTGAATTGTAGAAACATCCGACGTGATGGTGCTGAGTACTTTTCCAATCTGGTGCGAATCATAAAACGAAAGTGAAAGACGTTGCAGATGATGGTACATCCGGCGGCGAAGATCGTTGGCCACATTTTGGGCAACACTTTCAGTAAAATAGCTGTTGATGTAGCTTGCCAAGGAGCCAAGGGCTGTAATGATTACAATGCCAATTACCGCAACTGCAGCGAGTGAAAGTTCATTTTTGCCGCTGGTAGTATTCGCCATCCAGGTAAGCCAATGTGGAAGTGGGTGTTGTCCGATTACATTGTCAATGATTATTTTTAATGGCCAGGGAGTTGCAAGCCCCATCATCGTTTCAATCAGCATTGCCACGAAAATAAGGAGGAGCCAATTCCGGTAAGGTCGCACAAGCGCCATGATAAGTGATGCCAGCCCCCGCCTTGATCTTCGCTTTAGCGGAATAGTAGCGGTAAGTTTATCTATTTTAAAGGAAACTTTTGCCATGCAGTCAGAATTTCCTCCATTTACCAGATACAGATGGTACAAAGCCGATTTTTGTAATAGCGCTTAACTTCACTCCAAAAATTTATTTTGCTTAATAATGAGCAGGCAATCATTTGAATGGTTACCGCATTTTAGTTTATCAAGAAAATGAAAGGTATGAATTAATGAACAACATCATTTCCTATGCCGCGGCCTGAAAAAGGGCTTTATTGAATATTACTTAAAAATTGGTCAATAAAATATTCTCAATCACACCGGATTTTTCAATGATCGGTGTCTTTCAATGTATATTAATTAATGTTTGCGGAAGGCATTCCTTTATAAAGTTGTTGGAAAGCTAAAAAACAATACCTGCAAAAGAATTACTCCATCCTTGCATTATCAATGAATGCGGATCTTACTTCCCTGGGTCTATTGATCAGGTCAAAAAAATCATCCAGATAATTGATCATATTTTTTTTACTGCCGTTTGTTAACAATTCAAAATTATTCACCAAAGCGTAAATATTTTCTTTTTGTTGTTTGAACAGTTCCAGCGTTTCACTAATTTCTTCCATCGTTCTTGAAAATCCCCTGTAAACTCGTTGCGTTACGGTTTCTGTATTCATCAACGGATCAGGAACTGCATAATCTGTGTTGATAATGCCGGAATAATCAAAATCGTATGCTACAGCAAATGGTCTTGAAGTGGGATCTTCTTTAAGCTGTATCAATTTGATGTTGTGAGGGGCCGGCACCGACCAATCTGTATTACCAATCATATATTCAAATATTGAAACCAAAGTCATTTGCTTCCGATCGGTAGATTCGGTCAAAATTTTCCCCCTGGTCCATTCGATGCAATTATTTCTCTTACCCATATCTTTCAAATCCTCAATTAAAAAGGCATATCCCGAAAATCCATCTTTTTTTTCGCTGCTGTCTCTATAATTAACGTTTAATAATCTTACCCTAAAGCTTTTATCGGTTAATAAATTATACATTTTATAAATGAGGTATTCTTTTAGTAAATATTGCTGGTTACCACTATTTAGTTTACAAGTGTTAACTAATTTTATAGATTTAAGCGGATGCATTCTGGATGAATCTGTTTTTTTGAAAACCATTTTTATCGGCGGAACAAAACAATGGTCTCTTCTGAAATGGCCTCTCACCACCAGGTTAAGTTTTTCATTTACCACGGAGCTATCCGTTAGTTTAGTCATAATACGGGCCGGGGTTATTTGTCCTATTTTATTTTTTTGTTTGATCAATTTCGACCAATATGCTTCTAAAGTCACATCCAGAATGGTTTCCTGTTTAAAAAAATCAACTTTATCGATTGATTGTTTTTGGGCATTAGCAGTTTGGCTTAAAAATGCGATGCTTAGCAAAAAGCCTGATAATAATAGTTTCATAAACAATAGTAAAAAAAGGTTTAAAATTTTAAATAAAAGGAAGTATAAATGCCAAATTTTTTAAATGGTGTTGCATTCAGGGGCAGGCCTTCAATCAATCAAAGGATACAGGATTTTTGACTAAGCATAAAAGTATTCCGGCTCATTTATTTACCTCTTCAATCACATGGCCAATCGCACCGCTGGGCATTTGTATATGAAGCATAGCAGCTAACGTAGAAGCTATATCGGTCATGTACACTTCCCTGTTTGTTGTACCTGGCTTAACCTTCCATCCATACCATAAAAGCGGAATATGGCTGTCGTAAGGATTCCATACGCCATGTGTGGTGCCGCCGTTTAAAAAATCACCTATCCATTGTGGTTGATATACGATTTGAATGTCGCCACTTCTTTTGGGATAATACCCATTTTCCATCGCTTCTCTTTGTGTCAGATTAAGTGTTGTGGTGCTCAAAGCCTCTAAGGCGAAAGCCCGGTTAATACCCGGCTGAAGTAGTAAATGATCAATCACCCATTGATGGATCGATTCTTTCTTCAGTCCGGCTTTTTTAATTAGGGTACGATTCAAATAAACCTGATAGTTTAAAATTCCTACAACCAGATCGTTGGTTTTTGTTTTTTCTTTGAGCATTTTGTTGATTTCCTCTGCCACCCGCTCATTCTCAAAATTGCCTGTCGGTATTTTATGTGATTTTAGGAATGCCGGCATATTTGCAACACCATGGTCGGCCGTTAAAAAAAACAGGTATTCTCCTTTTCCGGCTTTTGTGTCGAGAAAATCAAGAAAATCTCCGAGATCCTTATCTAGTCTCAAAAATCCGTCTTCCACTTCGGCAGAATTAGGGCCAAAGGCATGGCCAATATAGTCTGGCGTTGATAAACTTATTGTCAACAAATCAGTTACAGAATCGGCACCTAAGTTTTCGCCATTTACTGCGGCCATAGCCATTTCAAAAGTAAAGGTGTTGCCATAAGGAGTTGCCGGTATGATGCCATAATTTTTTTCAATGTTTTGTTTCAATAAATGAGGGAAACCTTTGTTATAGGGCAAACTCTGTTTATAACTATCAATCGGATACAATGAATTCCAATCCTGTGCATAATATTTATCCACCAGTTTTTTTGCATTCACATCGTTTACCCATTTGGGCAAATCGGTTGCATAATAGGAAGAGGTAATCCAATTACCAGTTTTGTTATCATACCAATATGCTCCATTGCCACTATGTCCCGCCGCTAGAATGGCGCCACGATCTTTAATGGCAATGCCAATTACCTTACTATTAAAATTAGTGGCAAGCCTCAACTCATCTCCAATAGTTGTAACCAGTAAATTACGTGGGCTCATCTGCCCGAGCGATGTCGTACTACCAGTTGTTTTTTCAAGCTCATCTTCTGTGCAATAAACAAATTTATCTAAATCGTAATCCCACCAGTCGTTGCCCGTAATGCCGTGTATGGCAGGAACAGTGCCAGTAAAAATCCCAGCATGACCGCAAGCGGTAATGGTTGGCGTATTGGGGATCAAGGTGTTTTCGCATGAAAACCCGTTGTTGAGTAATCGTTTAAATCCACCATTCGGCATATAACGGTCAAAGTAACGGTAAAGGTAGTCCCAGCGCATTTGGTCCACTACGATTCCTACAACCAGTTTGGGCCGGGAGATGGTTGATTTTTGTGAAACGGATGTGCTGGTAGAATTTTGAGCGGCAGTAATAAGCACACAAAAAAGAGAAAGCGTAACCAATGAGATTATTTTCATGCAGAAGCTGTTTAGATAACACTTTTTAGAATTAATAAAAAATTAAGGTACACCAAAATAGTTGAATTCTTTAAAAATTTAAGCCATTGAAATTAATGGTAAAATGGATTGCATTATAAATATAGAAAAATGATACAGTCTTGTTGCAGCCGGAAAGTTGTTTTGTAATGAATATAAAATAGAAGGTTCTAAAATTAATGCTTACAGCAAAAGGTGACAAGATCTTGATGCGTTTAAACGTTAACGAAATTGTTGTACAGTTTTGAGCGCAGTTTCGCCAACTGGTTTTTCGATATTGATTTTAATTAAAGGGGCAAGAAAGTTCATCAATTCAGTTTTAACAAAAAAAAATGGGTTACATTTAAGTCTTTTTTGGTCTTAATACCAATCATTTTAGCTTCTTTTAAATTCTAAAATCTTTTAAACCGTGAAGTATTATTTAATAATTTTTTCATTGATTATTTCGTCTCCTGTTTCAACTATAGCCCAATCCAAAAGTATTTTTAATGGTAAAGATTTAACTGGCTGGACGATACATGGCACCGAAAAGTGGTATGTAGAAAAAGGAGAATTGGTTTGTGAAAGCGGTCCGGATAAACAATATGGTTATCTGTCTACTGATTCTGCCTATAAAAATTTTATACTCACCTTAAATTTTAAATTAGATGCCAATGGCAATAGCGGAGTATTCATCCGTTCAGGAATAGAAGGAACAAAAATCAGTGGTTGGCAGGTGGAAGTGGCACCGCCTGGTTTACATACCGGTGGCATTTATGAATCTTACGGAAGAGGATGGTTGATACAACCTAAACCGGAAGCGGAAGCAAATTTAAGTGGTACTGAATGGAATTTGATGAGGATAGAAGTAAAAAATGACGAAGTGACTACATGGCTGAATGGCAAGCAAATGGTTTATTTGAAAGACCAGAAAATCGGTCAGGGAAAAGGTTTTATCGCTTTGCAGATTCATGATGGCGGCGGTATAAAAGTACGCTGGAAAAATATTAAAGTAACACAGTTGAATTAAGGGGATTGAAAAAATTCGTTTATAAGTAAACACAATTTTAATAATTAAATGAATCAAATGGACAATGATCATCAATCATCCCGTAGGAAATTTTTAAAAAACTTCGCTACAACAGCGGCGGTCGTTGGCGTTGGATCCAGTTTATTTGCAGCCGAAAAAAGCGAAGGATTTTTTGAGCAGCTTAAAAGACCGGGCGCAAGTGCCAATGATAAAATAAACATTGCTTTAATTGGTGCAGGTGGAATGGGTACACAAGATACCCTCACAGCTCTTAAAGTTCCCGGTGTCAAACTGGTAGCCATTTGTGATTTGTATGATGAACGTCTGGAAGACGGTAAAAAGAAATGGGGTGCAGATATTTTTACTACCCGCAGTTATAAAGAAATTTTAAACCGCAAGGAGGTGGATGCTGTGATCATTGGCACGCCTGATCACTGGCACCAGCAGATTTCAGTAGACGCCATGCGGGCTGGCAAACACGTCTATTGCGAAAAGCCGATGGTGCATGGTATTTCGGAAGGGCCTGCTGTAATCAAAGCCCAACAGGAAACCGGTAAGATTTTTCAGGTAGGTAGCCAGGGCGTTTCTTCATTGGGAAATGAGAAGGCAAAACAATTATTAAAGGATGGTGCAATTGGTGATCTGAATTATGCAGAAGGTTTTTGGGCCAGGCATTCCCCAACTGGGGCATGGCAATATCCTATTCCTGCAAATGCCTCCCCGGCGAATGTGGATTGGGAAACTTTTGTTAGTAACACCAATAAACGCCCTTTTGACGCCACTCGTTTTTTTCGGTGGAGAAATTATCTGGATTATGGTACAGGAATGTCAGGCGATTTATTTGTTCACCTGTTTTCCAGCCTTCATTTTATTACCAATTCTTACGGTCCAAATAAAATTTATTCTTCCGGCGGATTGCGTTATTGGAAAGATGGACGAGAAGTACCTGATGTATTGTTAGGTACATTCGACTATCCTCAAAGTCAGGCTCATCCGGCGTTTAACCTTTCATTGCGGTGCAATTTTGTGGATGGAACCAGTGGCACCACTTATTTAAAGCTGGTAGGTAGTGAAGGCTCAATGGATGTAACCTGGGACAGTGTTACCTTAAAAAGGAATAAAACCGCTGAATCAGACGATCCCTTTTACATTGAACAAATGCGAAAGGCAGGTACACCAGTTACAAACCGAAAAAGAATACTGGCGCCGGAAGAATATACTTTTGAGGCAGAAAAAGGATATTTGGGTGGACCTTACGATCATTTTGTAAATTTTTTCAATGCTATTAGAAGTGGCGGTAAGGTAACAGAAGATGCTATTTTTGGCTACCGGGCAGCAGCGCCGGCTTTGTTATGCAATGATAGCTATAACCAGGATACCGCCATCTTATGGAATCCCGAAAAAATGCAACTGGTCAAAAAATAATTCAAAAAAAGCGAAATCAGTTTCCATAAGAAAGGATAGTGACGAAGCTACCCTTTGTGTAAAATCGAATCATCCACTTCAATACTGTTTAGCGGCAACATATGCAGGCGTTAAATTCTACGGTAAACACATAAAATTGCAATCATTGCGTTAATTAAAAAGCACGAGCAATGCTACTTCTACTAATTAGAATTAACATTACTTGTGCTTATGTTCGGGTTAGTAACAGGGCTGGTTCTACTTCATGGTTTTTTTATTCTCAATGCCTGTAAGGCTTTGCCGGCAAGTAGAAACTGACTACAAATGTAAAATTATGCCGCCTTTGCATCGATTTTAAAGGCAAGGCTGAAATAAGAAAACGAGTGCCCTTTGATATCGTTATTGGTGAATTGCCACTCCTGACCAGCGTTTGCTAAAGGTGACTGACTGCAACCTACAGCTTCTGCTACTCCAATATAAGCGCCTGAATCCAGGGTTTCAAGGCGAAATCCATACGATTGACCTTTGTTCAAATGCAATCCTGCTATATTAAACGATTTCCATTTTCCATTATCGGTTTGGTTAAAGTCCACACTGGCCGATCCAAGAATAGGACCCCAACTTTCCAATTGCGCATCAAAGCTGTGTACGGTCATTAAAACGTTCCCGGGATGGGCTACGACACTGGTTAAAACTTCAATTGCTTCAAGGTCAACTTCTGACGGGGAGGTGAAAGTTTGACCACCTATAATATCTTTATTATAAGTTGTTTCATGGCCAATCCAACTGGTGGTGTTGTTGGCTGTTTGTTCCACTACGGATTTTGTAACTGGGGATTTTGTGTTCATAGGTTGTTTTTTTTTATGATAAGAGGTGTGTAGATTTACCTACAACGGATTACCAATATAAACTTATAAGAGTGTCAAATATTGTGCTCACCCAATGGTTTAATGTTAAAACAAGCGGAATATTTTGAGTTCGACTTTATTTAGGTAGCTTGAAACAATAATTCAAAATGGCTTTTACGTTAGGAAAGCTTACCTTTATTTTACTTTGATTATTATTTTAGTAGAAAATCCAGCGCCGTCTCCCCGAAATAAATTTTAAAAAACAGTATTATGTACACTTATATTTGGAATAAATACCTGCCTGTAATTAGGATCTTATTGAAAAAATCATCTGGCGGAGATCAGTTATTAAGTTTAAACCGCGAAGATTTTGAAAGAGCAGGAACCGGTAGAAAAGCGGGTTATAAATTCACCATTGAATTTACAGATGGAAAGGTAAGTAATGTAATCAGTGGTTCCGATCTTGCCAGTCATCTTGCCGCAGCAATGCTGGAAGATGCACCCACCAAAGCCGTTTTACAAACTGGTCATTTTCAGGTAATATTAAATACGAAGTTTCAAATCACCGTAAAAAATATCACCCCGTTACCCGTTCCGGCAGTGGCTGAAGTAGAGACAGTAAGTGAACCGGCGTAAAGGATGTATATTTTGGTACATTCATTTTTCAATTTTAATCACCAAACATTATTTTGAAGTTTACAGATTTTGGCTTTGACAACCGTCTATTAGAAGGAATTGAAGCATCGGGATATGACGACGCAACGCCCGTTCAGGAACAGGTTATTCCGTTGGTTTTAGCAGGTAAAGATGTAATTGCATCCGCCCAAACCGGAACTGGTAAAACCGCCGCTTTTTTACTTCCCCTGATCAATAATATCATTTCTTCTCCCATCAATCATCACAGCATTACCGCACTGGTAATTGTGCCTACCCGTGAGCTTGCGATTCAAATTGCACAGCATATGGAAGGTCTTTCTTATTTCACTTCCGTTAGTTCAATCGCAGTATATGGCGGCGGAGATGGTAATGCATTTGTACAGGAAAAGAAAGCCTTAAGCGCAGGTGCAGATGTAGTAATTTGTACACCTGGAAAAATGCTGGCACATATCAATATGGGTTACGTGAAGTTTCAGGGACTAAAATACCTTATTTTGGATGAAGCAGATCGCATGCTGGACATGGGGTTTTACGACGATATCATGCGCATCATACATGCGTTACCACAGAAAAGACAGAATCTGCTATTCTCCGCAACCATGCCTTATAAAATAAGAGAGTTGGCAAGAACCATTTTGCATAAGCCGGAAGAGGTGAGCATTTCAATTAGCAAACCCAACGAAAAAATTAAGCAACTGGCTTATGTGGTATACGATACTCAAAAAATTCCGTTGGTAAAATTTATTCTGCATCAGAAAAATTTCTCGTCGGTATTGATATTTTGCAGTAGTAAGATAAGTGTAAAGCAATTAACCCGTGACCTGAAGAAGACCAACTTGCCGGTTGATGAAATTCACAGTGATCTGGAGCAAGATAAAAGAGAAGAAGTGCTGATGCATTTTAAAAGTGGGCGAATACAAATTTTAGTAGCGACAGATATATTGAGCCGTGGAATTGATATTGATAATATTGGTCTGGTTTTAAATTATGATGTACCGCATGATGGAGAAGATTATGTGCATCGCATAGGGCGCACTGCAAGAGCCGCTGCTGAAGGTACTGCCATTACTTTTATTAGTGTAAAAGAACAGCGGAAGTTTGCAGCCATTGAAAGGTTATTGGGGAAATCTGTTCCAAAAGAAGTAGTGCCGGAGCAATTCGGAGAAGCCCCTGAATATACCCCAGGTTCATCCAGATCAGAAGGAGGCGGAGGAGGGAACCGCAGTACAAAGCGGCCTCAAAAGTTTTCAGGAAAGGTGTCACGTTAGAACCAGGTAAGTACGTTGCGCCATTTTAAATTATGCAGATTACTACAAAATACCAGTTGCGATTTGTTTAAATAATAACAGTTTAAAACAGGGGTGTTGCTCAATTAAAAATTAGCATTGCTCCTGTTTTTTGTGTAAATACTTGTCATCAATCATATTATTCCAGTTTCTTTTATTGGTTGATAAGGAAACGATCATGAATATTGATAACCTTTTTTTATATGAGGTGTTTTACCGAAAACTTGCTTTTACGGCAGTTGCCAATATATTTGTAAAAACAAATTAACATCACACCGGGTAGTATCATATTAGCCAATCCCATTGAGTATTTAAAAGGCATCGGACCTTTAAAGGGCGATATGTTTAAAAAGGAACTCAATATTTTTACATTTAAAGACCTGCTTGAATACTATCCATTTCGCCACATTGATAAAACCAGGGTAGATAAGATTTCCTCTATCAATCCTACGTCAGAGTTTGCACAGGTTGCGGGAAGGCTCACGGGTTTTAATATCATGGGTGAAGGTAGATCCAAACGTTTGGTGGCCTACCTTCAGGACGAAACTGGTGAGATTGAACTGACTTGGTTTCAGGGCATCAGTTGGATAGAAAAAACTTTGGAGACCGGCCGGTATTATCTGGCGTTTGGAAAGCCTGGTTTTTTTATGAATAAGCTGCAGATGTCGCATCCTGAAATAGAAATTTTTACACCCGAAAAAGCAGATGGTAAAAAATTTCTGGAACCCATCTATTCTACTACAGAAAAGCTGAAAGCCCGGGGGGTGAGTGGAAGGGCGATGGGGAAACTTACTTTTGCATTACTACAACTATTGTCGGCAAAAGAATTTCCAGAAAATTTGCCGCAATCGATTGTACAACAATACCGTTTTGTTTCAAGGTGGGAGGCTTTTTGTAATATTCATTTCCCCGCATCTGAAGAAAAATATACGCATGCCGTAAGGCGATTGAAATTTGAAGAATTATTTTTTGCCCAACTCCGCTTAGGGATGATTCGCAGTACACGTCATCGTTTTAGTAAAGGTTGGGTATTTGATAAAGTGGGTGATTACTTCAATACGTTTTATAATAATTACCTGCCATTCCAGTTAACCAATGCACAAAAAAGAGTGTTGAAGGAAATAAGAAAAGATGCTGGTACCGGAAGGCAAATGAATCGGTTATTGCAGGGGGATGTTGGGAGCGGTAAAACAATTGTAGCATTGCTAAGCATGTTAATTGCCGTCGATAATGGTTTTCAAAGTGTGTTGATGGCACCCACAGAAATTTTAGCACAGCAACATTTTTACGGCATCAGTGAATTGGTAAAGGAGATGCCTGTGGTTGTTCAATTGCTCACAGGATCATCTGTTACGAAAAAAAGAAGGGAAATTTTAGCAGCCTGCGAAGATGGCTCGCTGCACATATTAATTGGTACGCATGCGGTGATAGAAGATAAGGTGATTTTTAAAAATCTTGGCTTCTGCGTGATTGATGAACAACACAAATTTGGCGTTGCACAGAGAGCCAAATTATGGAAAAAGAATTCATTGCCACCTCATATTCTTGTGATGACGGCAACGCCTATTCCCAGAACACTGGCGCTTACAGCTTACGGCGATTTAGACTATAGTGTAATTGATGAATTGCCACCCGGCAGGCAACCGATTGAAACCATTCATCGTTTTGAAAATAAGCGACCACAGGTGATGGATTTTCTAAAAGCTGAGATTTTAAAAGGCCGGCAGGTTTATATCGTGTATCCATTGATTGAGGAATCTGCAACCCTTGACTATGAAAATCTAATGAAGGGATTTGAGGAAGTAAAATCCTTTTTCCCCGAACCAAAATACTGGATCAGCATGGTACACGGAAGACAAAAAGCGGATCAAAAGGAAACGAATATGCGTAGGTTTGTAACAGGCGATACTCAAATCATGGTAAGTACTACTGTAATTGAAGTGGGCGTAAATGTGCCGAATGCCTCTGTAATGGTGATTGAAAGCGCCGAAAAATTTGGACTGTCACAATTACACCAGTTGAGAGGCAGAGTGGGAAGAGGAAGTGACAAAAGTTTTTGCATATTATTAACAGGCAATAAGGTGTCGCAGGATGGCAGGGAAAGACTCAAGATTTTGTGTGCTACCAATGATGGCTTTAAGGTAGCAGAGAAGGATCTTGAAATCCGTGGCCCCGGCGAAATTGAGGGCACACGGCAAAGTGGGGTGTTGAATTTTAAACTGGCAAACATTGTTCAGGATAGGGTTATGCTGGATGTGGCGAAACAGCTCACAACAACTATTGTTGAAACCGACCCCGATTTAAATATGGCAGAAAATTTGCCAATTAAAAATTACGTTCAAATACAAAAAGGGAAAACGGTTTGGAGTAAAATTTCGTAATTATTTTATTAGTCTTTCAGTTGATGTCTGGGCTTTCAATGAAAGAGAGCTGGTTTAAACTTTAGCAGTGTTTATTCGTTATCATTTTGTAATTTGTAAAAAATATATTTCTTGAAAATAGTCTCATTATACCTTGCTTACTTATCCACATTTGTGATTGCGCTCGTTAGTTTAACACCGGCAATAGCGCAATTACAGTTTATTGAAAATCGGGGGCAGTGGAATAGTAGTGTGAATTTTAAGGCAGAAATACCATCAGGTGCTTTTTTTATTGAAGCGAAAGGTTTTACAGTGTTGCAGCACAATACCGAAGATTTGGAAAAGCTTGAGGATTTCATGCACGGTCATAAAGATCAGTCAACTCCAGCGCAGGTCAACTCCAGCGTTTTTGCCAAGGCGGCTCCTAATTCTCAAAAAATCACTTTAAGGTCTCACGCATATAGGGTCAGTTTTTCCGGTGCTTTAAGCAATGCTGTCGTTGAACCTGACAAAGCCTTACCCACTTACAACAATTATTTCATTGGCAACGATCCTTCGAAATGGAAAGGTGATTGTAAAATTTACCAGGCCGTTACCTACAAAAATGTGTATCCAAATATTGATGTTCGTTATTATACAGATGCAGGTACGCTGAAGTACGATATTGTGATACGTCCCGGGGGAAATTTGAATGATATAGCTTTGAAGTATGAAGGCGTAGATAAGCTGGAAGTTAAGGATAAAGAACTGCTGATCAGTACCTCCGTCGGGCAGGTAAAGGAATTATATCCCTACACTTACCAGTTGAACACGGGAAGCCGCCAAACACTTGATTGTAAATATGTGGTAAAAGAAAATATAGTTAGATTTAAAATAAAAGATTATTTACCAAACGAAACCATTGTAATAGATCCTACATTAATTTTCGCCTCGTTCACAGGTAGTTCAACTGATAATTGGGGATACACTGCTACACCTGGGCCTGATGGTAGCTTTTTTGCGGGAGGGATTTCTTTTGGTAGTGGATTCCCTGTATCGCCTGGGGCATTTGATCAGACTTTTAATGGTGGAGCCAATGAAGATTCAAATGGTCCTTATGATATTGCAATCATTAAATTGTCTTCAAATGGTGCGAATAGACTTTATGCTACCTATTTAGGCGGAAGCGGAAATGAACAGCCTCATAGTATGATTTGTGACCCTGCAGGCAATCTTGTGATTGCCGGCAGATCGAGTTCTTTATCCGGAAGTGCAGCTCAAAATTATCCAACACTTGTTCCCAGGATAGGACCAGCAGGCGGGTATGATATTGTTGTAACAAAGTTAAATGCGGCTGGCAATGCGCTGATAGGATCTTTGGCAATAGGCGGAAGTAAAGACGATGGAGTAAACATCAGAAAAAAATTTGATACACCAGATGGTGCAGAATCAACCCGGCGAAATTACGGTGATGATGCCCGAAGTGAAGTGATATTGGATGTCGCAGGTAATATTTTAGTGGCGTCTTGTACTCAATCGAATGACTTTTATTTCACCCCAGGAGCATTACAAACAACATTTGGAGGGGGAAATCAAGATGGTGTGATCATGAAACTAACTTCAAACCTCTCCGCTGTAATTTTCAGCACTTATTTTGGTGGAATAGGAACGGATGCCTGTTTTGTATTGTCCATTAACCCCCTTACTGGTAATTTGTACGTAGCAGGTGGCACCAATAGCAATAATTTACCAGGTAATAAAACCGGGGTTATTAATCCTATCTATAGTGGTGGAGATGTAGACGGTTTTATCACTCAGATAAATCCAAATGGAACCGGCATTATAAGAACGACCTATCTTGGTACGGGTGGAAATGATCTTGTATACGGTATCCAGTTTGATAGGTTTGGCTTCCCCTACGTTACCGGAACTACAACTGGACTTTGGACAGTGGTGAATGCGACGTTTAGTAGTACAGGCGGTAAACAATTCATCAGTAAGTTGCAGCCCGATCTTTCGGCATTTGTATATTCAACCGTCTTTGGCACTAACTCACCTATTCCAAATTTATCCATCACGGCTTTTCTGGTAGATCGTTGCCAAAACGTTTACGTTTCGGGGTGGGGCGGTAAGTTCAATAATGACAGGGGCTATCCAAATGCAGGCACAAATGGTTTGCCTGTAACACCGGACGCTATACAGTCAACAACTGATGGCAATGATTTTTACTTTTTCGTGTTGGAGAAAAATGCGGTGAGCCAGCTTTTTGGCAGTTTTTATGGACAGCGGGGTGGCTTTGATGATCACGTGGATGGCGGTACCAGCAGGTTTGATGCAAATGGTGTGATTTACCAGGCGATGTGCGCCAATTGTGGGGGAAGGAGCACACCGTCTGTTGTATTTCCAACCACGCCTGGTGTTTGGTCTCCCAGAAATGGTTCTAATAATTGCAATGAAGCGCTTGTTAAAATTGAAATGAACTTTGGTGGTGTTGGGGCAAGCGTGAAAGCTACGATTAACGGAACATTGGATACTATTGGTTGTGTGCCGCTAACAGTAACCCTTACAGACACGCTTGCTAAAGGAAAAAGCTATGTATGGAACTTTGGCGATGGAACGCCAGACGTAATCCAGACTTCAAATACAATCAATCATACTTATAATTCAGTTGGGAGTTTTAGGGTAAGGTTAGTATCTATTGATTCTACTACTTGCAATGTATCTGATACGGCATATACCAATATAAGGGTAGGAAATAATACGGTGGTTCCAAATTTTGTTGCTACCAAAACCGGCGGGTGTCAAAGCTTTACTTTTCAGTTTCAAAATACGTCCACAGCAACATTGCCCAATTATAAACCTACAAGTTTTTTATGGGATTATGGAGACAATACACCACCTGTAAGAGCTGGATTTGTAACAACCACACATACCTATCCCGGACCTGGCACCTATGTAGTTCGGTTGCTGGTAGATGATACTACTTTTTGCAACGCACCAGATAGTGTAAGAAAAACTGTACGGTTGGCAGTAAATGTGCAGGCCCGGTTTGAATCGCCTGGCACAGGTTGTGTACCCTATAATGCTCAATTTACAAATACCTCCCTGGGTGGCACTGATTTCCTGTGGGATTTTGGGGATGGATCCACTTCAACAGATGTAAATCCTTCACATGTTTTTGGTAATACAGGAACCTTTACAGTTAGATTGACTGCAATTGATACCACTACCTGTAACAGGACAGATACCTATACTTTTCCAATCACCGTGTTCTCCATACCTAGTGCAGGCTTTAGTTTTTCTCCAGTACCAGCAGAGGAAAATAAGCCGACAAATTTTACCAATTTTTCAAGTGGCGCGACGACTTACCGCTGGAATTTTGGTGATGGCAGAACCTCGGATTTATCTAATCCTTCCCATCAATACAATGCCACCGGAACTTACAATACCTGCCTTATAGCGATCAATGCAGCAGGTTGTAGAGATACTTTTTGTCTGGATGTACCAGCTATAGTATTGCCATTGCTTGGCGTGCCCAATGCATTTACGCCCGGAAAATTTGGAGTGAATGGTGTAATAAAGGTGCTGGGATTTGGTATAAATAAAATGAATTGGAAAATATACAACCGATGGGGTCAGATGGTTTTCTCTAGTAGTTCACAGGAATCAGGCTGGGATGGAACCTTTAAAGGAACCTTACAACCGATGGATGTTTACACATACTCGCTGGATGTTGAATTTACAGATGGAAAGAAAGTTAGGAAGACCGGCGATATATCACTCCTTCGGTAGCCGATCGTATATTAAACCAAATTTGTCATTGTTTGTTTAATAAGAATTTACAGATGCAGAAAAATAAAAAAATAGTATGGTTGATGTCATTTTGCTTATTTGCAGTAAGTATTTTACCTGCACAGGATTTGCATTTCTCACAATTTTTCAATTCACCACTTACCACCAATCCGGCAAATACCGGATTTATTCCCGATGCTGATTATAGAATAGGAGCGCATTACCGCAATCAGTTTTCTTCAATTTTATCAAATCCCTACAGAACAATGAGCGTATATGGCGATGCGCAGCTTTTTAGAGACAGGATTGAAAATGGCTGGTTAGGTCTTGGTGGTTTAATTTTGAGTGATGTAGCAGGAAGCGGAGGCTTGCGTTCTACCAAAATTTATGGGTCAATCGCTTATCACCAGCAATTGGGAAACAGCAGTTTATTGAGTGCCGGATTTAATGTTGGTTGGGCAAATAAGCGTATCGATATTAGTAAATTTACCTTCGCCAGCCAATGGAACAATAAATTTTTTGATAATACTCCTTCAGGCGATTTTCCTGTGTTTAATGCAACAAGCATTAGTTATTTCGATATGCAGGTGGGTTTGAATTATGCTTATTTTCCTACTGAAGATATTTATATTAATACAGGATATTCTATTCACCATGTGAATGGTCCACAGGAGACTTTTTTTAGCGGATCCGCAGATAGCAGCAGGATACCAAGACGGCATATTGGATTTATTAATGCGTTGTTGAAAGTAAATGACCGCGTAATTATCAACCCAAATATTTATTATACCAACCAGGCAAAAGCGAGTGAATTTGTATTGGGTTTAAACGCCAACTATAACCTGGCTGGTGAAGGAGGAGAAAAGCAACTGATTGCCGGACTCTATTATCGCGGCGGTGACGCTTTGATTCCAATGGTTGGTTTCGAAATAAAAAATATACGATTCACTTTTAGTTATGACGTAACCACTTCGGCCCTCAATAATTTCAATAATTTTCAGGGAGCTCATGAATTTAATTTGATGAAGAAAGGTTTTTATAGTGAAAGCGACAGCCGCCAGGTAATGTGCCCTAAATTTTAGTAGTATAGGTATATAGCTTTATAGCATTGCGTAGTATTTTCAACTTTTATGGAGCAGGGTTTCTACCATTCTCTACTTCTTCTTCCATAATTTTCAATCCATATTTAATAAGGATTTTTTTCAAAAAAGGTGTCAGTTTAGCTTCAATACAGTTATGTGTTATTCCATATCAATTGGTTTTAGCTGGCGTTTTACTGATTGCTCACCAGTTAGTCATAACCATTAATAAAATTGCGTTTTTTATAACATTACAATTGAAACCAGTATTTTAAAAACTGGTGATTTTATACGATTTTTACAAAGTTGTTGATTAGACATGCTACAAAACGGATTTTAATTATTGTATGATTTTAAACACAGAAAAAAACT
>JBGSMI010000222.1:0-6139 GCA_041740215.1 Ferruginibacter sp.
TTATGAGCAGGATAGTCTTGTTCAATATTTTGTTATTGGTTTGCCTGTGTATGCCCATGGCAAGGATTACCTACAGGCCTTTCGATTCCCTTTCAGCAATTTAATCAGTCGTGGCCTTTGTACAAAAGTCGAAGTTAAGAAGGCCTTTTGCATAACAGACGATTATGTTAACAGGGCTTTCGGTCTGTTCAAAACTGAAGGGGAGTCTGGTTTTTTCAAGCCTGAAAACAGACATGGTTATTGCTACAAGCTGGTAGGCGATAACTTAGTAAAGGCTCAGCAATTGCTTGATGATGGCCATGTAAGTATTTACAACGGCAACCTGGCAAACCTTCCCGCTAAATATGTATCCTTTCAAAAGCTTTGCCTGAGCGCCACCACCGGGTTCTGGCTCAATGACCAGCTTTAAAGTTTAGCTGACTGGCAAACTAATAATTTTTTAATTCATGATTTTGATGAGGCCTATTTTCTTGCCTGTTAGCCAGGCTAATATAAAATAGCACAACAAATTTGTTGATACATATCTTGTGGTTGGTTGTATATACTGCATGATCGGCTGGTTTATTCAAGAGCCCAACGGAGTACGAAATAAGAAATGCAAAAGATTTATTCGGATACAATTATACACAAATACCGGATATACTTCTTTCGCCCCTGTTGATATGGTCCTAAAACATATCGCCTATCCCGGCACGCCGCTGTTGCGTCTCCAACCAACTGCCGAAGCGCTAACCATAAAAGAAGGGTGCCTTTAATGAAACGACATGCATAGAGTCGTGAACTCTGCAAGTGCAGGAATAAGCCTTGTACCCTTTCGGCCAGCAAATGGAAGACCTCGTCCGTAACGGATAAATTTAATAATGAATGATTCCGAAACAAGGCTACAAGCATTCACAAGTTGCAACTTGATACCAGTTGCTTCAGTTTATTGCTGCAACACAGATGATACCCGATTTTATCACTACACTTTAAACGTAATCTTATCGGGGGATGATTCAACAAAATTGTTAAGATAATTTAGGATGAGTCAGAGATTCAGCGTACAACTGAGAAAGACGCATTTTTTTAACTTTTTTTCAACCCTCCCCCTACTCTTTTATAATTTTTTGATGATAGATTTCCCCCTGGTGCTGTAGTTGAAGCAGGTACATTCCGGTTGGCAGTCCTTGCAGGTACAGCACTTCTTTTGAAAGTCTCATCGGTTTTGCAACATGTATTTTACCCGATACATCTACCAGTCGCAGAATGGTTGAACCATCCGCAACCAGCCCGTTGGCCAATTCAATATTTAACTGATTTTGGGTAATTGCCGGATATACTTTAAAGTAAGACGACAGGTTAAAATTCACTGTTCTTGTTGCGCTGTAACTATAGCTGCCGTCTACATCTGTTTGTTGTAAACGATAGTAGTTAATGCCGTTTAGCGGACGCTCATCTTTAAACTGGTATTGGCGGGTTGCATTGCTGTTGCCATCACCGGCAGCAGCCACAAATCCAATATTGGAAAAGGTTTGCGCATTGCCGCTTCGCTGAATGGTGAACCCCCGGTTGTTTTGTTCGCTTGCAGTAGTCCATTTCAATTGCACGGTTTGTTGCTGGCGGGTAGCGGTAAACGATGCCAAGGTTACTGGTAAAGCTGTATTGCCCAGCAACAAACGAGCAATGCTATTGCGGCGCTTGCCCTCGCCGCTGTTTGCAAATGAACCCACTACAGTAGCGGTTACATCCGTAAAAACGGCATCGTTTACTTTTCCTTCATCAAAGCTATCGGTTGGATTGATCGGACTGCCAAACACCCGAAAATTACTGGTATAAATAGCAGGTGCTATTACACCGGCAGCACTCACAATGGTAACACCTTGCCAGCGGCGAAGGATATTGCTAACCCTTGCTTCTACACGGCCTGCAATGGCATAGCTACCATCGGCACGTTCGTACATTGCTACGGGGGCAAGTATAGGATTGAATGCCAAAGCAGGTGAGGTGATCACGGGAAAACTTGCATCAAGGGTGCCATCGGCGTTGAGTCGCACCAGACCATTTCGGCTGCTGCCATTGATAAACGAAAAATCTCCTCCAACTAGTATTTTGCCATCTGCCAATAACAATAGGGTTTGTACGGATCCGTTGGTGGTGGCATTGCCGTTGTTGAACGTATTGTCCACCGTACCATCCGCATTGAGCCGAAATAAGCTGCGGAAGGTGTTAGTGCCGTTTATTGGTAGCTGTAAAAAGTTTCCACCCACTACATACTTGCCGTCGGCATTAGGTAATACATCATCAACTATGCCAACAGTTATAGGACTTACAAAGCCATTGTCCACTGTGCCATCAGCATTCAATACCACCATATTTTTTATGGTGTTTACCAGGTTAAAATTTACAAATCCTCCAACGAGTAATATTTTACCACCGGAAAGTAATTTTATTTTTTTGATGTTTTGCACCCGACCATTGATTTGGCTTACGGGATTAAAACTGGCATC
Source organism: Ferruginibacter sp. (assembly GCA_041740215.1). Taxonomy (GTDB): domain Bacteria; phylum Bacteroidota; class Bacteroidia; order Chitinophagales; family Chitinophagaceae; genus Ferruginibacter. Next base: position 2,487 of record JBGSMI010000222.1, read on the forward strand.
TAAAGTTCCATCTGCATTGAGGCGAGCCAAATTATTGCGACGGGTATTGCCATAAAAAAGAAAGTCACCCGCCACCAATATTTTACCATCGGGCTGCACGGCAATGGTTGTTACGGTGTTATCAAAACCCCGCAAGGTATTGGCACCAAAGGTTGCATCTACCGAACCATCGGTAAGCAGCCGGGCTATAAAACGGCGGGGTTGCCCATTGTATCTGGTAAAATTTCCACCTATAATCATTTTACCATCGGGCTGAGCGGCTATGCACCTGGTTAAAATGGATACAGGGGTCTGTGCATTAAAGTTCGTATTTGCTCCACTGCTAATGCCAGTAGCGGGATTAAAATCGGTATCGGGAAGGCCATTTTCTAAAATTTGAGCGGCACCGTAATAGCTAACCCATTCCAGCTCCGCCATATTACCACCAATAAAATATTTTCCAGCACTAGTAGGAAATATATAGTTTATAGTAGCACCAGAACCGAAATTGCCCGGGCCATAACCATTGGGGTTAAAAGTTGGGTCGTAACTGCCATCGGCGTTGGCCCGTACAAACCGCTTTACAGGATTACCACTGTAGTTGGTAAAATTGCCACCCAATAAAATTTTGCCGTTCTCTTCCACTTGTATCGTATTTACATCTCCATTACAAGCAGTGCCTGCCAAAAAAGTTAGGTCTGGGTTTCCATCGGCATTAAGCCTCAGAAAGCGCCCTACTGATGAGCTACCGACACTAATAAAAGTACCACCGACCAATATTTTATCATCCGCAATTACTTTCATGGAGATGATATAGCTATTCGGTGCATTGCCCGCTGGTCCAAATGTCAAGTCAAGGCTGCCATCAGGTTTAATACGGGCAATACGTTTTACCGGGCTACCATTGTAACTCGTAAAAGTACCTGCGGCTATTATCTGACCGGTGCTGGTGGTATCAAGGGCAAAAACAGCAAGATTAGCGCCCGCTCCTCCCACATTGAAACTGGCATCCAAAGTACCGTCTGCATTCAAGCGGGCCAGGCGATTTACAGCAACGCCATTGTATTGGGTAAAAGCGCCACAAATCATAAACTTTCCGTTGGATAGCGGTTGTATATCGTTTACCACGCCATTGGCACCGTCTCCGCCATTGTTGAAAGTATTATCAATAGCGCCATTGGCCAATATTCGGATGACAGCTCTTCGTGTGGTACCATTGTAACTAACAAAATTGCCGGCAAGCAGGTATCCGCCTCCCGAAATTTCCTTTATACATGCAATGCTGCTTACATTGGCCAGACCGCTTTCGCTGGTAACTAAACCAGCTACACCTGTGCCGGCAGAAAAGCCAGGATCTACCGAACCATCCGGTAATAAACGCACCAATCTGTTAGCTGTAGTTTGATTGTAAAGGGTAAAAATACCTGCTACTAAAATGGTTCCGTTGCCACTATTCCGAAGCGCTGCGGTAGTACCGGTAAGCTCGGTGAAACCGGTGGCCATGCTGCCATTATCTGTTGGATTAAAGCTGGCATCGTCGGATACTTGCGCCTGTAGCGAAACCGCAGTAAGCAGGCAAAGAACCATCGAGGTAAGGTAGATATGCTTCATATTTTTTTAATTAATTTGTAAATAGAAATAGGTGACTGATTTGTACGAATGTTTTCAGTAATGAGCCTTTCACTGCCTGAGAAGCTCTATCTGCCTCTTCGATAGGAAGGCTTTTTCCGATTTATCTGCTTTCCAATGATTTTACTTTTTCTTCCAATGCCTCAATTTTTTTCAGCAGTTCTTTCATAGCCTCAATTAAAAGCGGATCGTAAGTACCATAAGCAGATTGCAAATAGCCATGAGCATCACTGGTTACTGCTTCGGGAAATACCTGTTGAATATTTTGTGCAGTGAAACCCATTTGGGCACCTTCGGGACGTTTGATGCCGGTTTTGTTATCGGCCCATTGGTAGGTAATTCCTTTTAACTGCATTACTTTTTGCAGCGCTCCACTGATGGGTTGTATGTCCTTTTTCAAGCGGGCATCGCTATTGCCGAGCCAACTGCCAGCAGTGCTTTTACTGGCGTTGCCATTTACTTCCAGCATATTGGTGGTAGCGTTCCTGTCACCCAGGCCTATCCGGCCATCTTTAATAACCAAAGGGTTAGTGTTCGTATTCCCATCATACAAAAAGTAGCGGGTGCTGGCCTGGCTCCATCCAAAACTGCCCACATAGTTACCCTGGTTGCGAAACTCAACAGCCGACTGACCGGTTGTAGATGATTGGTCAAGCACAATTTTCGGCGGATTTTGCCAGGTTGCATTGCCAGTTGCATTGCTCACCAGTACCTTACCTGATGCCTCATCAATGCCCGTTAGTGAAAGGCCTCCGTTTATCCGGGTAGCTCCTTCAATATCAACTTGTACAGCGGTTGATTCGGATTTAACCGGATATTTTCGGATCCCTACCTGTCCATTTAGATTGAATACCATGCCTGGGTAATCGGTAGTAGTACGACCAGCAAAGGGAGCTATGTATTGACCAATGGCGAAGGTTTTAGCAATATTTGTGGATGCATTGGCATCATTCAATTTTATAAAATAGTTACTTCTCAAAGTGAGGCCGGTTGGTTCGCTTAAATATTCAAGTGGGGAATAGTAAAAACGGATGGAGCTGCCATTGGTATAATCTCCTAATTTACCGTGCAGGTCGAGCAGGCCACCATTGTTCCCTTTACCTTCTATGCGCTGGTCTCCAAAAACATGGAAATTACTTCGCACCTCAGGCATGGCAGCCGAGGTTACATCCCCAATACCTGTATTGCCCAACGAGTCGAATTGCATCAATATCGTTCTTGAGTTGGCGGTACCAGTTTTGAAGTTCGATTGTAGAAATGACAAGGCCTTTGATTGTTCTTGCGCCAATACGGTGAAATGCTTTCCACTGGTAGCATTTTTAGTCAGTACAATACCAACAGGTAGCGAGCTGTTTGCCAACGTATCAGCAACGTATAAGGTAGCACCCTGTCCAAGACCCGGAAAAATTGCTGCGGCGCCGTTGACCGCAAGCCGAAAGCCATCAGGAGCGGTAGTGCCCAAACCAATATTACCATCTTTGTTTATCTGGAAGCGGTTTGTAGCAATACCTCCGGGAGTTTGATAAATATTGAATGGCAGATTGTTCTGCATAATGAGGTAGCCATATTGATTGGGCGCATTGTTACCTGCAGGAAACTGAATGCCCAGCCTTAATCCACGGTAGAGCCCGGCATTTGTATTGTTGTTGGTAAGAGAGATAGCACTTGAGATAGCTGCCCCTCCATGTATCTGCAAATTATCAACAGGTGTGGTAGTGCCAATGCCTACATTTTGTGCACCTGCCTGCAAGGCCATCATACCTGCCAGCATACTGATTATTTTTTTCATAGTCATAGTCTTATTGCTTAACAAATTCAACACGTCTGTTATTTGCTTTGCCTTGTGACGTAGTGTTTGGTTCAACAGGTTCAGCTTCACCTTTGCCATCTGTTTGAATACGGCTGGCTTCAATCCCAAATGCTGAGGCGAGATTTTCTTTAACTGCTACTGCCCTTTTTTGAGAAAGTAACAGATTGGCTTTGTCATCGCCATCACTGTCTGTATGGCCAATGATTTTTATTTCCACTGTAGGATTCTCTTTTAG
>JBGSMI010000324.1:0-19083 GCA_041740215.1 Ferruginibacter sp.
GCTATCCTGCTGGGGGAAGAATCCTTATTAAATGCCGGCGATGAAGTGAATCGGACAGGTCGTGTAATGGATGTGCCAGTAGGTGATGAGTTGATTGGGAGAGTCATTAATCCGTTAGGCGAGCCGGTAGATGGAAAGGGAACAGTCAATACACAACAGCGGTATCCGATAGAGCGGCCTGCACCTGCCATCATGGATCGCAAAGCAGTAACGGTTCCTATGCAGACTGGCTTAAAGGTGATTGATGCTTTGATTCCAATTGGTCGTGGTCAACGTGAATTAATTCTCGGCGACAGACAAACCGGTAAATCTGCCATCGCCATTGATACCATCATTAACCAACGTGGTAAAAATGTAATCTGTGTGTATTGCGCCATTGGACAGCGTGCTTCTTCCATTGCAAAAGTGGTAGCAGTACTCAAAGAAAAAGGAGCGATGGAATACACGGTAGTAGTGGTAACAGAGGGAAATAATTCTCCCGGTTTAAAATACATTGCACCTTACGCAGCCACCAGCATTGCTGAATATTTTATGGAGCAGGGGCGTGATGTACTGATTGTTTACGATGACCTTACCCACCATGCAAGGGCTTATCGTGAATTATCGTTGTTGCTAAGACGACCACCTGGTAGGGAAGCTTTTCCGGGTGATATATTTTACATCCATTCAAGATTACTGGAACGATCCACCCATTTAAGTGATGCGCTAAAAGGTGGTTCGCTTACAGCATTGCCCATCATCGAAACAGAAGCACAGAATATATCAGCCTACATACCTACCAATCTTATTTCTATAACCGATGGACAAATTTATCTATCGCCGAAATTGTTTGAGTTGGGTATTTTACCGGCTGTTGATGTTGGGAAGTCTGTTTCCCGTGTGGGTGGTAAAGCGCAATTACCTGCCTATCGATCGGTAACGGGTAACCTTAAATTGGCCTATTCTCAGTTTGAAGAATTGGAGAATTATGCACGCTTTGGTACAAGGCTGGATGAACATACCCGAACTACCATAGAGCATGGAAAGCGCATACGTAACTGGCTAAAGCAAAATGAACTACATCCGTTGTCGGTTATTGAACAATTGGTAGAATTGTTGGCATTGACAGAAAGTTTATTCGATAGGGTACCGATAGATAAAATGAAAGATGCCGAAGTGGCGTTGCTCCAGACCTGCAGCACATTAGATGCTGATATGCAACAACGTTTACTGTCCGACAAAAAATTAAGTGATGAAGATAAATCGGCTATTTTAAAATTGGCTGCTGATGCTTTGTTACCATTCCAGGATACGGAAAATGAAGAAAAAAAAGGATAAAGTTGTACCCTGATTTTTAAATAAAACGTCTTTCGAAATACAGCAAATATTTATAACAAATTAAATCTTTTACAATGACTGAAATTAAAATTGAAAAAAAGAAATCGGCTTTACCGTGGGTATTATTAGGTCTGGGAATAATTGCATTGCTTCTTTATTTCTTTGTTTTTAAAACTAATAATACAGAAGTAGCAAATGCACCTGCGGCGTCGTTAATAGACGTGCAGGAAAATAACAGCACAGTAACAGCCTACGTAAACTTCATCAGCTCTGATACCAATAAGATGAGTATTGATCATTCGTATACAAATGAAGCGCTTCTGAAATTAACCAATGCCATCAACGCTATGGCTGACCAGGTAGGGTACAACGTTAAAGCAGATTTGGATAAAGCTAAAGAGTATGCAGATAAGATAACCAATGACCCTTTTGAAACTTCACATGCTGATGCCATCCGGAAGGCCGCGGATATTCTATCCACTGCTATGCAAAATATGCAACAGGCAAAATACCCCGGACTTGAAAACGAAGTCGCAGACGTTAACAGTGCAGCAGCAGCTATAAATCCTGCAACACTTACACTTGACCAAAAAGATGCAGTAAAAAACTTTTTTAGCAAAACTTCTTACCTGCTTGGTAAAATGAATTAATTAACATCAAAAAAATACGATTATGACAAACGAAAAGAATTTATACTATTTAGACGAATTGTCTGATTACAAAGTAGCTGCTGACGATTGTGATGTGAGGGGCTGGGAAGTAAAAGATGCAGATAACCGCACCATAGGAAAAGTAGACAATTTACTGGTTAATAAAAAAGCAGAACGGGTCGTATACCTTGATGTGGCAGTGAATAAAGACCTGATAGAAGAAGGTCATGAACCGTATGCAGTATCGGCAGGTGAAGGTATACATGAATTTTTGGATAAGGATGGTGATGACCACATTATTATACCTATAGGAATGGCGAAGTTGGAAGAAGAAAACAAAACGGTTCTCACGAATGAAATAAACCATTCAACCTTTACTAAAACGAACCGGTTCAGTAAGAAGACTACCATTAACAGGGAGTTCGAAATAACAGTGATGCACAATTATTTACCCGGTTATATAGTTGGTGAACCTTCAGTAGTTAGTGATGATTTTTATGATGGCAAAGCGTTTGAAAATACGTTAACTAAAAGCAAAGTATAGCAGCTTAAAAAAAGCTGATAGATATTTAATTGATATAATCATTTTTAAAAACTGTAAGATTAATGGATTTTAATTCACTGTTTGGGGCTCCCAAAATACTTTATTCGCAAATTGAAGATGTCAGCAGCAAATCGCCTGAGATTATTATATGGGCAGCACCCATCCTTTTCTTTTTTGTTTTGTTGGAATGGTTTATTTCATATCGGCAAAACAAGGAAGTCTACACCAAAGACGAAACAATCGGTTCTGTGTTGGTGGGAGTTGGAAATGTCACCATAGCATTTGCCATCAAATTCGGTTTGTTTTACCTAGTTGTAAGCGTATATAATCTGGTGCCGTGGAGAATGTATTTTAACTGGTGGTTGTTTATACCATGTTACATCATTTTTGATTTTTGCAGTTATTGGGCACACAGAATAGCCCACCAGCAAAGGATTTGGTGGGCTACGCATATAGTGCATCATAGCAGTGAGCACTATAACTTATCAGTATCCTTCAGGCTTAGTTGGATACAACATTTTAAGTTAATATTTTTTATACCCGTAGCACTAATTGGTTTTCATCCAATTGTTTTCTTTACAGTAAACCAGGTTGCCGTGCTTTTCCAGTTTTGGGTGCATACCGAGTACATTGGCCGTTTACACCCGGTAATCGAGTACATATTTGCTACACCGTCTAATCACCGGGTTCACCATGGCTCGCAAAAGAAATATATCAACAAAAATTTCGGCGCAACTTTCGTCTTGTGGGACCACCTGTTTAATACCTATCAAAAAGAAGACGAAAAAGTTATTTACGGAGTTACGCATAACATTGGTAACAAAGCGAATCCATTTCATATTAATTTTCAGGAACTGTTGCAAATATGGACCGATGTCAGATCCGCTCCAACATGGAAATTAAAATGGTTTTACTTGTTTGGGAACCCCATCGCAATTGTTCAGGAAAAGGAAAAACAGCAAAGAATAAAATTGAGGAATGCTGAACGTAAAGATTTGAGCATTGTCAACACTAAAGTACTTCCACGGGATGTGTACGCTGCACCTTTAAAAGATTACACCGTTAAAAAATAAGAAAGCTGTCGAATAAGATGCCATGAAAAACTGTAAGTATAATTGAGTAACACAACGATGTTGAATGAGAATTGGCAAACAGGAATCAAGAGAAGAAAAAGCTTTTATGTAGTTATGGTAAGAATTGCTGTTAAAGAAAAGCCCTGTTAAAACACTGATTAAGTAGTCATTGGTTTATGTATTGTATTAAATAATATTAATCACTTAAAAATTAGCATTATGAAACGTCGCACTGAAAGTTTAATTGGTTTTGCCATAGAAGGTTTAGATGGCGAAATAGGAAAATTGAAAGAATTTTATTTTGATGATGAAACATGGACAATCCGATATATGATTGTTGAAACAGGTAGCTGGCTGTTCGGAAGGAAAGTATTGCTGTCGCCAGAGTCGGTGATTACATACGATTGGGAGCATGAAAAATTAAAGGTTAATCTCAACGTAGAGCAAATAAAAAATAGTCCCCTGATAGATACTGATATGCCGGTTTCACGCCAGCATGAAATCGATCTGTATTCGTATTATCCCTGGGGAGGTTATTATTGGGGAACCAGTATGGGAGGTTTAGGTATGGGCATGGGTATGTCTTATCCTGTTTCTTTACAGGCACCCCCGAAAGAAGAAAAGCCAGATGATGACCTGCATTTAAGAAGCACAGACAAAGTAACCGGGTATAATATTAAAGCCTCAGACGGAGAAATAGGAGATGTTGAAGATTTTATAATAGACGATGTTACCTGGGAAATTGATTTCCTTTTAGTTGACACCGGTAACTGGTTTCCCGGAAAGAAAGTTGTCATCTCACCAAAATGGATAAAAGAAGTAAACTGGTTAGATGCTACGGTTACCGTTGACGCTACTGAAGAGCAGGTAAAAAATAGCCCCGAATACCACCCTGGCGAACGGTTAAGTGAAGCGTATGAAGGTAGTCTCGATAAATATTACAAAGAATTTGCTTCTTAGTAATAGCGTGAAAATATAAAGCAATTGTCTCCTTTTTTTATCGGCTGTTAGCTATAAAAAACTGTTTGCAATTGTGCTAAATAAAATGCCATGGATACATTAGAAAGTTTACGAACAAAACTGGAAAGTGCGGCAGATATTGACTCTGTAGTAAAAACCATGAAGGCAGTAGCTGCGTCCAATATTGGCCAGTACGAAAAATCTGTTGCCTCGTTAAGCGATTATTACTCCACCGTGTCATTGGGACTAACCGCATTTTTTAGATCAGAAAATTTAGATGTTGGCTATAGAGACAGTGCACCTTCAAACCCAAAGGACCGTTTAACCGGTGTGATCGTGTTTGGATCCGACCAGGGATTGGTTGGTCGTTTCAATGATTCATTGACAGAGTTTGTTTCGCAATCTTTAAACCCTGTGGCAGGAAAAAAGGAAATATGGGCAGTGGGAGAGCGGATACAGTTGCTGCTGAAAGATGTTGGTTTTAATACGAGTAAACTTTTTACTGTGCCCAATGAATTGAATGCCATTACGTCTTTAGTGACGGATGTATTGGTGAAGGCGCAACAAAGTATGGACGCACAGGGAATTGAGTCGCTCTATATTTTTCACAACCAGCCAAAAGAGGGTGCAGGGTATCGTCCGGTAATGCAGCGCCTATTGCCTTTGGATGAAACATGGCAGCAGGAATTTGAGAAGGTGGAGTGGACAACCAATAATTTGCCACAGGTGGCCGGCGTTATTCAACCCACGCTATCAGCACTCATCAGTGAGTATCTTTTTGTGTCGTTATTTAAAGCTTGCGCAGAATCGCTGGCGAGTGAAAACTCAAGTCGCCTGCAGGCCATGCAGCGTGCAGAAAAAAACATTGATGAATTACTGGGAGATCTAAACAATAAGTTTCATCGCTTGCGTCAAAGTTCTATTGATGAAGAGTTATTTGATGTAGTAGCAGGTTTTGAAGCACTTAAAAAGCCAACGAATAGCTAAGTGACTGTTGGTTAAGTAAACCAACACCAGCCTGGTCAAATTAACTTTTATTTCACGGCGATCAGATTCGGAGGGTGCGGAAAAAGCGATGCTCAATAATGGTACTGCAACAAAATGTATTGGATTTGATTGATGTATGTTAAAAACTTAACCGTTGGAATAGTGAAACATGTTTGACACTTAAATGATAAAATTATATCAATTAGGTAAATCAGTTACTCAAAAAAAGAGTAGTTTTGTAATCGCAACATGAAAAAATTCATCACCGCCATATTAGCCGTTTTGTATTTGGGCACTTCTACCGGTGCAATGATACACATGCATTATTGCATGGGTAAGTTGGCCAATTGGGGTTTGGGACAACAGGATTCCAAAACCTGCGGTAAATGCGGTATGGAAAAATCCGATCAAAAGGACAATGGTTGCTGCAAAGATGAACACAAGTTTTTCAAAGACGATTCGGCGCAAAAAGTAACAGAGAGAAGTCTGCACCTTATGCAGGTTGTGGCAGTGGCCTTACCGCCTGACTTCACCCAGTTACCTCAGATAGCATTTACTTCAATTACTGAAGAGTGCCCTGTCAGCAATGCTCCACCCCGAACCCCGGGTGTTCCCATTTACATCCGCAACTGTACTTTTCGCATTTAAACTTTCTCTTTTTTTTGAGCCAGGCAATTGATATGCCGGGCTATAGGCATTTTCGGCTGTCCTGTATTTTTCAATTTTTACACACTTTTAATTATTTAACAATGAAAGCAATTAAGCTGCTGGTGATGTCAGCGTTAACCATCGTTACTATCTCTGTTTTTGCACAGGAATCTCCCAAACAAAAATCTAAAGCTCCCATGCAAAAAAAGGAGCAGGTCGCTTACAGTTGCCCCATGCGCTGCGAGGGTGATAAGACGTATGATAAAGCCGGTAAATGTCCTAAATGCGGGATGAATTTAACCAAATTGAAGATGGAGCCTGTTACAACCTTTTGCTGCACGATGCATCCCGACGTAACAAGTGACAAACCGGGTAAATGTTCAAAATGCGGAATGGACATGAAAGAAAAGCAACCTGCTACTGTTGCCTACAGTTGTCCTATGAAATGCGAAGGAGACAAAACCTACGATAAGCCCGGTTCTTGCCCTAAATGCGGCATGGCATTAAAGGAACAAAAAGATAATCATAACAATCACAATCATTAATCAATTAAAAAACAACAACATGAAAAAAATAATTATTGCTTTATCAGCCATCGCTTCAATAGCCTTGGTTTCCTGCAATGGCACTGATTCAAAAAATAATGAACAGCCAACAATGGATCATGATAGCATGCCAAAGGCAGTGCAGGATAATACAAAGACCGATAACGATGTAAAATTGGTGTCAAGAACATTTACTACTGTTGATCCCGGTGTTTCAACATTTATGAAAGCAATGGTAGGGCATTACCTGGCTGTTAAAAATGCTTTGGCAAATGACAATGAAACGGAAGCAGCAGCAGCCTCCGACAAGATGCATGAAACCCTAAAGAGTTTTGATAAATCATTACTGAGTGGCGACCAGAAAAAGCAGTTCGATGGCATTGAATCCAACCTCAAAGAACAGGCAGCGTTTATTTCAAAAAACAAAATTGAAAGCCAGCGGGAGCATTTTGTAATGATGAGTAAGGGTATGTACGAAATGACAAAAGCATTTGGTGCTGGTATGACTTTATACCATGATCATTGCCCGATGTATAAGGATGGATCGATGTGGCTTAGTGAAAGCAAAGACATCAAAAATCCTTACTACGGTGAAAAAATGATGACCTGTGGTAGCGTAGAAGAAATGCTGCAATAATGCGCAGTAGGGAATAGGCGAGCGGCAATAGAAAAAATTAATTTTTGAATTATGATACCGAAAATAATTTCCTGGTCATTAAAGAACCGATACATCGTTTTGCTTTTGGCAGCGGCACTGTTTGCGTGGGGTATCTTTAATATAAAGAAAAACCCCATTGATGCTATTCCGGATCTCAGCGAAAACCAGGTCATCGTTTTTACAGAATGGATGGGCCGTGGGCCTCAGATCATGGAAGACCAGGTTACCTATCCGTTGGTGAGCAACCTGCAAGGCATTCCCAAAGTAAAAAACATCCGGGGCACCTCCATGTTTGGGATGAGTTTTGTGTACGTGATTTTTGAAGATGATGTGGATGTGTATTGGGCAAGAACAAGGGTGCTTGAAAGATTGAACTATGCACAACGCCTCTTACCAACGGGTGTTACGCCCACACTTGGTCCCGATGGAACTGGTGTAGGTCATGTGTTCTGGTACACACTGGATACTAAAAATCTTGACCTGGGTGAGCAACGGGCCTTGCAGGATTGGTATGTAAAACTGGCCTTGCAAACGGTGCCCGGTGTTGCAGAAGTAGCCTCTTTCGGCGGTTTCGAAAAGCAATACCAGTTGGTGATTGATCCTGTTAAACTGCAGTTTTACAACATCAGCCTGATGGATGTAATGACCAAAGTAAAAGCCAGTAACAATGATGTGGGCGGAAGGAAATTTGAAATGAGCGACATGGCTTATATCATCCGGGGACTGGGTTACATCAAAAACAAGGAAGACATCGAAAGCATTGGGGTGGGCAATAACAATGGCATACCGGTAAGGGTGCAGGATATTGGTACCGTGCAGATGGGTGGCGATTTACGATTGGGCATCTTTGACGAAAACGGCGAAGGGGAAGTAGTAGGTGGAATAGTAGTGATGCGGTATGGTGAGAATGCTGATAAAGTCATTACAGCCGTAAAAGAAAAAATGAAAGACGTGCAAAAAGGTTTACCCGAAGGCGTATCCTTTAAAACAGCTTATGACCGGAGTGAATTGATTGAAGCTGCCATTGGCAACATCAAAGTAAAATTGATTGAAGAAATGGCTGTTGTGGCAATCATCGTTTTCATCTTTCTCCTGCATTGGCGGAGTGCATTGAGCATCATCATTCAAATTCCGATTACCATTGCCATCAGTTTTATCCTGCTGAATTTGTTTGGGATATCCTCCAACATTATGTCGCTTACCGGCATTGCGCTTGCCATCGGTGTAATTGTAGATAACGGCATCATCATGAGTGAGAATGCTTACAGGCATTTATCAGACTATCAAAATCAACACGACCCCAAATCCTAAGCGATGAAAAAACTGTTCAACAAATTTAAAAGTAAAGACAACTACTATCGCATTCCGGAATTGGAGCGGATGCAGTTGATTGAGAAAGCCAGCATTCAAGTGTCCAGAGGGGTATTCTTTTCTACCATCATTATCATCACTTCTTTTCTGCCCGTGTTTTTATTAACCGGGCAGGAAGGAAAATTATTTCACCCGTTGGCATACACTAAAACATTCATCATGATTGTGGATGCCTTGCTGGTGATCACCTTAGCCCCCGTTTTAATATCTTTTTTTATGAAAGGGCGATTCAGGCCCGAAAACCAAAATCCGGTAAATCGAATACTGGAAAAAATTTACGAACCGGTCATCCGCACCTGTATCAAATGGCGGAAGACAACACTGGCCGTGAATATCATTGCCCTTGCCATCAGCATTCCCATGCTGATGAGTCTGGGTAAAGAGTTTATGCCACCACTGGATGAAGGTTCTATTTTATTCATGCCTGTTACGCTTCCGGATGTTTCCAACAGCGAAGCAAAACGCATTTTACAGGTGCAGGATAAACTCATTAAATCTGTACCGGAAGTAAAGAATGTGTTGGGCAAAGCAGGCAGGGCCAATACGGCAACGGATAATTCTCCCATCAGCATGATTGAAACAATCGTATTATTAAAACCACAAGCTGAATGGCGAAAAGGATTGACTAAAAATGATATCATCAATGAACTCAATGCCAAGTTGCAAATACCCGGTGTTACCAACGGATGGACACAGCCCATCATCAACCGCATCAATATGCTTTCTACCGGTATCCGTACAGACGTAGGTGTAAAAGTATATGGACAAAATCTTGATACCATTTATGCTTTTGCCGAAAATGTGAAGAAACAGTTGGAAGGCATTGATGGGGTAAAAGATTTGTATGTAGAACCAATAACTGGTGGCAAGTACATTGATATCATTGTAAAGCGGGCTGAGATAAGCAGGTACGGGTTAACGGTAGATGATGTTAACAGCGTGGTGGAAATTGCGTTGGGTGGATTGCGGTTAACAACTACCGTAGAAGGCAGGCAGCGCTTCTCTGTGAATGCACGGTTCGGGCAAGATTTTAGAAATAATTTGGAAGCTTTAAAACGCCTTCAGGTGCAAACCATGAAATACGGACCTGTACCAATGGAAGCGGTGGCCGATGTGAAAATCACCGAAGGTCCGCCAATGATCAATTCAGAAAATGCGATGCTGCGTGGAACCGTTTTGTTTAACGTAAGAGAAAGAGATTTGGGCGGAACCGTAAATGAAGCCAAAGAGAAATTGGATAAAATGATTACCCAATTACCCAAGGGATATTTTTTAGAGTGGAGCGGACAATATGAAAACCTCATTCGAAGCGAAAGAACATTGAAGATGATTTTACCGGTCGTGCTGTTGATTATTTTCCTCTCCATGTATTTTGCTTTTCGCAATGCAAGAGAAGCATTCCTCAGTTTGATTTCCATTCCGTTTGCATTGATTGGCGGCGCAGTCATGATTTATTTGTGGGATGTGAATCTATCGGTAGCAGTGGCAGTTGGTTTTATTGCCCTGTTCGGATTGGCTGTAGAAACGGGCATTGTAATGGTCATCTATCTGAACGATGCGATGGAGCAACTGGTGACATTAAAAGGCAATTCAAAAGAAACCATTACCAAAGAAGATTTAAGAGAGTTTGTAATTGCCGGAGCGGCAAAAAGACTGCGGCCAAAATTAATGACCGTTTCTGTTTCACTGTTTGCATTGATTCCAATTTTATGGAGCCACGGTGTGGGCAGCGATGTAATGAAGCCGATCGTATTACCAATGGTTGGTGGTGTATTAACTTCTGCCACCCACATTTTATTGGTAACCCCTTTGATTTTTTTAATGGCAAAGGAATATGAATTAAAAAAACGCGGCAAAATAGAAGTGCTGGAAACAAAACACTAGCCACAAAAAAAATTGGCTGATTGATTTGGTTACTGGGTGATGTATTTAATTGCATCATTTCCTGCCATTATCACATTGCATCAATATGTTTAAGAACTATTTTGAAAAAGGATCAGGAAGTCTGTTAGTAAACGAAGGTTAGTTTGGCCTCGAATAAAAAGTGCTAGAAAATTTCAATATAATCCGTTAAAAAATCAAGGCTGTGTGAGCCGGGCAAAAGCTTTGCATCATTGAACTACTTGCGGCGAGTTCCTTGATTTTAGGATTATGTTGAAATTTTCAGCCTTTTTATTCGCAGCCTTGATTTTTTTTGTTTCTTTTTTTTATCAAGAAAAAAAAGAAAAAGTGCCCCATTTCATAATGGAAGTGCTGTAAAAAATAGTTATACTAACTTATAAAATAGAAATCGTATGATACGAATAATTATGGCAACTGTATTGCTGCTAACATCATCGCTGTCGATGAGCCAGCAGGTGCTTACCATGCAGGAAATTCAATCTGCCATCCAAACCAATCACCCTGCTTTAAAGATGCTGGATGCCGAGGCCCGTTCTATGAACGAAGCCGCAAAAGGCGCATTCAGTTGGATGCCGCCTGAAGTGGGTGCTGGCTTTTTTCAAACACCATATAATCCCGGCAAGTGGAAATCGATGGATGGCCAACCGGGCATGGGCGCCTTCATGATTTCCGGACAACAGATGTTACCCAATAAAAAAAGACAAAACGCTGAGTTTGATTATATGAATGCACAGTCATCCGTTGAGTTACAAAAAAAGGCGGTGGTGGCAAATGAACTGTTGTTTACTGCAAGAAAAAATTACTACGACTGGATTGTGCTGGAAAAGAAATTGGAAGTGCTCGAAGAGAATGATAAGCTGTTACAATTTATGATGAAAAGTGCAGAGATCCGGTATAAAAACGGACTGGGAAAAATCAGTGCCTATTACAAAGCAAAAGCAGCTTTGGCAAATGTGGAGAATATGCAGTTGATGTTGCGAAACGAAATCATTCAGAAACGAATTATCATCAATACCGTAATGAATAGAAGTACAGCAGAAGCATTTACAGTTGATACGAATTATGTGTGGTACAACTTTTCCAGGTCCATGTTTGATGCAGCTTCATTAACACAGCAGCGCAGCGATATAAAAGTGCTTGATAAAAGTATTGAAGTCAATAAACTGGAACGCACAGCAGAGCTGGCAAAACTAAGTCCGGAATTTGGTATCCAGTACAATCACATGACCGGTTGGGCCAGGCAGCCCGTGATGTTTACAGCTATGGCCATGATGAAAATTCCTTTGGCAAAATGGTCTTCCAAAATGAATAAGGCAAAGGCGGAGAGCATACTTTGGCAAAATGAAGCATTAAAGAACCAGCAGCAGATGATCATCAATGAAGCAACCGGTATGGCAGCGGGCAGTTACTCCGAACTGGAGTTAAAGAAGAAACAGATGAACCTGTATGAGCAGCAAATTATTCCGGCACTTCGAAAAAATTTTCAAACCATGCAATTGGCATACGAGCAAAATACAGAAGAACTATTTGAATTGTTTGATGCATGGGAAGCGCTTAACATGACGCAGATGGATTATTTGGATCAACTACAGAAGGGGTTGCAGATGCAGGCGGAGTTGATGAAAATATTGGAAATAAAATAAACCGTATGAACATGATTCGTAAAATAAAATGGTTAGCAGTTATTGTCCTGGCGATTGGCTTTTTTGCCTGTAACAATGCGACGGATAAAACTGCTGCAATGTACACTTGTCCTATGCCGCAGGATTCCGTTTTTAGCGACAAGCCTGGTAAGTGTCCAAAGTGCGGAATGGTACTGGTGCCAATGGAAAATCATTCCATGCATTCCGCTAATGAAATGGAAGATAACACTGTGGCTGCTATCAATGGTTATACCTGTCCCATGCATCCGAAGGTACACAGTGATATAGCAGGCAGTTGTCCAATTTGTGGCATGCAACTGGAAAAAGTAAAATCACCGGATGACCCCAAAGCGGTTTCTTTAAATACATTACTCAAGCCTTCCAATCAGCAGGTGATCGCAAATGTTCCGATGATACACATGATGGCAAGGGAAGAAGATATTGAAATGGATGCCTACGGATTCATTACTTATGATACCAGACAAACAGGCGCCATCACTTCCAACTTTTCGGGCAGGATTGAAAAGCTGTATGTAAAATACCGGTATCAAAAAATAAGCAAAGGGCAACGCATCATGGACATCTATAGTCCTGAATTATTGACTGCACAGGAAAATTTATTGTTCCTGTTAAAGAATGATCCTGAAAACGCCCTGCTGATCAATGCTGCCAAACAAAAGCTGTATTTACTTGGCATGAGCAACCAGCAATTAAGCAATGTGCTAAGAACCGGGAAACCATCTTATAAGGTTTCCATCTTCAGCAATTACAGCGGTCATATTCACGAAGGCAACAGCACAGGTATGGGCAACAACCAGCCAGAATCCATGCAGCAGTCGGCTGTAACCACCCAGGAATTATCGGTTAAAGAAGGAATGTATGTGCAGAAAGGACAAAACATTTTTTCAGTTTATAATCCAAATAAAGCATGGGCCTTATTGAACGTTTTTACAGGTCAGGCCGCGATGGCAAAAGTTGGTAATAAGGTACGCATCAGTCCCGAAACCAGTCCGGCTGATGATTTCAGGGCCACCATCAGTTTCATAGAACCGCTGTATCGGCCCGGAAGTAAAACCGTAACTGCAAGAGTGTATTTTGATAATTCAACCTATAAAATACCGATCGGCAGCCAGGTAAAAGCAACCATTTTTGCAGGCGACCGTTCCGCTAACTGGTTACCGGAGGAAGCCGTGTTATCATTGGGGTTGGAACAAGTTGTTTTTGTAAGAACCGGTGAAGCATTTATGGCAAGAAAGATTCAAACGGGCATTATCAATAAACACCTCATACAGGTATTGGGCGGTTTAGAAACAACAGAAGCCGTTGCAGCAAATGCACAATACCTGGTAGACAGTGAAAGCTTTATCCAAACAAATTAAAAGACCATGAAAAAATATTTAATAATTATCGCCGCACTGTTATTTGTTTTGCCATCCTGTAAAAACAAAAAGGCAGCGATGGTAAATAAAGATGAATATTACACCTGTAGTATGCATCCACAGATCATGGAGGATAAGCCCGGTACTTGCCCCATTTGCCAAATGGATCTTATAGTTGTTAAAAGGACCAATACTGCGGCAGATGAAATCATGCTAAATGATGAACAGGTTCGGTTGGGCAATATTCAAATAGATACCATTCGCAATGGAATGATTGGCGATAAAGTGATATTGACAGCTACCCTGAATACGGATGAAACAAAAGTAAACAGCATTAACGCCCGGATCATGGGCCGTATAGACAGGTTGTATTTTAAAAACATGGGCGATTATGTTGCAAAGGGAGCGCATCTGTATGATTTGTACAGCGAAGAATTAAACAATGCCAAACAGGAATACATGGTAGCTGTTGAAAAACAACAAACCCTCCAAAATTCCATCATTGACTTTAACAGGCTGGTTGAAAGTTCAAAAACAAAATTGCTGTTGTGGGGTATGAGTGAGGCACAGTTGACTGAATTGGTGAGGTCGAAAAAGCCTTCGCCACTCACCGCATTTTACAGCAAAGAATCGGGTTACATTACTGAACAGCCGGTAATGGAAGGTCAATATGTAACGGAAGGAACTGCTATTGTAAAACTGGCTGATCTTTCTTCCTTGTGGGCAGAAGCGCAGGTGTACACTTCTCAACTATCAGGCATTGATCTGAAGGGAACAGCCATTGTTCAGTTTCCGGATATACCAGGCAGGGAATGGAAAGGGAAAATTGAATTTGCCAATCCTGAGATTGTAGCAGACAGCAGACTCAATCTGGTACGTGTTTCCATACCCAATCCCAATGGATTGCTAAAGCCCGGAATGCCTGCTTATGTCAGTATCAAGAGCAAGGAGCTAAACACTCTTACGCTTCCAACAGATGCAGTACTTCGAGATGGCAAGATGAATGTTGTTTGGGTGCAATCTGGTAAAAACAGTTATAAAATGAAAATGGTGCAAATTGGTTTGGAAAGCGGCGACCGGCTTGAAATAAAAGCAGGTTTACAAAATGGCGATGTGGTGGTGATGAGCGGAGCTTACTTATTGAACAGTGAATTTATTTTTAAGAAAGGCGGCAACACCATGGCAGGAATGGAAGGTATGGATATGGGAGCAAAGTAATTTTCCGGAATGGAATAATTGAATAAACTAAGATGGGACAAACGCAAATTTATAGCCGTTGATATTTCGGTAACTTCAGCTTTTTACCGAAAAATGACTGTCCTATTCGCAATAGTAGTTTATAACAGTCAGCAATTGAATTCAATTTAAATTTTCGTACTTACTACTTTTAGTCTGCTGCGACGGTGCACGCTACAATACATTTAATTTACAGATAAGATAATATTCAGCCGCAGCTACGCTGGCAGAACAGACAACCTCATGTGACATATCTAAAAATATCCGAATTAAAAAACCCATAAATAGTCCGTTTATATAATAATTGGAGAGATGTTGCTATTAAATGTTGAACACCTGAATTTTTAAATTCTCTCTCGATTTTCCTGGTAAACAAGTGCTTCAAATATTACAGTCAGCAACCAACTCCTTTCCCGCACTCAAAACCTGTGAATGTTGTAACTATTACTATGTAATGTGTAAGAGTTGAGGCATTAAAGTTGAGTACCTTTCTTGAGTGATGAATTGAGGAACATTAAAAATAAATGAATCACCAATAAAAACTAAGCCTATGATGCACGACAATAGCAATTATATTTTGGGAGGAATGCACATGGGCTGGTGGGTTGTTATGCTTGTTATTGTGATAGCAGTAGTAGTGTGGTTTAGCAGGTCACGGAATAGAAAATAAACACCTGCATGTAGGAATTAGCGCTGGAGACAGTGTTAAAGTATATTCTACATAAATGTACTGCTATAGGGTGCAGTTAAAATTGTCGGAAGGGTTGCCAACCTTGTGCAAGTTCTTTTCTGCAAAAACACTTTAAAAAAGGTTGGCAACCCTCTGTTGAGCTGCGACAATTTTAAAAACGCCCCTTATATAGCAATTGGAGTTCGGATAGTAATATTTTTATAATTTAAAATATAAATACCGTTATGCAATACTATTTCAGCAAAACAATTACCGGTAGTTTCGAAAATGCCATTGAAAAAGTAACAGCCGCATTGAAAGCAGAAGGCTTTGGTATATTGACAGAAATTGATATAAAAGCTACCCTCAAGAAAAAGCTTGATGTTGACTTTTATAATTACACAATACTTGGCGCCTGCAATCCTCCATTTGCATACAAGGCATTGCTGACTGAAGATAAAATTGGGACCATGTTACCTTGCAATGTGATAGTTCAGGAAAAAATACGTGACCAGATCGAGGTTTCTGCAGTTGATCCGGCAGCCTCCATGCAGGCTGTTGAAAATAATGAACTCGTAGAAATCGCTACTGAAATATGATCCAGTTTACAGAAAGTAATGATGGCTTTGTAATGACAGTTTCCATTATAAAAATGACTGCAAAAGGAAAATATACTGCAGCCTATCCAACACTAAGTTCAAAAAAAACGCCAGAGCTTGTAAAATAATTTATAAAAAACAAAAACTAAATCAATTATGACCATTCAATTAAATGCAGATAAAAATCTAAGCGTACATGAAGCATTTGGCACCCAGCTAACCGAATTACTATCTGAAGAATTAAACAGGTTTAGTGAATACATCACCCGGTTGGAAGTACATCTCTCTGACGAGAATGGAGGCAAAAATGGGCAAAACGATAAAAGATGTTTGATTGAAGCAAGGCTTGAAGGTAGGTCGCCTATTGCCGTAACCGCAGACGGGGATACACATGAACATTCTGTGGCGGCCGCAATTGATAAACTAAAAAGTTCACTGGAAACAATCGTAGGGCGATTGCGTAATCATTAAATGTGACCGCCTGGTCATTAACCTTTATTATGTAAATAAATATTAAATCACAGTAAAGATGATACCATTTAAAGAACTTACCGAATCAGAAAATAAGGCACTGCTTAAATTTCCTGCAATTATCTCAATGCTTGCTGCCAATGGTAACCATAAATTAGATGCTGCAGAAAAAGAAGAAGCCCTGAAACTTTCACATATAAAAACATATGCCTGCGATCCGCTGCTCACTGATTTTTACCAGGAAGCAGATAAAGTATTTGAAAATACGATACACGAACTGGATAAGGAATTGCCGGCTGAAATAAATAGCAGGGAAGCGGCTTTGAAAGATGAATTGGCGAGGCTGGAAGCAATTGTAATGAAGCTCGGGGAGCAGTATGTTAAAGTGATGCATCGTAGTATGCAGTCATTTAAAGAATATGTATCACAGGCGCACCACAGCGTGTTGGTAGATTTTATTTTTCCGATGCCTATCAAAGGGCTAAACTACTAATTAACCATTAAGGCAATAGAAATGAAAAAAACTTATGAAATATCCGGAATGAGTTGCGGAGGCTGTGTTAACGGCGTAAAAAATGCTTTGCTTAAACTTCCGGAAATTCAGGAAGCTGAAGTTGGATTGAATCCGCAACGTGCAATTCTGACTATGAACAAAAAAATTGATGTTGCAGAATTGCAGGCACAACTTAGTAAGGCAGGACATTATTCAATTAAGGAATTGGTCTAAAAATAATTGCTGTCATGACCTTTTAATATTAAAGAGTACAATCAAAGTAAAAAGACAACCTCGATAAATAAGAAATAAAACAGTATCAATAGACAACATAGACTAAGGCTTCAATTCAACCTATTCATTACAAATAAAAAATTTAATTATGAAAAAAGACAAAAATATTCCGGCCGCAAATAAAATAAAAAGCCTGCCGGGAAGCGATCCAATTAACCAGTTTAAGAAAGGTTCAAAAGGTGCAACAGTTGCATCTGTCGATAAAATAATAACCAGTGCCGTGGAAAGCGTGAAAGCCAAAGCAGGTAAAGGTCTTGCGAATGAAGGATCAACTGCTGACTACAATGAAGAACGCTGACGACCCGGTAGTTTTTAAAACACAAACAAAAAAATTAACGTAAAAGATACTATAAAAGAGAGTTACGGAACATTGTTAGAAACAATCAATGGCCTTAAAAATGATGGCTATGCATTGGACTTTAATGTACAGCAGGAACGGATTATTTGTAGCGAGACTAATGCTATTTTATTACCTGGTGATTTTGTAATTGACAAAGTGTATCGGTTTGAAGGCTCCTCAAATCCTGATGACCAATCGGTATTGTATGCCATATCATCATCAAAGTCTGGTGCGAAAGGTGTATTAGTAAATGGCTATGGAATTTCTGCAGATGCTGCCACAGATGCAATCATTGCAAAGTTGAAAACGCATCCGGAATAACCTGTCTAAATCAACTCTAATAAAAATGAAACGATGGAAAATAAATCAAATGAAGCAACCGCAATGCGTCCCATGGGTGATCGTTTATTAAATGCTTCTTTAGTTGAAATGGATCTGAATAAATTCATCGATCAACTAAAACAAGAGGCTACCTGGGCAAACAGTGACCGTAACTCCATCACTATCTTTAAATCAGACAATATCACCATAGTACTGATGGGGCTGCACGCCAATGCTTCATTAAAAACACATATCGCAAAGGCACATATTACCGTGCAGGTATTAGCAGGAGAAATAAAATTTACGGCAGATCAACAAACGGTTTCAATAGAAAAAGGCCAAATGATTTCCTTGCAGGAAAATATTCCACATAGTGCGCTTGCCATCAAAGAAAGTTTTTTTCTGTTAACCAGGATGACGAATGATCCGTCAAAATAGAAGACAAATATCTCAGCGTATTTACCGAATTAAAAATTAGTTAAATGGAAAATCAGGGAGCTGTTGAAAAGTTGGCAAAAGCACCAATGGATCATTCAAAAATGAATCACAGTGAGATGCAACATGGAGCCAATCCTCCAATGGGCATGGCTGGTCATGATCATCACAAAATGATGATTGATGATTTTAAAAAGCGCTTTTTTGTTGTGTTGATATTGACCATTCCAATTATGTTATTGTCACCCATGATACAGCAATTCATTGGGATGGATTGGCAGTTTACAGGTTCTCTTTATATTTTATTTGGGTTATCAACAGTAGTGTTTATCTATGGTGGATGGCCATTCTTAAAAGGATTGGTCACTGAATTAAAGGATAAGAATCCCGGCATGATGACACTGATAGGCTTTGCTATTTCAGTAGCATATATCTACAGCACTGCAACAGTATTCGGATTAAAAGGAATGGATTTTTATTGGGAACTGGCCAGCCTAATCCTCATCATGTTATTAGGCCATTGGATAGAAATGAAATCTATTGCCGG
>JBGSMI010000347.1:0-8609 GCA_041740215.1 Ferruginibacter sp.
ATAAAAATAGTTTTTCATGGACATAAACATATACCCAAAGTTCAAGATTATAATGGAATAAAAATAATTGGTGCTGGGTCAGCCACAGGGGTTATTAAACATAAGGAAGAAGGTAAAACATATATGTCTTACAACTTATTAAAATATGACATAACGAAAAATAAACCATTGCATTGTTCGGTATTTGTAGAGGAGATTATTGGTGCTGGAACGCAACATATTCAAATGTCAACTTTTTAAGCACAAAATAAAACACGTCATTGGTCGAACAAAAATACTGCCACCAACAAAATTGCATTGCCGCAAGTGGGGGCAAGACTTTGTAACTTTGGCTACATCTCGCTATCAGCTTTGGTTGGGGCCTGACTGGTCCTAAGAAACTTTTCGGTACTTTTATAATCATATTTTTAAAAATCATTTCCACCGAGCTGACGTTTTTCAATGCCCACACCTGCGCAAAGCCCTTTCGTCAGGCGCAGGAATGAGGCGTAGCTTTGTGCTTAGCTTTCCTGTGCCGACATTATAACTACTCTTCCCAAAAGAAAATATTCAATACCATTTAATTCAATTTTTTAACAATGGCATTACCCGCCCCAAAGAAGGCGGGTCGGGCTTTGCGCTGCAATCTTTTGCTATCGCAAAAGGATATCCGCTTCAATCCCTAATGCAAAATACAGCCCCGCCTCCGGTAGCCAGGCCAACACAACAAGCCTTCGCCATGGCCACCTCCGGCTCCGCTCAGCAAAAGCCATTCGTGCCTCATGGCATTTGCTCTTGCAAGGCTTCCGTTGCATTCCATACCTAAAGTGCTTTTTTGTCCTGGCAACAGTTTTACTGCTAAGCCCAAAGGCGGCTAAGCAGTAAAACAAATACCGCTCACCATTGCAGCTTATTTTTTAAAGCCAACACAATGGCCTGCGCTTTAAAAAAAATAAGCAGCAATCACCCAACGCTTCCTAAGCAAGCCGCACTTCAACAGTGGAACTTTATTGGACGGGTTAAGCGGTCTCCTCAGCAGCGGCCAACATAAAAAAAACCACGCCAGCCAGGTTCGTGCCTCACCGTGCCTGTCATGGTTTTGCCAGCGCTTCGCTGCTTCCTCGGTGGCTGTTAATGTGTGCTTTCGCCAACGCTCAAGCCACGCCACGAAAGCCCACACAGCCACTCTTTTGACCGGTCGCGGTCGGGCGGTTTTTTCCTACGCTCATGTAAACATGCCCCCACACAAAAACCGCCCTGCTCCCTATGCTCACCCTGCGGGCTATGGCGGCGCTGGCACAGCCCTGGGAGTTTTGCGCTGCCGTGAGCCACGCCCATGCTTCGCATGCCATCCGGCAGCGCAAAGCCACGCTGTGTTGCGGCTTTCGGTTTTTTGCCCGGAAACATTCAGTTGAAAAGAAAAGGATTTGTCGGGCAAAAAACCTCCCAGCCTCACCCCGCCATAGCCATTCGCAGTGGGTGAGCGCAACTCAACGGCAACATCGGTAACGATTAGACGTCCATTTTTTAAAAGAAAAAAGCAATACAAAAAAAAGAAAAGGTACTTCGCTGCAAGCCTTCGCACATAACCCGGTACTCTTTCCAAAAGACTACGGCATAAACACAGCCCAGCCGCACAGCCCTTTCCTTTATTCCGTTTCCTTTTGGAAACAGTTTGCAGCTACGTTCCCGGAATACTTTCTTTTTTTTCCTTTTTTCTTTTAAAATAAATTTTACAATTATGACAAACGCAAACGATTTCTTCGGAGCAAGCAACGGATCAGAAAACCTTTACAGGTATTCCTTTTCAAATTTCATTTACACAGACGGTGTAAAATCCCTGGCACAACAATGCAATGCTTACTGGCTGATTGATGCAATCATAAGCCATCAGGTAGATGCTACGGTGGCAAAGGAAACTTTCCAGGTATGGGATTTAAAAAGGGTAGCAAACAATTCCTTCACCATCATTGCTACAGATGGCAACCACAACAGCGTAACAAGCCAGAAAATTCCCTTTAGCGATTTTCCTTACGACATGGCCACATTGTGGTTTGTAAATAACTGCATCATGTTGCCCACCGAATACTAAAAATAAAGCGGCTGAAACATGCCTCTTTTTCCAACTAATATTATTAATTTAAAACATATTTCCTAATTCTAAAATTTCATATCATGACTTACAGAGAAAAAATTCAGGAATTAAGCAAAAAAGTCGAAAGCATTTATGATGATGCGGAATGGCTCAGGGACGTAGCTACATTAGAAGAGAAAAAATATTGGAACGAGGTCAGACGCATTTTTTATGATGCGGATCAGCCGCTCAGAAAGCTCGACAATTCACTATCGCAAAGCCGGGCAGGCATGGTACTTTAATTTTTTACGGCCCCGCCTGGTCGGGGCCACTTCTAAATCTCATGTATGAAAGTCTGCAGCTTAACATTCAACATTGCCTGGCAAATCGGTAGCGACAGATTCCTACTCGATCGGTTTTACAAATACGCCGAGCCTGGACAGTTCATTTATTTTACCCATACGCACTTTCTTTATTCCTATCCGGATTTCGGCAAAACCTGGCCTGGCAATCAATATTGCCAATTTCACCAGGTCGACACCTATTGCCGCATTTGCGGCCAGGCGCCAGAAAGGAATTATGGCGGCTATGGCACACTGCTATTACAACGCACCACCGGCCAGCGCATGGAGCTTTTTTGCGATGAACATATTGTAGGGGTGCAATTCAATCCGGGATTATTTTCGAAAAGGCAACTATCATTATTCTGAAAGTTCTTAATAAATGATTTTTATTAATAACGGTAACTGTTAGTTGAATTTTAAAGAAGGATTTTATAAACCTTTTACTTACCGCCCCCCAAAAAAACGCCCAATCACAAACATTTTTTTCTAACCACAAAATCCTAACGTATATTGAATGTTCATTACACTACTTTTGCCCTGCAAAACCTGATTTGACGCCTAAGCAATGACGATTACCCATAAAATAAACAAATTCTTATTGGAGCTATTCCCCCAGTACAAATTATCCAACAATGATTTGGACGTGCTTAAGACAGAAATAGCAAAATATTACACCATCGGCACCCAGGGCATCAACCCGTCATCAACCAATAAATACAAAGTGAATTCAATACCCAGCAAAGAGTTTTCTGGCTACAACCTCCTGGCATATTACTATGTTAGCTGGAGCATAGCCATGCGGGAAATGCTGGCGGAATTGGGATTGAATTATGAAAAGGAATTTGAATTAGCTACACAAATAAATAACAAAAATTAACGATGACGAATTTCCAGGACAGGGCCAATTTTATTTGGAGTTTAGCAGATTTATTAAGGGGTGATTATAAGCAAGCCGAATATGGGAAGATAATTTTACCTTTCACAATTTTAAGAAGGTTGGATTGTTTGCTAAGCGATACCAAGCCCCAGATTTTAACGCAGTACGAAACCATAAAGGCACAGCCCGACGAATTTGTTGATAAAATTTTGAATTCAAAATCGGGGTTTAAATACTTTCACAACCATAGCAAATTTGATTTTGATAAACTACTGGGTGAACCAAACGACATTAAAAAGAACTTACAAAACTACATAGCCGGTTTTTCAAAAAGCGTAAAGGAAATTTTTGAAAGCTTTCGCTTTGATGAGCAAATAACGCGGTTAAATAAATCGAACCTTTTGTACCAGGTAGTAAAAGATTTCAATGATGTTGATTTAAAAAACATTGGTGGCCAGGAGATGGGCTACATCTTTGAACATCTCATTTACAAATTTGCGGAAGCCAGCAACGAAACTGCCGGGGAGCATTTTACGCCAAGAGAAGTAATACAATTGATGGTGCATTTATTATGGATTAATGACAGCCGTCCAATGAAGCCGGGGGCCATTATTAATCTATATGATCCAACGAGTGGCACCGGCGGGATGCTTACGGAGGCGGAGCAGTATTTCAGGGAACACAATGGCGATCGAAGCTCTGTGATCAATCTATTTGGCCAGGATTTGAATGAAGAAATTTATGCAATTGCCCGGGCCGATCTGATGATCAAAGGACAGAACCCGGAAAACATAAAGCATGGCAATTCGTTTTCAGAGGATGGATTTCAACACGCCAAATTTGATTACATGCTGAGCAACCCGCCGTTCGGAGTAAACTGGAAAAAGGTAGAAAAGGTAATCAGGGACGAATATGAAACCAAGGGATATGGTGGCCGCTTTGGTGCAGGCCTGCCCAGCATTTCGGATGGCAGTTTGCTTTTCCTGCAACACATGGTTAGTAAGATGAAGGACCCAAACGATGGAGACAGCCGCATGGCCATTGTATTTAATGGCTCCCCTTTGTTCACTGGAAGTGCCGGCAGTGGCCCCAGTGATATCCGCAAATGGGTAATTGAAAATGACATGCTGGAAGGCATCATTGCGCTGCCCGACCAATTATTTTACAACACTGGTATTACTACCTATATCTGGATTATCACCAATAATAAAGATGCAAAACACAAGGGCAAAACGATTTTGCTGGATGCAAGCTCATTCTTTGTAAAAATGAAACGTAGCCTAAATAATAAACGTAACATTATCACCCACGACCAGATTGATGAAATAACCAAAATGTATGGGGATTGTAAACCGGGCAGATATTTAAAAATTTACGACAATACCGATTTCGGATACACCAGAATTACCATTGAGCGCCCATTAATTGTAGATGGTAAACCGGTAAAAGACAAGAAAGGATTTAAACCAGATCCAGCTTTAAGAGATGCTGAAAATGTACCGCTGAAAGAAAACATTGACAAATATTTTAAACGGGAAGTTTTACCCCATGTACCCGATTCGTGGATCGACAAGGATAAACACAAAACAGGCTACGAAATAAATTTCAACAAGGAATTCTATGAGTTCAAACCATTGCGCAGCCTTGCTGAAATAAGAAAAGAAATTGTACAATTAGAAAACAAAACACTTAACGCTGTTACCAAAGCAATTGAAGCATGAGAACCTACGATAAGTATAAAGACAGCGGCGTCGAATGGATTGGTGAAATACCAGAAGATTGGTATTTATCCAAAATAAAATATTTGCCCTCTGACACGCCTTTATCATTTATAGATGGTGATTGGATTGAAAGCAAAGACATCGTATTTGATGAACGAATAAGATATATAACCACAGGAAATATTGGCGAAGGTGTTTACAAAGAACAAGGACATTCCTTTATCACAGAAGAAACATTCAAGAATTTAAATTGCACAGAAGTATTTGAAGGGGATTTGTTAATTTCTCGATTAAATCGCCCTATTGGAAGGTCTTGTCTTATTCCTGATTTAGGTTACAGAATTGTTACGTCTGTAGACAACGTTATTTTCAGACCAAAAGAAAGTATGCACAAAGGCTTTCTAAATTTTCTGATGAATAGTTCTAAGTATTTTGATTACACAGAATTGATTGCACGGGGTGCAACTATGCAAAGAATTAGCAGGGGATTACTTTCTGAGATTAAATTACCAATTCCTTCACTTCAAGAGCAAACCTTAATAGCCAACTATCTCACCTCTAAAACAACAGAAATAGACCAAACTCTTACCGATAAGGAAGCCCTGATTAATTTATACGAAGAAGAAAAGAAAGCATTGATAAATGAAGCTGTTACCAAAGGACTTAATTCGAAAGTGAAATTTAAGCCGAGCGGTATTGATTGGCTGGGCGATATACCGGAGCATTGGGAGGTGAAGAAATTGAAAAACGTTTCTAAAAATATTCAAACGGGTAAGACACCTTCAACAAGTAATGAAGCATACTTTATAAGTGAAGATTACAATTGGTTTACACCAGGCGATTTTGGAAGTAGCATTATTATGTCTAATTCAGCCAGAAAAATAAGTCAATTGGCTGTTAATGATGAAGGGTTAAAATTATTTGAAGAATATACAATTTTACTTGTTGCGATTGGTGCAACTTTAGGAAAAATTGGCATTGTCACTGATATTTGTTTTGCAAACCAGCAAATAAATTCCATTGCCTTTAATCATAGCCAGATACTTCCATTTTTTGGTGCATATTTCCTCGAAAATAATTCGGAAATGATAAAAAAACAGTCAGTTGCTTCTACACTGGCTATTTTGAATCAAGAAAAAACAAAGGAACTACTAATAACCGTTCCTCCAATCAAAGAACAAACCATTATCATCGAACATATTGAAAACGAAACATCAAAAATCAACGAAAAAATTGCCCTTGCAAAACAGGAAATAGAACTGCTTAAGGAGTTCAGGCAGGCATTGATATTTGAAGCAGTTACCGGTAAAATATGTGTTCAATAAATCAGGAATTATCTAATGAGTAAAACAAAAGTCCACACCGAACTTGCTTTCGAAGAAGCCATAGAAGCCTCATTGCTTTTATCGGGTTATGTAAAAGGAAAGCCAGTTGACTACAACAAAGAATTTTGTGTGGATGAAAACTTGCTCTTTGGTTTCCTGCAAAACAGCCAGCCGGATAAATGGTCAAAGTCTAACAGCTTTCATCGCTCAGACACTCCTGCAAAGTTGCTACAACGGCTACATAAAGAATTGGATGCAAGAGGGGCTTTGGATATCATCCGCAATGGCTTTACAGATAACGGGGTTACTTATGATATGGCATATTTTAAACCCGAAACCGCACTTAACCCGGACACAGAAAAATTATACAATCAAAATATATTGTCCGTAACAAGGCAGGTAAAATACAGCGCTAAAAATGAGAACTCGCTTGACATGGTGTTGTTTCTAAATGGCTTGCCGGTAGCAACGGTTGAATTAAAAAATCAGTTTACCAACCAGTCCATCGGCCATGCAAAAAAGCAATTCATCGAAGACAGGGACGCAAGGGAATTATTGTTTCAACCCAATAAAAGAACACTGGTACATTTTGCTGTAGATACGGATGAAGTTTTTACCACCGCTAAAATTGATAAAGAAAAAACCGTCTTTCTTCCCTTTAACCTGGGGTACGAAAACGGGGCCGGCAATCCCCCCAACAAAGCTGGCTATAAAACAGCTTACCTATGGGAGCAGGTTTGGCAAAAGGATAGCTGGCTCGATATCATAGGTAAATTTATTCACGTACAAAAAGAAGAATACAAACAAAAAGGATCAACCTTTAAAAAAGAAAGCATCATATTTCCCCGCTACCACCAACTAGATGTGGTGCGCAAGCTGTCTCAGGATGCAAAAACAAAAGGTGCCGGTCAGCATTATTTAATTCAGCATTCGGCTGGCTCTGGCAAATCCAATTCAATAGCCTGGCTGGCCTATCGCCTGTTTAGTTTGCACAATGCAGCCAACGAAAAAGTATTCAATTCTATCATCGTCATTACCGACCGCAAAGTGCTTGATAAACAATTACAGGATACCATTTATCAGTTTGAGCATAAGCAGGGCGTAGTGGTAAGGGTAGATAAAAGCAGCAGCCAGTTAGCGGAAGCCATCAAAAGCGGTAGCAGCGTAATCATTACCACTTTGCAAAAATTTCCATTTGCGGCCGTATTGGATGAAGTGAAGAACCTGCCAAATAGAACATACGCTGTAATAGTAGATGAGGCTCACAGTTCACAGGGAGGCGAAGCCAGCAAAAAACTAAAAGAAGTTTTGGCAGCGCCAAATCTACAGGATGCGGAAAAGAATGATGCAGATAAAGAAGAAAATGATGCGGAGGATAACATGCGCCAATCAATGCAGGCAAGAGGCGTACAACCCAATATGAGTTTCTTTGCATTTACCGCTACACCTAAATTTAAAACAGTAGAAGTATTTGGCCATAAGGGCAAGGATGGCAAACCACGGCCATTTCATGTCTATAGCATGCGGCAGGCTATACAGGAAAACTTTATTTTGGATGTACTCAAAAACTACATGATGTACAAAACCTTTTTCAAGGTTGCGAAACAAATTGATGATGATCCAAAAGTAAATAAGAAAAAAGCAAGCAGGGCAATCGCACGTTTTTTATCGTTGCATCCTTATAACCTGGCTCAGAAAACAGAAGTCATTATTGAGCATTTCCGGCAGGTGGTGGCCCATAAAATTGGTGGCAAAGCAAAGGCGATGGTAGTTACCAGCTCACGGCTACACGCAGTAAGGTATTACCTTGAATTTAAAAAGTATATCAAAGAAAATCATTACGATGATATAAAGCCATTGGTAGCATTTTCAGGAAAAGTAAAAGACCCGGATTTACCCACTGAAGAATTAACAGAAGTAAAACTGAATGGCTTTTCAGAGAAGGAATTGCCAGAAAAATTTGGCTCGGATGAATTTCAAATTTTACTGGTAGCGGATAAATACCAAACCGGTTTTGACCAACCTCTGCTGCATACCATGTATGTAGACAAAAAATTATCAGGCGTAAAAGCGGTACAAACACTCTCCAGGCTAAACCGTATGTGCAGCGGTAAGGAAGATACATTTGTATTGGACTTTGCCAATGAACAGCAGGAAATCAAAGATTCCTTCCAGCCATACTACGAGCAAACTGGCATCACCGAACCATCGGACCCCAACAGGCTATATGATTTAAAAGTAAAGCTGGAAGAAAAGCAAATCATCTGGCAATCGGAGGAAGACAATTTT
>JBGSMI010000350.1:0-7650 GCA_041740215.1 Ferruginibacter sp.
CTCACCGGAGATCACTTTTTGAGCCTTGTGGGAAATGAATCCAAAAAAGAAGTGTCTTTTTCGGGCGGCGAAGTTAATGAAAAAATTGACCAATCAGCAGTTATCAACAAAAAATAGTTTCGCATCCGTTTTAAAGTTAAATTTTGCATGTAATTGTTGACGCATTTTATCTTTTTTTACCCGTCGACTGTCCCTTGATTTAGCTTCATTGGCGTCGCACTCTTCAACATTTGTACAAATCCCGGCAATCTGTCTCCGCCGCAGCAGATGGTAAAAAGGGCACATTTTATTCCTTTCAACGGGAACCGGTTAAACATTCATCTCAATGACTTCCCTTCACGTAATAGTCCTTCATTATCTCAAATACTTTATCCTTTAATTCCGCAGCTTTCAAACCTTCTGAAGATACCGGTGGCAAAAAATGCATACTCAGCCGGGTGGGCATCAAAAACAATCCTTTGTGAATGGGCATTGCTTCCCTGGTACCAAAAATAACCGTGGGTATCACCATCTTTTTTGTGTCAACAGCCAATTTAAATGCACCGTCAAAAAATGGCTTCAAGGGCTCATCTGTGCGGTTGCGGGTACCTTCCGGATAAATGCACATGTGCATATTACTCCTAAGAACATTGCGCATTGCTTCAAAACTTTTTGCCCTGCTCCTTGTATCATTTCTGTCTACCAACACCGATCCCCTTTTATAGAACCAGCCAAAAATCGGCACTTTTGCAAAAGACGATTTGGCAATTGTTTTATTTCCACCTGGCACAAATGGCGCCGATAAAGGCACATCAAGCAAAGCATTGTGGTTATAAACAATTACGTATGCCTGTCCTTTTTTGAAATTCGCTTTCCCCTTCACCCGCAACGGACACCCGATCATATAGAGCCAGCTCCACATCCAGACTCTTGATACGCCTATAAAATAATCCTGCCCCCGTTTACCAGGAATCAGGTAAGACACCATCGAGGGGATAAAAATGATCAAAAAAGTAATCACAAAACTTACCAGTGCCCATATTGCCCATATTTTACCAAAAAAGCTCAATAGAAAACCGGGTTCAGACCTTTTTGGCTTGCTATCCTGTAAAGTTGCATCCTGCATAAATAATTTGTATTGGCTGATTAAGGGGTTAGAAGTTTCCAATTGATAGGCGTTAGCCCTTGCTGGATCAATAATTGGTTGGTTTTAGAAAAATGTTTGCATCCGTAAAATCCTTTGTCTACACTAAAGGGAGAAGGATGGGCTGCTTTTAGCAAATGGTGTTTGGTTGCATCAATGAGCACCTGCTTTTCCTGTGCAAATTTACCCCATAACAAAAACACGACTCCTTTTTTTTGGTCTGATATTTTTTGAATGACTGCGTCCGTAAAATTCATCCAGCCAATTTTAGCATGACTCGCAGGTTCATTGGCCCTTACCGTAAGCATCGCATTTAACAACAAGACACCCTGCTCTGCCCAACGGGTAAGGTTGCCATACTCTACGGGCATTTCAATACCCGTATCTGTCCGAATCTCTTTGTAAATATTTGCCAGTGAAGGAGGCGGTTTTATTCCGGCAGGAACGGAAAAACTTAACCCATGCGCCTGACCGGGATTGTGATACGGATCCTGCCCGATGATTACTACCTTCACCTTATCAAAAGGTGTTTGATTAAAAGCATTAAATATTAATGGACCAGGCGGAAAAATCGCTTTACCTGCCGAACGTTCCATTTTTAAAAAAGTGACTATTTCTAAAAAATAAGGTTTGGTAAATTCATGCTTTAAAAGTTCTTTCCAGGAAGCCTCCATTTGTACATCCATGTTTCAAGATTTGGGTAAATGTACAAAAGGTCTTTTAATAGACGATTATGTTTTTCAACAGCCTACTGAATAAATCCTGTGCCATTTGAAATTCCGGCAAAAGCCAATTCCTTAGATATTTAAAGTAGCTTTTTACAGATTGATTTAAGCAAAATTTACATTCGGCTTCAATCGCAATCCAACGCTTTTTTTACAAAAAATAAAGTTACAGGCAAGCAACCTTCCAGATTAAAATAGCAAATGATTAAAAAAGCCATCAAAGAATTGCAAATGCAATCCTTTTGATGGCAGAAAAATTTCTATTCGAAAAACTTACATTGATCCTCTCTAAAATCCTATTTCCGAATCCCCGGTTTTAGTTCAAAAATATTTCATCTACAAATGTCCATCCTTTATCTCCTTTTCCGGGATGCCAGTCTGGTAGTTTACCTACGGGAACCACCACCACTTTCAAATACTTTTCTTTTACTGGTGCGAAGCTCAGGTCGTACCCTTTCATATAAGTTGATGTAACCTTCTGCGGTTGCTCCGGAATGAGCTTCCTGATCAGGCGAAGGCTTCCGGGATCGTTTCCTGCCCACACTTCTATCTGTTGTGGGGGCATTATATAACTTCCGATATCTATTAAATTACTCACATTAACGGAGGAGATACTTTGAGCAGTATCAAAATAAAGCAAGGCCTGCAGTGAGATTCCCTTGTAGCCCATCCATTTACCGCTTCTAAAATTCAGATCGCCTTTTTGGGTATCTGTCAAAATTAAAGGACTCAGCGATTTATACGGTATTTCTGGTGAAGGTTGCAACAAACGAATGGAATCAATTTTATAACCCGCTTTAAAAAAGGTTCTTTCCGCAACATCGCTGCTAACCCAACCGGTTTTAAAAGCTTTCGCTTTAATCGTCGCATTTTTGTCCAGCATTAAATCGCCTTTGTAGATAAGTGATAAAATACTATCAGGTTCTGTTCCATCAAGGGTATAACGAATGGTTACACCATTTACAAAATGTTTCAATTTTAATGACGTCGGCTCCAATAATATTTGTTCTTCATTTTCAACCATTGGCTGGTTCAGTTTGATGGTAATTGTATCACCATTATAACCGGTTTCGAACCGAGTATGCTTCAACTGCTTTTGTATTGCTGCAAGGTTCTCCCCTTGCGCCGGAGTTGTCCAGATATACAACTGGGTTAGTTTTGGCAAAGATGACAACACCGCAAGACTTGCTGCACTCACCCCGGTACCCGATAAGGATAGTTGCTTTAATTCCACCAGTTTTTTAAGAGCGGCTAAACCAGTTCCTTTAATATTTGTGAAAGACAGATTAAGTTTTCGAAGTTGAATAAATTGACCAATGATAGCCAGGTCATCGTCTGTTACCGGCATCTTATTGAGATTGATTGAAACAATTTGTTCTTTAACCTCCAGCAATTCCTTTAACTGCTCCGACTGAAACTGAGCCGCACCAAAGAATTCCACGCCCAATGCTGGCGATCCAATTGCCAGCGGATTAACCAGCCGATAATTAGTGCGCAATGCATTCACCTTTTTTTCATCTGCCTGTTTAAAACTATACTCATCTGTTTCAATGGTATTAAAAATAGCAGTAGCTAAATTTCGCAGCGTATCAGCCTCAGGCAATTCGGCAACTTTTGCGGTAGGGCTCGAACCGTTTCTTATCCAATGATAAAGAATATCGGTTTCCTCCTCTGTCAATTGTGGCTTACCGGATGGAGGCATGTGCTTTTTATTATCCATTGGCAGATGCACCCGGCCAAGCAGTAAACCAAGGTCAGCTTTTGAAAGATCCCACAGCATACCGCTTTTGCCACCTTTTAGCAACTGATCAAATGTTTCCATCAGCAACTCGCCCTTTGCCTTTTTATTATTGTGACAAACAACACACTTTGCCTTTAAAATTGGCTGAACCATATTGGTGTAAATAACCGCATCTTCAAACAACACTTTAGGAGCCTGTTCATCTTTTGTAACCGGCGCCAGCAAAAAATTGTCACCATGCGTAATATCACCACCTAAATGTCCGGTGACGAAAACGATGAGTAATCCTGCAATGCCTGTTAGCGACAATACAATTTTCATTTGCCGGATTTGGTACCGAAACGCATACCATACGTATGACAACACTGCAATCAGTACCCCACCCCATTTATGCCAGGCTACAACTTCTTGCGTGTAACCGCCTTCTTTAGACAGCAACAACCCCATCAATGCACTAGTAACAGAAGTAAAGGAAGTTAATAACAACAAGCCATCGCCTATTTCAGCCTGTTCGGGTGAAGGTTTTTTTTTAAATCCGGTAAATAATTCCCAACCGATCGTTAACACCATCAAAACAATGGGAAAATGCAACAATAGCGGATGCATGCGCCCAATGGTTTGTACCCATGCTGGCAGCGATAAACTACTTTCAAAAATCAATAGAAATACCAACATGCAATTCAATGCAAAACTGGTATTGGATAATATATTTTTCAAACGAAGCATATTTTAATACAATTTTATTTCATCAATAAATAGCCATCCCGGCCGGCCTTTACCAGGATGCCATTCCGGTAACGATTTTATCCCCCTGATTACGATTTTAATTTTATCGGTTGTTATTTTTTTTGAAAGCAATACCTGCACAGGCACACAGGATGCTACTGAAATATTTTCATTTACAGCATCCAATCGTTCGCCAGCTAACTGAAACGATTGCGTATTTCCACCGGACTGGTACACCAGCACCTGCTCCGGTAAAAATACCCAACTGCCATGGTCCTGCAAACAATTGATTAAAATGGTTGTGAGTTTTTGCTTTCCTTCCAATACAACGTTTATCTCCACGGAATCTTGCTGATAGCCTAACCATGTTTTGGAACCGATTGCTGGCAACCCGCCTTCATTGTCTATTAATGTATTTGGGCCATTGCCCTGAAACCTTTCATTGGCGGGCATTTGTTGTATCGACCGAACGTTGATTCCATCTTTTATAAATGTAGCCGCTACTATTTCTGACGAGGTAAACTCTTCGCCAGTGGTCATTGCTTTTAAAGTGGTAAATGACTTTTTAATTTGAATGGGCTTGCGATACACTTTGTCCTTTATGGTGGGTGTTCGATTGTTGAGGGTGTAATAAATCTGCGTGCCTTGTTGTGCAAATTTCAACTCAACTGAAGCCCGGTTTTTAAAAAACACAGATTGGTATTTTAATAACGGTGGCGCAAGTTTTACCGGCGTTTGACCTTTACAAATGAAACCGATCAGGAATATTGGAAATAAAAATAGTAGTTGCTTCATTAAATAACCGGAGATAATTTATAAGGATATACTTTGCCTGAATTCCACTGTGCGATGTACAAATTTTCTTCATCATCCACACACACATCATGCGGATATTGAAAATATTTTATAGTCTGGTACATCTCCTCCAGCTTGTGATCTACGTATTGTGGTTCGGATCCACCAAGGTTAGACACCACCTTTAAGTCTTTATCCAGTATGGTTACAAAACCAGACTGTTTTCCCTGTTGCGAATTGCTTTGCAAAACCGCCGCATATAAATAATCCCCCTTAATTACCGGTCTACAAACCCATGCACCGGGTAATGGAATGGTATCTATATAAACACCATCTGGCGTGTATCTTTTAAAAGCATTTTGCTGACGGGATGTTACGATCAGGCAAGGCTGATGCGGATTTCGCTGGTCAACACAAATACCATGGGCATTGGACAAATGCTTCGATTCCGTTCCCTTTCCACCAAAATGGCTGATATAACGGCCGGTTGAATCGTACCGAACAATAAAGTCCTTACCATAACCATCCGCCACATAAATATCTCCATTGGGAGCGATCGCAGTTTCAGTGGGCACATATTCTTCTGCTTTTGAATACTGCCCGGTTTCCCTGGGATAATCCAACACCAGCAATACCTTACCATCCAACGTTGTTTTTATAACCTGGTGCCGATTGTTATCACAAATAAACAAAACATCCGTTCCATTTTCATTGAACAAGGTTAAGCCATGTGCTCCGGGATATTCGCTACCCCAACTGCTCAATAGCTTTCCACCTTTATCATAAATCAGCACATTGTTTTTGGTCTCGTTTGTAAGCAAAATAATCCTGCCTTTGCTATCCTGCACCATCTCGTGACAATCATTTACGGGATTGCGGGCTACATCTGCCATGCTCCATTTTGTATTGAGGCGGTAGCGTTTGTTGCCTTGTCCAAGTAAGGGATCTTCTTTAAAAAGAAAGCCTGGCTGAGATAAAACACCCGCCGATAAAACAGATGAGTTTTTAATAAAATTTCTTCGAAGCATCTAATTGAATTTATGACTTGAATGAGCCTTTAATTTTCCAGACTTAATTATTTTTTCTACCATATCGAAATTAATAACTGTTAATAACTTAAAAGCCGTTGTTGCGTCTCTGACCAACAACCGAAGCTAACCACCTAACAATGCGCTAATATTCCAAAATGATCAATGCCCATGTAACAATCCTTTCGAAATCACCTATCTTAAAAGCCGTTGTTGTGTCTCTAACCAACAACCGAAGCTAAACACCTAACAATGCGCTAATATTCCAAAATGATCAATGTCCATGTAACAATCTTTTCGAAATCACCTATCTTAAAAGCCGTTGTTGTGTCTCTGACCAACAACCGAAGCTAACCACCTAACAATGCGTTAGTATTCCAAAATCATCAATGCCCGTATGATAAAACTTTGCAGAAGAATAATAATATTCCTCCGGAAAATTGCACAACCCAGCCTTGACAGGATTCCAGTGTATATATTCCAGCTTCTGCATAAATACATCATTTGAATACAAATCAATACCAAGCGGATTTCTTTCCCAAAACTGGTATTCTCTATCTTTTGCGTTTACCTTGAACTTTTCCAATACCAAAGGATGATGTAATATTAAATCCAACCTCATTTCCCTTGCCGTAAATTTCAAAAAGCCAGCTTGAACTGATCCAGGATTTGAATCTGGCAATGCCTGCCAAATCAGGTGAAGATGATTACTCATTATCACGAAAGCATAAAGCGTAATTTTCTTATTGATGGTAAGGTATCGCAAGCTATCTATGATCACCATTTTGTATTTATCCTGACTTAATAACGGCTTCCATCCCAAAATAGTAGCTGTAAAAAATTGTGGCCAATAAATTGGATATTTTTCCATGTTTAAGATTAATTGGTTTAAAATTTTTCCCAATGATTAAATCAAACTATCTTTTTGTCGTGGGCTTCGGTTGTTGGTCAGAGACACAACAACGGCTCACCGGGATAGCTGCAATTATTTATTTTCGACCATTAGTCACTCCTAATTTCGCTACTATCTTTTGTCGTGGGCTTCGGTTGTTGGTCAGAGACACAACAACGGCTCACCGGGATAGCTGCAATTATTTACTTTCGAACATTTGTGACTACTACTTACGCTGCTTTCCTTTTTTGGTGTGCTTCGGTTGTTGGTCAGAGACACAACAACGGCTCACCGGGATAGCTGCACTTATTTACTTTCGAACATTAGTCATTCCTATTTTCGCTACAACCTTTTTGTCGTGGGTTTCGGTTGTTGGTCAGAGACACAACAACGGCTCACCGGGATAGCTGCAATTATTTACTTTCGAACATTAGTCACTCCTAATTTCGCTACTATCTTTTGTCGTGGGCTTCGGTTGTTGGTCAGAGACACAACAACGGCTCACCGGGATAGCTGCACTTATTTATTTTCGACCATTAGTCACTCCTAATTTCGCTACTATCTTTTGTCGTGGGCTTCGGTTGTTGGTCAGAGACGCAACAACGGCTCACCGGGATAGC
>JBGSMI010000365.1:0-62511 GCA_041740215.1 Ferruginibacter sp.
TTAAAAAGACATAGAAATTATTGCCAGCGGAGGTTTCGCAATAGACGGTTTACCTGCTTTAAAAAATATTAGTACAACTTCTGGCAATTTGCCCGGTATGGATTGTTATGCCAAAAATCCGTTACATCGACAGGCCGAAAAATGTTAGCGGTAACATGAAAAGATAAAGTAAGTTTTTGTAACATTTCCCCCAATTACCCGTCTTAATCAAAAAATATAAACCCAAATAGAATGAATTCAGAAAGAATATTTGCATTGGATGCGCTTAGAGCCATCATGATGTTATTAGGGATCGTTTTACATGCTGGAATAACTTATGCCAGCGCAGATTATGCAAATTTCTGGCCATTAAAAGATCCTGAAAATTCAATTGGCTTTGATATTATTGTAGCAATCATTCACTTTTTCCGTATGCCTGTTTTTTTTGTTGTATCAGGATATTTTGCAGCGCTGTTGTTTTACAAAAAAGGGCCTCAGCAAATGCTGAAGAATAGAATTAAACGAATTTTGCTTCCTTTAATAGCAGGTGTTTTGATTGTTTATCCACTCGCTGTTTTTGCATTTACATTTACTAAGGTTGCCTTTTCTGGTGTTGGTTCGCCATTAACCATTGCCTGGGAGGAAATAATCGCAGGTAGATTTTTACCGTTTAATGTATTGCATCTTTGGTTTCTAT
Organism: Ferruginibacter sp.; assembly: GCA_041740215.1. Taxonomy (GTDB): domain Bacteria; phylum Bacteroidota; class Bacteroidia; order Chitinophagales; family Chitinophagaceae; genus Ferruginibacter. The sequence goes on from JBGSMI010000365.1 coordinate 677, forward strand.
ACTTCTTGATTTTCTATTCAGTTGGCGGTTGGGCAATCGCAAAAATATTCAATAGAAATACAGTATTCACGGCGTTTGTTAATAATGTTTTTTCTTATATACTTGAGCGATTCTGGCTTAGAATTATTTGTTTAACGGTTTTGTTTTTCCTTTGCCAATTTTGGATAGGTGAGCCCTTTCTCACAACAAACAATAAATGGAGTATTGACGTACCAATATTCATGACTTATTTCTTATTTTTTGAAACAGGCTGGGTTATTTTTAAAACCAATAGTCTTGGTAAATTAAAGGGTTACCCAATAGCACAACTTGTATTAGCAACAATATTTTTTTTCTTATTCATTCTTACTCCATGGCCAGATTCAACTGGTTGGCTTTACCTTAGAGAATTACTTTCTGCTTTATTTGGATCCATGTTTATTTTCGGATTTATAGCATTTTTTATGACCTATTTCAACACCTATTCGCCACGCCTTGGTTACATAATGGAGGCTGCATATTGGGTTTATATCATTCATCTTCCTATAGTAGCATTTATGCCGGGCATAATCAGTGGTTTTGCAATACCGGTTTTTTTAAAGTTTTTAATTTCAATATCAGTTACTACACTTATCTGCATTGTGAGCTATCATTATGCAGTGAGAAATACTTTTATTGGGATGTTTTTAAATGGCAAAATACATAACCCAATTAGGAGAACTGTTGTAAATGAGCTGGCGTCAGAATCTTAGATTTTTATAGCCGAACTGTTTCAATCTAAGAGGAATCTAAACTACAGCTAATATCGTTTGCTATAGAAATCTTCTACTATATTTAAATGTGTGTTTGTATAAAAATTGAGGGTAAAGAAAAAAAATAAAGCATCATCCAATACGTTTATTTGTAGCTGAATAAAATACACATATTTGATAATTAGCCTGCTTTTTAAAATTCTTGCTACATTAGAAATTACAACCATCAAAATGACAAATGCCAGGACAAAATCTGGATTATTTTCAAAAATGAATTTTAAAATTATAAGAAAACGGGTTGCGATAATATTATTGATAAATGCGCTGCTCTACCTGTCTGCCTGTTTGTGCTGATTTATTGGTCTGTACCAACAAAGTAAAATATGAAAAATATGATTAGGGCTCAATTCAAGGAAACGATTATTGCCGCCAGAAAAGACACAACAAAAGCAAAGAACTTTGGATAAAACTTTGGGATGGAAAAAAGCAATTTGGCCGAATGTATTTAGGTTCAAATAAAGATACAATGATACTAATACATGGTTAGGGTGCCGGGAGTAGATATTTGAAAAAGTGGCGATGGCAATTGCTCATTTCAATAGGGCTACCGTAATTACGCCCAACCTGGGAGGTCAAGGGCAAAGTGATGGAACCAACGGAGACATTGACTATCCAGGGCAACTTAAGGATGATATGGAAGACTTAATGGCATACAGTAAAAATACACCTGGAGTAAAAAAATTATATTGGCAGGACATTCATCAGGCGGCGGATTGGTTTTGAAATATATAACGAATGCACAAATCATAAACATTAATAGGGCTGTAATGCCAGCAACTTATTTAGGACATGAAGCTCCAACTGTAAAGACAAACAGTGGAAATTGGGTTACAGTGGCGGTTAAAAGATGGGTAGGCTTATCTGTGTTGAATGGCATCGGAATTTCTGCATTTGACAAACTGCCCGTATTGTTTTTCAACCGTCCGGTAACTTATAATGATAAGCTTCAAACACCTTCTTACTAATACCGCATGGCGATAAATTTTGTTCCTAAAAAATATAAAACGGACATTGAAAATATAAATGTTTCGTCTTAGGTTTTACCAGGAAGAAAAGACGAAAGTTTTTGTACTGATCAATCTAAAATCGTTTTTGATCCTGCTCGAAAATTTGTCAGAACCGAAATGATGGATGAAGCCAATCATTTGAATATAGTAAGCCCTGAGGCGTCTATCAATTGGATCATTGAATGGGTAAGCAATTAAAAGTCGTGGCTAAAAGATATTGTAAACTATTGGTGTGAGACGAGACTAAAAAATTTGTTTTTACCAGGTAGTTGCCATACACGCCCTGCGATAGGAGTATACAAGTCGCCTTCTGTTGGGTTGTTTAAAAGGCAAGCGTCAGGTAGTCACACATCGGTTTCTTTTTCAAACCTTTCATTCTTTTAACAGAACGTTTTTAACTTCTACCGATTTGTTAACTTAAGTTAAGAAAAATGTTAGTTGCTAGCTACAATTTTGCATTGTATAATAATAACAATAATAAGCTAGGCTTAAGTTAAGTGTGGATTATAAATTGTGAATCAATGCCGTTATGTTAAGGGTGATTGGTGAGACACCAAACACGGCCACCAGCAGTGGCGGGAATCCCCACCCGCCAATTAAACTGCTAACTAAACAGCATTGAGTTGTGAATGGTCAATATTTCACAATCGATCATTCGCCATTTACAATTGGATACGTGCTTTTATTATTAACATAAAACTAGTTGTAAAAAATATTGAAAATCATCAAACAGGATTTAACTCATTGGAGGAAATTGTAGGAGCGCACAATTGTATTTGCCTGGGTCAAAAAAAAATGTTGTATTGACCCACTAAATTTTTATGATAATATAAAACAAGTTTTAAAGTTTAAAAAATGCGAAGAAATTATTTTTTATCCATTGTACTAATTCTAATGCTGGCATCATGTGGGAAAGAAAAATCAGCCTCCCCGGTTATAAGTGAAAAAATGAAATTGCTTACAGAGAAAGAGTGGGTAGTAGTGAAGGCAGAAGAAAGAAATGGTTCTTCTATTTGGGAAGATCTATTTCCACAGTTCCCTATTTGTGTAAAGGATAACAGGTTTAAATTCAATAACAATTTAACAGTGCTTTACAGTGAAGGCTTGAACGCTTGTACCCCCAACAAGCCAAACGATGTAATTGATACCCAGACCTGGAAATTCAATGCGAATGAAACTGAGATAATCATTGATGACGTTGTTCATAAGATCATTCTATTGGATGCATCCAGACTTATTGCAGTAACAACCGAAACAATTGGAGGAGTTACCAACGAAAACAAAGCCACCTACGAGCATTAATTTTTATATGATATGACGATAACTGTTACAAAGCTTTGTGTGCTCTTTTTGTTAATGTGTACGCCATTTTTTTCTTATTCTCAACTTAATAAAGAAACGCTGCAAACAGATTTACAGCCTTACAAAATGGAAGGAAGGAAAAATCCATTGAGCAGGAATCTTTCATTTGGTGAATATAAAACCTCAGGCGTTCAGCGAAAAGCCAGCACCTTTCTGACAGTTGGTACTATAGATCCATTAAACCAGATCCTGGTGATTGAATCGGTTCCACTCAGGCGTAACGATCGGTACAGAAATAGAGATGCATTCCGGTTTAATTTAGAAACGAGTGATGGCACTTTCTTAACTACCGAGTGTGCTGCTTTTTTGAAAGTGGACGAGAGATTCAGACTGTTGCAAAAACAAGATTCAAGTTTTTGGGGAAACCGTAATACCGATTTTTTAATTGCTTCAATTGCACCGGGGAGCGAACCTTCAAGTAAATGGAGTTTGGTTGCATCTAATCTCAATGCATCAAAAGATGCGGAGCAAAAGGGCAAATTAGTTTGTAAGGATGATGAAATTAGTTTTACTGTTATGAATCTGTTGCTTAAAGAAAATAGTAGTCAGTATCTACCCGAACAAAATTTTACCAGTCTTAATATGGTGTATGCCTTTACTTATAGAAACGAAATAATTGGAGCCGTTAGCGTTAAGGAAATAGGAAGAAGTTGCTGGATAAAAATGAATGCTGATAAAAAAATTAGAGATGCAATTGCAGCAACGGCAGTTATACTTACTATTCGTAGAAATTTATATCAATAATAAAAAGTATGAGAATAAATACAAGTAAAATAATGAGCGTAACGGTAGCGGTCCTTTTTATTTTATCGTCCTGCAAAGCTCCACAAATGTTTATGGCTGTTCCTGAACAGTTTAAAGCCGAAGCCGAAAAAATGCCAATAGCAGGCTTAGGGAATGGCACCGGGAAAAAAGGAATTGATTTTGGTAGCTATAATACATCCCGTATTAGCAGAGGGTGGAATATGACAACCTCAAGGGAAGATAGGAATACAAATATTTCCAGTGAAGAAAGAGTATTGCGGGCATTTAAAATTGATAGAAGAAGTATTACCAACAATCAAAAAGACAAATTTAAATTCACTATCAATGATGGTAAAAATACCGCTGAGGTATTTGCTTTGGAAAGAAAGGTGTCTGAAGAAACCAGGATAACCACCAATAATCGTTGGCTGAGTGAGCTGAGCGATCCAAAAAATTTTCAATATTCATTTTCAGCGGTAATTTTATTACAGTCAGTAAGCCAGCCATCTACCTGGAACCTCTCTCTTTACAGCAGTTTTGAAAATAAGGCGGGTAGGAACAGGTTTGACATGACTGATACAAATGGTGTAAATGAAGGCGGCATACTTTCCAACGAAAAAGATACCATCATTATAAAAAGTATCAATAGTCAAAATTTGGTTAGTGAGAAAGGTGAAGCCAGAAACCTTCCTTTTAAGATGCCCACGGGATATGAACTAGCGGTTGATGATAACGTGATAGCTGTTATTGATTTCTGGGGCAAAGTTATTTGGATGAATAGTAAGTTAGGTGAACACAAAAAAATAGCAATTGCTGCTGCATCATCTGCTATTTTATTAAGAAGAATTCATAATAAAATAGCATTGGTTTAAGTAAATCTATTTTATTTCAGGCAAGGTTTCTAACGATCGGCTTTTGTGCGAAATAAGAAGGTTGTTTTGCATCATTTAAATTAAATTTAGTTGAGTTACGTTCTCATAAAAGATAAAGATCAGGTAAACACTGCGGCCCCGTCCTTACACATGGCTATGCGAGAGACGTTGCTAAAAAAAAACGGTGTTATGGAAATACTGGTATTCAAAACAAGTTTGTCAACTGTTCACCGCATTCAGGATATTGAACCATCACTGGATGTACATCCGAATATATACCAATGGAATGTAGATTTGAATGACGATGATAATATTTTGAGGATCATGGCAAACAATATGGCAGGGCACGAAGTGGAAAATATGTTACTCAGTGCCGGCTATTATTGCGAAGAATTAAAGTAAAAAAGTTGGTTGCCCCAATATTGAGGGCATTTAAATAGGAAGGTTTGTTTAAGCCTGCCACATTTTTTCATTGTTTAGGTTTTAAGGTTAAAACGGTCCTCACTATGCAGGGCCGTTTTTTATGGAACACATTCCAATAAGGTATTTCGTTGACTTAATTACCGGGAAGATTCATTTAGATGTAATGAAATAAGTAATCGTAAGTGATTAATGGATTAATTTTATACACAGTCTAAGATCTTATTTTTTAAGATAATGTCCGGTAGAAATTCGGGAATTTTTGCTTTTTCCGGCAACCTGTTTTCCCTGTATTCACTTAAAGCAAAGATATTAAGTATAAATTTTTAGTTTCGTTTAGTTCAGTTTCATTCTAATAAAAATAAGGGTCATTTAAGCAGGAAATATTTACGGGCCGAATGATGACAATGAAATAAATGTATTGTAACCCCCAAAAGAATGGTATTGTAGAATTCATTTTTTAAATTATTTTGTAACGACTGTAACAAAATCCCATCATTTCAAATTGGGTCTGGTGACCGGGGCGTATTTAAAATTGTCGCAGTTCAGTACAGGGTTGCCAACCTTTTTTTTAAATGGGTTTTAGTAGAAAAGAAACTGAACAAGGTTGGCAACCCTGCCGATAATTTTAAATGCACCTGGTGGACATTTACGATGACACTACTAAAAAGAATGCTTACTTTATTTTTTACCAGGTAAAATTATAGAAAAAATGACTGAAGCTCAGAAGCTCACAAACAGTATTGGCCAAAGGAAAGATCAAAGGATGGAGTTCTAAATAGGAGGGAAAAGTCTATTTGTCAACGGAAGATTAAAAAATTTAGGCCAGTATTTTCATATTTATTGGCAACCTAATCAATATTAACTTCACATTGTAATGTAATGTTTATGCAAGTTTTAGAAGGCGGATTATACACAGGAAAAATAATTGACCGGTTGAATAAAAATGGTATTTATATTAATACTGTTCACTATTCTTTGGATAATGATATTTCAGGCCGTCATTATCATATGAATCCGCATATTTGTTTTCTCCTTCAGGGGGCCGATAAAGAAAAGAGGAGGAATCAGGTTTATCAGCGAAAAGGAGGAGATATTTTCTTTTATCATTCCGGAGAAGAGCATGAAACCCTTCAAATAAACCATTTTATGAAAAGTATGGTGATTGAGTTGGATAGCTCTTTTCTAAAAAAATATGATTTGGCAGAATCGCAATTGGAGCTGGCTTTAGAAAAGAATAATCACCTTAAGTTTACCATGCTACAGACGCTAAAAGAGTTTCAACATCCTGACAACAGCAATGCAATCTTATCAATCCAAATGCTTGTTCTAAACCTCTATTCGCTGTCAGAAAGTAAAAAAAAGGCTCCGGAATGGCTTTTAAAGGTGGAAGAATTCTTGCAGGATAAATGGAATGAGGCGATCACTTTAGACGATCTGGCCATGGTTGCAAATATTCACCCAGTTACCATTAGTAAATATTTTGCAAAATTCCATAAAGAAACTTTAAGCGAATACATGCGGAAAATTAAAGTTGAACATAGTCTTTCGTTAATAAAAAATTCCAATCGGTCTTTAACCGAAGTTGCTCATTACTGCGGCTTTGCCGACCAAAGTCATTTTATACGTTGTTTTAAAAATGCCACTGGTTACCTGCCAAAAGACTTTCGAAAACTCTGATTTTACTCCACGCTAATTTCATTCTATTTTATAAGTAAGTGGAATGCTAATTTTGTTTTTTAATTCAAAGAAATTTTCAAAATTATGCGTTTATACAAATTTAATTGGCTAAAACCTGTGATCCTTGCTTCAATCTTTTTAATTATAGCTTCAGGCGTGTTTGGACAATTGCAAGATACAAAGCAGCTCGGGAAGAATATTGAAAAGTATATGATTGCCTCAATCAAGCATGACTATTTTAGTGGCTCAATCTTGATTGCAAAAAATGGAAAAACAATCTTCAGCAACGGTTACGGTATGGCCAATTTTGAACACCAGGTACCCAATACTGTAAACACCGTTTTTAATATCGGGTCTATTACTAAACAGTTTACTTCTATGGCTATTATGCAACTGGTAGAGGAGCGTAAATTGACTGTAAACGATCCTATTTGTATGTATGTCAAAAACTGCCCTCCAGCCTGGAAATTGATTACAATTCGAAACTTGTTAACGCATACTTCTGGTATCATGAATTATTCACGGTTGGCCGATTGGGACGAAAAGCATAGTATTCAGCCCTATGCTCCGGAGGAACTGATTGATTTAATTCGCTACTTGCCTCTTCAATTTACCCCTGGCGAAAAATTTAAGTACAGTAATACAAACTTTGATCTGCTAGGGCTAATTATAGAAAAAATATCGGGTATAACATACCATGAATTTTTGGAAAAGAATATTTTCAAACCGCTTGGAATGAAGAATACCGGACCTGTTAATCCTCAAAAGCTGATTACTAACCGGGCATCTGGATACTACACAAAGTTAAATTCTTTTGTAAATGCACCTTACGAAAATAGTTCCCTTTCATTCGGTTCGGGTTCAATGCTGAGCACTCTTAGCGATTTACTGCTTTGGGATCAGGCACTTTACACTACCAAATTGGTGTCACGAAAAACCCTTGATGAAATGTCCGCTCCATTTAAAGCTGATTATGGATATGGAACGGAAATATACAAGATGTTTGATAAAACTACAATTGGTCATGCAGGAAGTCAGAATGGATTCTCAACAATGCTACTTCGTTTTCCAGAAGAAAATATTACAGTGATTGTGTTGAGCAATAGCGATCAGGCATCAGGCGGAAGAGTTGCTAAAAACTTGTTTGGTATGGTGCTAAATAAGCCTTATAAAACACCAGAAACCTCAGCTTTTGAAATGCTTTCAATTGCTTATGAAAAAGGGGGTGTTGAACCCGCTTTACAACTTTGTAAAGAACTAAAAAAACGTAACGTTGAAAAATTTGATGAAGAAGATGTATTGGGTCATTTTGGGTATGATTTGCTTGACTTAAAAAAAGTAAAAGACGCTATCAGAATTTTTACTTATGTCATCGAGACCAAGCCAAAATCGTCTTATGCCCACGATTACTTAGGTGAAGCCTACCTATATGACAAAGACTATGAAATGGCTATGATATATTTCAAGAAAGCACTTGAGCTGGATGCTTCAAATGAATATGCATTAAAGGGGATAAAGAAAGTTGAAGAGGCTTTAAAGGTTAAATAAAAAACGAGCGTGGTTCAAGCGCTCCCTTCTATATAACCAGGTTTAGTTATTTTTGATATTTTTCTAAAAGAAATGAGTTAATATAGCTGACAGAAAAACGGATGTTAGCTGTAATTAAATTAGGTGATGATATGAAGCAACTAAAAGCTGAATTAGTGATTTAAAAAAATGCTATTAAAGAAAAGGGAATAACCTGTAGCCAATTAAATGAATTAATGAAACAGCACCTTATTTATAAACGTCATACGAACCGGCATTTTTTAATCTTTAATTCCCACTTCAGTTTTACTATATGTTTCAATTTTATTAATCGAAACAATGTATGACCTGTGTATCCTGATACATTTTGTTTTAGTACCACAAAACTGAAATCTCCGCAATATTTGCCAAAATAATTCAAAATAAATGTAGCTAGCGCTGGGTGAAAATTAAATCTATTCTGACTAATTGTGTTTCGTATGGGTATTTTTCGTTCCCGAAATAGCTTCATAAAATAAGTGCAGACTGAAACTAATCTGGCTCAAATGGTGAGTACCATAATGATTTAATTTTCTTGTAAGCCAACAAGTCTGTTGAGCTGTATCTCCCGATAGGGATTGTAATTCAAATGTAAAACCTTTTTGGTTCTGGCTTGTCCAGCATAGGTACATTGACAATAAGGTACCTAATTGATTCCAATACTGAATCCGATCGTAAGTAAAGGGTGCATTTCAAATTGACACTCTTGATTCCGGTCGGTGAAGACACCGACCGGGGCTGAGCCGTGGTTGGTGTCCTCACCAACCACCTGCGGCAGCGTCAATTTGAAATGCACCCTAAGTAAAAGAAGCAGGCATGCAATAACTAAAACAATCGATATGCATTTTTTTATTTGTGTTCTTATGAATGGAATAGCTACTAAATAAAGCAACAGGTGAATTAAAGTAACAAAAGTTTTTGGATAAGCAAAAAAACAAAAGAGGTGCTAAGATTAGAAGAGGGTTTTGGCAAAGCTTACAGGTATAAAGTAAAGCTTTGCTTTAGTATGTAAATGAATTATTGGAAATAAACAACCTGGAGCTTTCGGGGCATTTCCGATAACATTTTGGCTGATGATTAACGGTTTGAAAGAAAATGGAGTGGTATATTAATATGACTTCGGGTAATTGCGATGTATTGCGGAAGCCATTAGATTATTACCTGTCTGGAATTTTCAACGCCAGACTATAAGGACTTAGTTGTGCAAATTACTTTCGTTTTGTAATACAATATTTATATTAGATCCAATGCCGTAAAGTTAAGGGTGGTTGGTGAGACACCAACCGCGGCCACGAGCCGTGGACAGTCTCCACCCGCCACCTAAACTGCAAACTAAACGGCATTGATATTGGATCTGTTATTTCTTTCTGCCGAATCGTTTGTCCAACAAGTTTACGATTGATTTACTCATGAATGGTGAAGTATTGATTTGTAAAACCAAAGATGGCAAAAGCGAATTGCTTGTAAAGCGATATATTTTCTACATTAAAATTCTTTACTAATTTGCTACTGATCGTATTTATAAAAGTGGTTAATTGATGCTATCTTTTTTAATACTGAATCGTACGAACGAATGCTGTTGCCGCAATAGCCACGAAAGATAAAGCAGATTCAAGTTTCATCAACTACTTTTTATCTGCTTGTTCAAAAAGAACGGTTAAGCAATAATAGCGTAAACCGAGAATTTGACTTAGATCAAATTTTTCCTTAACCATTGTTACTAATTTCATTTCCGTATAATTTATAGATTACACGGGATAAGTAAGTCTGGCAAGCAACATCCTTTAATTTCAAAATTTGATTGCCCTCATTTTCGTAGACCTTAAGTATCATTCTGTAGCTAAATTATTTTTTTATGCAACCATTCAGAAACATAGGATGTCAAGTGAATTATATCAATCAAGATATCGATATGAAAAAAATAATCTTATTAGTAATCGTTCCGCCAGTTTTCGCAATTGTACTATTCTCTTGTATTAAGCCAGTTACGAGTGAACCGCTTAAAAGGGTTAGGTATGAGATGACAGGCACGTTTACGGGCAAATTCAAAATTATCTACAATGATAATGTAAACGGCAACACGGAACGAAATAACGACTCCCTGCCCTGGAGTAAAGAAATGACTTATCAGCCTAATGTAACAGGAATTGACATTGGTGCCCAATCTTCAATTGCCGGTTTGCCAGGGCAAAATGTTGCCTTGAAAATATTCGTTAATGGTGCTGAGGTAAAATCATCTGCCGCAACGGCAAGCTCAACTGGTGAAATCACATTACCTAAGCTGTTATACAATTTCTAGATAATATTAATTGAGCTACTAAGCGTCAGTTGTAATTCACCTGGAAGTATAAATGATTTACTGAATGAATTATGAATGAAAAGGTTTTTGATGCGGTAGCAAAATAACTGAGTATATACTTTACGCCAGATGATAAAGTGTGAAGGTTACAGTTACTGTGACAGAAAAACTATAGAATTTCTCACCATTGCATAACTGCAAATTAAGGCCATTGATGGCAAGTAAGAAAAAAGAATATGACACAATCAACAAGGGTTCGCAGTGAAAATACCATTTTTGAATTTATATCAAAATCTTTGTTGTTTACCGATGAAGAACTAAAAGTAATCAGCGATCTGGACGTTTTTAAGTCATTTAAAAAAGGGACGATTCTTTTAGAAGAAGGAGCACTTTCAACGAATGGCTATTTTGTATTAAAAGGGTGTTTAAGAAGTTTTTATATCGTTGAAGGGGAAGAAAGGACGACTGCATTTTATACGGAATTTGAAGTTATTAATCCATACTGTATTATCAGTGGACGACCTTCGAAATATTACATTTCTTGTGTGGAAGAATCCATTCTAATGGTTACAAATCCAGCAACAAAAAAAGAACTATTTAAAAAAGTTCCAAGATTTGAATCCCTCTTCAGCGTTCTTTCAGAACAGCTTTTAACAAAGAGCCAAACATCTTTTGATGAGTTTAAAATTTCAACACCGGAACAACGTTATTTGAACTTACGAAAAACAAGACCTGATTTAATACAACGCATACCACAAAATCAAATTGCAAGTTATTTGGGGATAACGCCACAATCATTGAGCCGTTTAAGAGGAAGGATAGTAGATAAAAAAGTAACGTACTATTCAATTTCTTAACTTAAGTTAACGAAAAGACGCTATCTCACTAACTACCTTTAAAACTTATTTTAAAATTGAATTTCATAAAGTAAGCCATTGAGATTTCTTTTATGTCACAGTTTTTTTGTAGTAGCAACAACTGCTTTTTTGAACTAGACAGAAAATAGGATAGTAATGTTATGTATGGCGTGAAATGTCGGATAGAAGTTGGCCAATCTTAGTGATCAGACTGTTGTTAGAAACCGTCTGTTAATACGGTGGCTGGATCGCTTTGTATAAACTATGGTACCAAAAAAACACCAGTCTGTTAGCGATGCAAAAAGGATTGATAGACAGGGGAGGAAGACAGTGCAAAATGAAAAAATTTAATTTTATTCTCAGGCAATGGTAGTTTTACAAAAAAGTATTTTTTTGGTATTAAACCAGTTCACCGTGAAGCGCTTAAGTGGGTTAGGTATTGGATGGCAGGTACTTTTACGGGCAAGTTCAAAATTATTTACCACGATCATGTAAAGGACAACACACAACGCAACAACGACTCATTGCTATGGAGTAAAGAATTGACTTGCCAGCCTTAAGTTTAGTGTGTAAAAGAGCAAGTAAATAGTTGTGTCGAAATATTTATTGAAAATAAATCCTACTCAAAAATTATGAATCATGAAAAAAATATTAGATACTATCTCGCTGATTTGCGGTGTGATGCTTGTTTTACTGATTTTGTCTTCCTGTAAAAAAACAATTAATTGTGATGCGGCCAACGAACATTCTTTTACAATACAAAATTTTAGTGAACAGGAATCAAGTCGAATAATTTTCAGGAAGTATGTTAAGCATACAAACTTTACCCAACTTGTTGATACGATATTGCTGATTAAAGGTATTAATACAGATCATACTGTTGTTAGAGATCTTATTACAAATGCAATTGACAATATTATAATACAACCAGCCAGGAGTACCGGTTTTGGAATAGCATCTGGGTTTGATTATGAATTATTTTTCCCAGTGGTGAATATGTCGGGAAAATTAAGTGAAGTAACAGAAGTACAGCAACAATATCGATACGATGTATTTTCATTGCAACGGAGAGGTTGTGTTAATGAAATAACATCAGCCAGGTTAGATGGCGTTTTATTTAATAGAATACCAGTTATAACAAAATAACGATTTCTGGATTCATCAATTAATTTGTTATTAAATATTTTTTCTTAATAAGGAAATACAATTTCCCGATAGCACTTTTTTGAGTGCATTAATGCTTAAATATGCCGGGTTCTTTCAAGAACTATAGCAATTTATAAAATAGAAATTTGAAAATATAGAACACTTTTATAAACCGAAGTTTATGGTGATGGCAGTCGACATTGTTCCAGTTAGGATGTGAGGTTTTTGGAATTGATTGCATGTCAGGAGGTTTCAAATTTTGTTTTCTTTGTTGTGGCTTGCTTTTTTTCAACAGCTACGATGCGCCGAAATAAACGAAAATAAAAGCTTGACCTAGATCAAATTATTGAATTCATCTTGTTATTAATTTAGCGTAACAACAGATTACCAAAGCTTAAGTATTGATAGCTGGTTTTAGAAAAAGATTATAACGCAATCACCAAAATCAGCCATTCGAATCAGCATGTCAATTTTATATTAGTTTTTATTAAAACCAAAATTTGCAATGAGAAAAATTATTCTAACCTTATTGGTTGCATTAGTATTTACGCTAAGCATCACCGCTCAAGACCGAACTATCAGTGGAAAAGTAACAGATAGCAAGGGTAACCCCATTTCCAATGTATCGGTAGTAGTGAAAGGTACCAATGTTGGTACCAGTACAAATGCTGCTGGCATATACACTTTAAATACGCCATTAAATGGACGAACACTGATTTTTACTTCTATTGGTATGGTGGTTGAAGAACGTGCTATTGGCAATCGTAGTGAAATTAATGCGGAGCTGCAGACCATTGAAACCAATCTTCAGGAAGTGGTTGTAACCGGGGTTGGTACCGCCACCAGCAAAAAGAAAGTTGCTATAGCAGTTGAGTCCATTTCTGCGAAGGATCTTCCACAAGTTTCACAAGGTTCTATTTCTCAGGCTTTGGTTGGAAAAGTTGCCGGAGCTCAAATTAGTTCTACATCCGGTCAGCCAGGTCAGCAAGCCAATATTTTGCTTAGGGGTATTAATACTTTAGGAAGCACACAGCCGATGATTATGATTGATGGGGTGCAGATAAATGCAAATGGAACTGCAAATGGATCTGGCACCAATGTCTCCTCCAGATTATCAGATATTGATCTTTCCAATGTTGAAAGGGTAGAGGTGGTGCAGGGTGCGGCCGCTGCAACCATTTATGGTGCACAAGGTGCAAACGGTGTTATTCAGATATTTACTAAAAAAGGAAAACGGGATGGCAAGCTTAGAATCAACCTTAGAAACACAGTGAGTTTTGATGAGGTGTTGAGAGGCAATCTAAGTCTTGCAAAAAATCACTTTTATGATACGGATGCGCAAGGGTTTATTGTAAACAATGCAGGTGTAAGATTGGCACCAAATAACGCTACCGGCGTATTTCCCTTACCAAAGCAACCGACCAGCCTGGTAAATGCTACGAATGATAAACCATTTGTAGAAAACACATTTGATAATATTGGCAGTGTCTTTATTAACAATGCGATGACTGTAAACAACAGTGTTACATTTTCCGGTGGCAGAGAAAGAAGCGACTTCGCCCTAACGCTTTCTCATCTTGATCAGGAAAGTATTGTATTTGGAGATTATAAAAGGACTAATCTAAGTATCAATATGGGGATGGAATTATTTAAGAATTTCAACATGCGTACAATCACGCAGGTTGCCTACACTGACAACACAACTGGGGGTATCACCGGGCAAAATAATATTAATAGTCCTTTAGGTACAGCCCTTAACCAACGCCAATATGTGGATTTAAAAAGAAGAGATTCAATCGGGAATTATATAGCGGCTGGTAGCGCCAATGAAACATCCATCAATCCGTTCTATTCTCAACAGTTCAGAAATTATTCATCCAAAAATTTACGACTTATTCCAAGTCTTAATTTGAATTACAAGCCTTTTAAAATTCTTGAGCTGGATTACAAATACAGCATAGATAACTATGTAAATGATTTCAGAGACTTTATTAGTTACCAGTTAACATCACTGACGCCGTCAATTGGAATTGGTCCAACAAACGGAGGAGTGTTTTACAACAACATCAATCAAACATTAAAGAATTCATTATTAACAGCTTTCTTGAAAATAGATTTTGCGAAAGATTTAAATATCAATGTTCCGGTTTCATCCACTACACAGCTTGCGTATGATTATCGTAAGAATAGAATTTTGTCTTTAAATGCCAATGGTACCGGATTTGCGCCATTCCCGCCATACACTTTAACAGGTACTGCGCAAACAAGTTCAGAAACTACCACAGAATTTGCCACTTACGGATACCTGGTAAATCAAAAGTTTGATTATGGTGATTATTTTGGAGTTTCTGCAGGTTTCAGAACAGATTACTCTTCGGCTTTTGGAACAGGATCTAAGCCTTTTACATTTCCAAGGGGCGATGCTTACCTTAGAATTTCGGAGATTTTCAATCTTGATAAGTTGTCCGAATTTAAACTCAGGGCTGCTTACGGCAAAGCAGGTATTCAGCCAGGCGCATACGATCGTTTTATAGTATTAAATAGCGGCAATATCGGTACAGGTGGTTTTTTAGCTGTGCAGGCAGGCGCAAACAATCCTAATCTTAACGTAGAGGTTTCTGAAGAGTTTGAAATAGGAACTGACATAGCCTTTAAACTTGGAAACAGTTTTTTAAGTTCCGTTAAGCTGAGTGCTACCTACTGGAAAAAGAGAAGTGATGATGTTATCCGGGCTTTATCAGTGGCTCCTTCCACAGGGGCATTAGATTATCTAACCAATGCATTGTCGTTAAAATCGGATGGATTCCAATTTTCTCTGGATGCGAATGTGCTTAATAAAGAAAATTTTAAATGGGATTTTGGAGTACGTTTTGGCAAATCAACATCTATTGTAGATAAGATTTCTAATGGTAAGGAAATTGCCATAGGAGGAGGTGGCTCAGGTGAATTTGTATTAAAAGAGGGCGAAAGCGTTGGAGCATTTTTTGGATTGCGGCCTTTAAGAAATGTAAATGAATCGAATGGGAAAGGACAACGATATATACCAGAAACAGCTACAGGAAA
Source organism: Ferruginibacter sp. (assembly GCA_041740215.1). Lineage (GTDB taxonomy): Bacteria > Bacteroidota > Bacteroidia > Chitinophagales > Chitinophagaceae > Ferruginibacter. Next base: position 16,484 of record JBGSMI010000365.1, read on the forward strand.
TTATGAAATAGTAAACGGGTATGTAGTTAATAAGGCTACAAAACAAGTTGAATTTACCACCGACAAAGAACAGATCGGTGATCCAAACCCTGATTTCAATATGACCTTCTTGAATAACATTACAATTGGGAAAAAGATTGGAGTGTCATTTCAGCTAGACTGGGTGTATGGTAACGAGATATACAACCAAACAAAGCAATGGCTCTACTTTAATGCTTTAAGCGAAGACTTTGACGTTCCCGTGAATATTGGAGGTGTTTCTAAACCTTATGTTAACTACTACAACTCTTTGTATAAAGTGAATGGAACCAATTCACATTTTGTTGAAGACGGATCCTTTTTAAGAATGAGAGATGTTACGTTAACCCATTCAATAAATATTAAATCAATAAAATATTTGAATGAAGCAAAGATTGCTTTTTCTGCAAGAAACTTGTTCACCATAACAAATTACAGTGGTATGGATCCCGAAGCATCTGCATCTTTCAATAACCCTATTCGCAGAGGGGTTGATCTATATAGTTTTCCTAATTTCAGAACTTATCAAATTAGCATAAACCTGGGATTTTAAAAATTAAGATTAAAACTAAAACTCATTATATGATACTCAAACATAGCGTCTTTTATTTTGCTTTAATAGCACTCCTTTTTGGTTCATCGTGTACAAAAGAAAGTTTGGATTTACCAAATCCAAATTCTCCAGGCCTCCTTTCTCTGGATACTGAAGAAGGAATTTTGAGAGCCGGGTTGGGTGTTTATTCTAAGTTCGGTAACGAATACTTTTGGTTAGCTCAAACTTGCCACAATGCAATGGGAGAAAATGTATGGACAAGTGTAGGTAATTTTTCATGGAGGTGGGTAAATCAAACTACCTCTATTACTCTGAGTAATGCAACGGTATTACTACCACCCATTGGCGGCGCCCAGGGCAAAGAGTTAAAAGATAGAAATACAAGGGCCTTCGGAAACGATAATGTTTTTTTTAACGAATGGGCGGCTATGTACCTCGTAAATAATCAATGCAATCTCATTTTGCAACAATTAAATAGTCCCTCCCTAACCTTCAGCGGGTCGGCAGCAGCCGTAACTTCTAAAAAAGCAACACTAAAAGCCTGGGCATATTGGTGGAAAGGTTTTGCTTATTCCAGAATCGGTTCTCTATATGTATCGGGTATTATTACAGACCAATTAAATGAAAGTAACAATGAATTTAAAAGCAGGCAGCAAATATTAGCAGAGGCTACCAGTAACTTCGATAAATGTATTGCTGCACTTGCTGAAGTGACAGATGCAGGAGCTTACACGACTACACTAGACCGGTTTATACCCACGATGACAAAAGTAGGGAAAGGTGGAGTTTTTTCGATTGCTGAGTGGAGAAGACACATCAATACCTATAAAGCAAGAAATATTCTTGTGAATAAGAAAGTGGATGAATTGACGGCGGCTGAGTGGAACAGCATCCTTGCCCTAACACAGGATGGATTATTGCCTGCCGATAAAATTTTAACAATGCGCTCAGCAGATGCGAATTCAATTGTGCCGAATGCAAATGGACCCTGGACTCCATGGAGGGTATTATCGAATGCCTGGGAGTTTCTAACAGAGAGATGGGTGCAGGAGTTTAAGCCTGGGGATGAGAGAAGAACAAGGAATGTGGTTCAAAGAGCTACAACAGTAGTTAATAATAGCGGGCGTGGGTTTCAATATGGAACAAGGTGGGCATTAAAAGATATTAGCGCCGGAGGAGATTATGTTTCTCAAACAACGGGACTGGCAGAACTACCTATGGGTTGCACCTATGAAGAAAATGCGCTTACCAGAGCCGAAGCACTTATTCGTACTGGTTCTATCGAAGAGGGCTTATTGTTAATTGATGCTGTGAGAGTTTACCAAAATGCTTTATTGCCATCTGTTGCGGGTACGGGCTTAAATTTATCGCAGGCAAAGGATGAGTTATATCGGGAAAGAAGAATTGGTTTATTTCTAAAGAATACACCTTTCTATGATTATCGCAGATTTGGTTTTGCTTGTAAGGATTGTGCACGAGCGGGTTCTGTTGTTGTAGGACCGGGTGGAGTAATTGACAACAATGCCACTATTTTGTATAACTATATGGATTATTGGGATGTTCCTTTAAATGAACTTGATTTTAATACTCCTAGTGGAACATCAGCGCCTGTGACATTTCCATTTTAAGAAAATACAATCTTACAGATAATAAATTGTCTTTGTCTGTATCCGGGATCGTGCAAGTGTTATTCACGACTCATTTGCAAAATGAAACTAAAATGGGCAAGTCGTTTTTTAGCAGGATCCTTCTTTATGGTATGTTTTTTATAAGTAATCAGATATTTTTTGATGTTAAATCACTTTAAAATTCTGGCAGGAACTATGTATTCTCTGCTACCAAATGTTTGATAATATACAAGCAGGAGTGCTCACTATAAACTATGGAGCTAAAAAATAGTTTCGGTTGCCAACACAAAAAAGATTGTATTGACAATAATGAACAACAATGCAAAGAATAAAATATCAATACCTTTCTTAAAGTTGGATATTGATCAATTGAATTATTTTCTTAACTATAAAAATAAATAAAAATGAAAACTAAAAACCTTCTCTTATCTGCTGCTATTATCAGCATATTGTTTATGCTAAATGCGTGTAAAAAAGATAAGGATGATACTGGTGGCGGTCAATCAAAGCGATTGGTCAAATATGAAATTACGGGAAACTACACAGGTAAGCTTTTGGTTGCATATACCACCTCCAGCGGTGGATTAGAATCTGCGACCATTAATTCTTTACCCTGGACCAAAGAAATTACCTACAATAACACAGTTGCAGGTATTGGTATAGGTGGTGACACAGACCTTCCTAATTTTGGTATACCGGGGCAAACTGTAACCGTCAAAATATTTTCTGGTGGCACAGCAGTTGTAAATGGAACACCTGCAGTTGTGAAAGCAACTGGTATCGTCAATCTGCCAAACCTTACTTTTAGGTTTTAATGTTTTATCGTGTTATGTTTTGTGTAATCGCTTAGCCAAGTGAATAAACAATAAGGCTGCTAAACCCCTGAAACTTTTTTGTGACGGGGGTTTTAGCTGTTTGGCCTATTTTTGGTTGCGGAATAAAGATTGATAATTGCGTTTTACTGCTACCAAAAATAATAGCAATGAACAAACAACTAAAAAATGATTTAACAAACCTTGATACTTTACTTGAAATTGTAAAAGCTCAGGGACTTGATTTTTTGAAAAATATTGGCGAACGTCCAACTTCAACTGACATTACTTATAGTGAACATCCGGAACTAAATGAAACAGGGCTTGGTGGACAAAATACTTTGCAGTTATTTAATGAAAGATTTGAGAAATTTATAGTTGCTTCAACTGGCTCAAGATATTTGGGTTTTGTTACAGGTGGCTCAACACCTGCATCAATAATGGGCGACTGGCTAACGACAGTTTATGACCAAAACACACAATCAACAATAGGGCAGGGAGATGTTTCAGCAATTATAGAAGTAGAAACCATAAAACTACTTTTAGACCTTTTTGAATTACCAAATGATTATTTAGGTGGATTTGTAACGGGTGCAACAATGTCAAATTTCACTTGCCTTGCTGTTGCAAGACAATGGTATGGAAAAGCAATTGGTAAAGATTTTGCCAGGGACGGTGTAACTGAAAGAATAAATATCCTCTCCGCATTACCACATTCTTCTGCCATAAAATCCTTATCAATGTTAGGGATCGGTAGTGCAAATATGTTAAAAATAAAAGTTACAGTAGGCAATAGAGAAACGATAGATATTGAGGAATTAGAACATAAAATCAAGGCACTTAATGGACATCCGTTTATTTTGATTACAAGTGCCGGCACAGTAAATACGGTTGATTTTGACGATTTTAAAGCAATCGCAAAACTCAAAGAAAAACATAATTGCTGGTGGCATATCGACGGTGCTTTTGGTGCTTTTGCTGTTTGTTCTCCAAAATATAAACACTTAATGTATGGTTGGGAAATTGCCGATAGTATCACTGTTGACTGTCACAAATGGTTAAATGTACCTTACGAAAGCGCAGTTTTTCTTGTGAAAGAAAAGCATAAGATCTTGCAAATGGAAACGTTTCAAAATTCGAACGCACCCTATTTAGGTGACCCACTTGAGAATTTTAGTTATTTGAACTTCTTACCCGAAAATTCAAGACGATTAAAAGCCTTACCGGTTTGGTTTTCACTGGTTGCTTATGGTAAAAAAGGATATCAGGAAATAGTTGAAAATTCAGTTGAAATGGCGCAGCTTTTTGGACAATTTATTGAAGACAATAAAAGCTTTGAATTGTTAGCACCTGTTAGACTAAACAATGTTTGTTTCACTTTATCCGGAGATGAAAATCAGGAAAAGGTGCCGGCATTTTTAACGCAATTAAATAACACCGGCAAAGTATTTATGACACCTACTTTCTACAATGGCAAAAAAGGTATCCGGGCATCTTTTGTAAATTGGCGAACAAATGAAGCGGATGTAAACATTATTATTGCTGAAATAAAGAAGATAGAAACACCACAGTAAAAATTGAGCGATCTATCACTTTCTATGATCTTTTGAAAATTAAATGGTATCACTTAGAATTAGCCGTTGGCATAACTACATTTAATTTATCCAATACCAATTAAGATTTTTAAATTACACAAAGAGTGTCTGTTTCAAGTACCGCACCCCCTTCTCCATGTTAGAGCGGTGGGGGTGAGGTCTTTAGCCATTTTATTCAAACATATTTTACCAGGCGCTAAAATAACTTTTGTTTGGCACTCGTTTACTGAGGTGAAGTTTTAGGGAGATATTAGCGCCTCCGATTAAGTTGTTCTTATTATCCGGAGCGTTTTTAAAAAGAGAGTAGAAGGGTTTGTTTAAAGCAGCTTGACCTTCCGCATTTTGCCAAACCAGTGAGGGCCCCCAAAGGATGTCAATATTGGAGAAGAGTTTCATTCCCACCTGCGGGCGAAGGCTTAGTATTCTATTGTTACTAATATTATTCACATCAGTTGACTGTATAATGGCTTCCGGGTTAAAATAGACATTTCTGTAAATATCAATGATACTACCAATACCATAACCCAATGCAAATTTCTTTTTTAATTCGCCGTTGTAAGAAGCTACGATGGTAGTATATAATTTCTTAACGCCAACATCAAAGGACAGATTAATTGGGTACATTTCGTTCATGCTTACTTTCACAGCTCTGTAGCCGCCATTTTTTACAAAAGAGAAAAAGCCAATAGGAACACCTTTTTCAACAGATTCTGCATAGTTGAAAAAGCCCAATTGTAATCCCTTTAACGTCTTGGTTTTATTTACAAAACCTACCTGTACGCCTTCCGTATTTCCACCTGTAACATTTAGAAAACTTATTTGAGCACCTGAAAAATCATTACTGGTAGTATTGATAAATCCGAGGTGCAAATTTTTTTGTGAGCCCTGTGCTACATTAATAAATCCGATAAGTGGAAACTTAAATTTATCCGGAACGACATTTACAAAACCCGTGTACAAAACACGGCCTTTTTTCTGTAATGGTAAATCCTGAGTAAAGGATGTAATTCCTGAGCATATAAATAATGCGATCAGAATCAGGTGTTTTCTTTTTTGATAACTGATTTTCATATTGTTTGTTTTAATTGTTGAAGAGATTTTTTATTCAATTGATTTAACTTTTTCTGAGAGGGTTGCATACATCAATAATGAAGTGGCAACCGCTGGTATATTGCTGCACCTAAACGATTGTCAAGTTAATTTGACACTTGAAAGTTTTCTTGTTGTATTATTTTGTACACTTTCAAACCAACCGGTTAAGGTGTTTAAATACCGATGTTTTATACAGTCGCTTTCTTTTATAATTTTTACTGGGGCACTACTTTTCCCGAGCCGGATATATGTGCGCTTACCTGCGGATTGCCAAAATAGTAAACTGAGCCACTGCCGCTAATGGAAGCATTGAGCGACTGACTTACCTTGAGACGGGTATTGCCTGAGCCGCTTATGTTTACAACAGCTCTATCTGCACTAACACCAGTCAAGTTTATGCTACCACTACCACTGATATCAATGTCTTCTTTGGCAACTTTACCTTCCGTTACCGTAATATTTCCAGAACCACTTACAGATGCATCCATCTTATTTTCGATGGTTATCTGGTCTACAAGAATGCTACCCGACCCACTCACGCTTATATCGATATTGGATTGAACAATGTTGCCACTTACCTTCATGGTGGCAGAACCGCTCATGTGCAAGTAGGCTGCTTCAGGTGCCTGGATGTTTATTTCAATATCTGTACCCCGCTTGATAATAACGCCGGTTTTTGAACTGATGTCAAGGTGTCCGTTTACTTTAGATGTTTGTATTACATCGAGGATATTTCTTTGGGCGATAATTTCCACTTTGTAGTCGGGGGCAATGGTGTACCTGATACGGCCACATACGCCAATACTTACACCGGAGAAATTTCCAACAGAGCGTAGTTCGGATTGTAAAGGTCCTTCGCCCGAAATTTTTTTGCAGGACGGAAACATAAATAGAGCTGCTGCTGCTGCTAACATAACGATTAATTTTTTCATGATTTTTTTATTTTATTTAAGCTGCTAAAATTCAATTTTGTAATTCAGTATCGGTATTAAGCCAGTTTGGTAATAGGTGACGATTTCATTTTTTTCATCATCATATCCCTGGCTAAATACATTCAGGCGGTTTGAAATATTTTGGATATCCAAGGATAAGGTACTGGTGAAATTTTTACGATTCCATTTGATGCTCACCCGGAGATCGGTTCGGAAATAAGCAGGGTTTTGCAAACTGTATGCTTCTTTTTCTCTAAAGACAGAATAGCCTGCCTGCTGCGATGCGGCGAAATCGATTGGTGTGTTTCGAAGTCCACCGGCATTAATTGTCTTGATATTTATACCAAATGTTTTTGCCTTTCGCTGGTTTACAAAATCCTTTCCGGCTATGAACGTAACGATGTAGTTGCCATTAAATCGGGTGTTTCTTTCCACCCCATCAAGGGCAGTATACTTAGACTGGTAAATCGAATTGCTTAATGTGAGATAAAAGTTATTTTGCAGGTAACGCTCCAGCGAAATTTCTACGCCATAGTTTTTTCCTTTGCCTTTGTTGGTAAGCGGATCGGTAAAATATTCGTTCTGAATATTTAAAGTAGATAACGAGCTGGTATCATAAATACTTACCGGCACTTTAAATAGCTGTTGATAATACAACTCCGTTTTAACCTGTAAATTTTTAGCCAGCCTATACCCATAAGAAACTACATAATGATGCGCCTTTGTAAGGTCAAGATTTCTGTTGGGCATTACAACCGTTTCATCCGGCTGTTTCTGTTGTGCAAAATATACATTGAGCGTTTGCAGTTGGCTGTGCAAGCCGTAACCAATCGCAAGACTACTTTTGTGGTTGATATTCCATTTTGCTGCAAACCTGGGTTCAAGCGATGAGCTCTTGTTGTGCTGCAAATGCAAATAGTGTAGTCCGCCTGTGATGCTGATATTATCTGAAGGTTTGTATTGCCATTGGGCAAAAGCCTGCTGGGTAGATGTGTTACCCGATGTATTCAATAACTCACGCAAGGGTGTGCTTTGGTGCAGTCTTGAAATCTGGTAAAAATCATAGTGCATCAGGTTAACCATAAAGCCACTTCGCAAACTAAGCCGGTTACTGAATTTATAATTCAGCGTTGAATTAAAATTCCATTTTCGTGTTCTGTATTTATCAAGGTAAGATCTTGAGGAACTGTAATTATCTTCCAAAAAGTTCTCATCAAAACCAATATTGGTCTGCGAAATACCAATGGCTGATTTGATATTTAATTTATTTCCCAGGAAAATGGAATGCGTTAAGCCAGTCATTCCGGTGTTTGATAAAAATTTAAAAGAATAGCGATCGTCCGTTGTTTCCCATTTGGTAGAATCTTTTTTAGCATTAAAATTTTGGTCACTCAAGCCGCCAAAACCGAAGATGGTAAAAGTGCCCAATCTTTTTGTAGGCAAATAGAAATTATACGCAAGGTCCTGAAAATTTGTAGCGCCATTGTCTGGCACCACTTTCATTTTACTCAATAATGAAAGTGTAGAATAGCGGTAGTTGATAAGGTAGGAGCCTTTATAATTTTTTGAAAAAGGCCCTTCTGCCGCCGCATTCAAGCCCAGCACACCCGCTTGAAAAGTGTATTCTTTTTTCTCATTGTTTCCTCTACGCAATTTTATATCAAATACTCCGCTTAAAGCATTGCCGTATTCCGCAGCAAATGCCGCGGTAATAAAATCGGAGTTGGAAAGTAACTGGGAGCTGAGAATGGAAATACCGCCACCACTATTACCAGGCGTGCCAAAATGATTCGGGTTAGGGATGTCCATTCCTTCCATTTTCCACAACAGACCATTTGGTGAATTGCCACGGATAACAATGCTGTTGTTGCCATCATCTGCAGCAACCACTCCGGCAAAGGACGTGGCCATGCGAAGTGGATCATTCACTGCGGCTGCATACTTCTGTGTTTCTTCAACGGTGAAAGCTCTTGCACTTACCAGGCTCAAATCATTGAGGGGCTTATTCTTTTTGCTGTTTACTTTCAGGCGAACTTCGGTTTCGGTTTTTACAAGTGCATCCAGCGAACCATTGATCACTGTTTCTTTACCAGAGTTTACAACTATGTTATCCAGCACCATTTCTTTATAGCCAGTAAAACTAATTGTGAGGCGATGCTGCCCAACGGGAACGCCCGTAAAACGAAAAGTACCTCCATCATCTGTAGTTGCTGATTTACCAAGGGCTTCAATATTTACTGTTGCGCCAGCCAATGGCTTCTGTAGTATCTGGTCGGTAATGGTACCCCTTATTTGCTGTGTAAATTGCGCCTTTGATGCGTTGTAGAAAAGGCTTAAAACGAGGGCAAAAATAATCTTCATTTTTTATTCTTTTGTGTTGATGAATGCTTTTAGCGTATAACAACTAAAGAAAGCATTACCCCTATGCGTTAACAAATATTTAGAACTATTGATCTGTGATTTATTTTGAAACAAGACCATCGCTGAGGAACGCACCCTGCCACATCTCTTTCCGAAACGGCAGCATCACAGGATTAGAAAGTCATTTATTAATGAGAACAATATTTGGAACTCTATAGGTAATCATGGACCAAACTGTATTACTACTTTGAAGCTATAGTGGCGTTACAGCCGATAGCTATCGGCTCTTGTACTTTTATTACAATATTGAGCATAGGGCAGCAAGACAAACCAAATTGCCTTTTCGTTTTTATCCGAATAAAGAAACATTGGTTGCATTTAAAATTGTCGGAAGGGTTGCCAACCTTGTGCAGGTTCTTTTCTGATAAAAACACATTAAAAAAGGTTGGCAACCGGCTATTGAGCTGCTACAATTTTAAATACCCCGAAATATTTTACAGTGTAATAAATACTTAGAATAGTTGAATGCCGGCATTCCAGCCCAACCAGCCGGTTACCTTATTGCTAAATTGGTGGGTATTATATCCGCCGGCCGGAATGGGAAAACGGTAGCCGGCAAAAGCAGTCTTCTGATCGGAGAAATAAACCGAGTACGATGGCCCGGCGTAAATAGAAATATAGCGGCCAAGCTTTACCGTTAAATTCAGATTTACCCTGTTTAAAATATTGGTATAATTGAAGGAACCAAGGTATAGATACTGGCTACTCAATTCTGGATTGATGGCAATCGTTTTCTTTTTATTAAGTGGTAACTCGCTACCAAGGCCATAACCATATGTATAAATTTTATTGCTGTCATTGATGTTAACACCAACCTGAAGGATACTATACAATTTCGAATTACCGGTCTTAAAAGTCAGGTTTGTATTTACCACCTCATTGGCAGAAAAGCTTAGTTTATGATAACCATTTAATACAATATTAATCAGGCCAATGCTATAACCTGAAGAACTATCGGCAATATTTATAAGACCAATTTGCAGACCAGTTAGCTTTTTTGTGTAATTGACAACTCCTGCAATCTGCACACCTTTCATCTCCTTTCGATTAAAGTTTGCAACACCAGCCATTTGCAAACCAGTCGTTTGAAGTCCTACAAAATTAGCAACACCTGCCGCCTGAATTCCAGATACATTTTTTGTTACATGGTTGTAAACACCTGCCAGTTGCAATCCTTGCATATTACCCTTCACATGATTGTTAACGCCGGCAGCCTGTAATCCTTTAACGCTGTCAAGCACAAGATTACTAACACCCGCCAGTTGCACTCCGTTTACTGCACCGCCAACTGCATTAAAAACACCGGCAGCCTGCACATATTTCACTGCCTTTTTATCAATGTTAAAAACACCACCAAGCTCCACCCCATTTGTACCTGCCGTATAACCGCCTATTATATTCAGCGAAAAATTATTGACTACCTGCGACGACATTTTACCATGCGTGCCCAACGCAGGCGTAAACGATACCTGGTAAGGACGGGTGGTGAAGTATTTATTAAGATTAAGGCTCTGCACTTTTTGCTTTCCACTCAGTAACAGTTTTGCCCACCTGGTTTTTTCAATTTTTAAACTATCCCTTTTCAACGGCTGTGGAATATTATTGATGGTGTCCGTAATTTCAACGATTGAATCGGCAGCCAAATAATCCTGCGGACTGATCACTACAACATCCGCCGGCTTTTCCTCCGGCATCATGGTAATGGTTAGCTGCTGATTATAACGGGGTGTTATGGCTATCGTGGTATCTTCATAAAACTCTTTGCTTACCGTAAGCTCCATCACGCTTGCTTTAGAACTTTTTAATTTCAACTTAAAAAAGCCATCGTTGTTGGTAAGCGCCGAATACAATAATCGCTTTTCATAAATGCTTGCCTCATTGATGGCTGCGCCTGATTGGTCGTCGTACACATAACCACTTACCGAATAAATCTTTTCTGTAGTAACTGCTTTATTCGTTACCAATGTAAGTCTGATAGGCGCTTTGCGAATAATTATATAATTGCCACTCTCTTTAAACTCGTATGTGTTGTTAAACAAAAGGAAAAGAATTTCCTTTACGGTTTTATTGCTGGCTTTAAAGTTGACCAGGCTGTCTCTTTTAATAATGTTGGAATTATATGAAAAATAAAAATTGCCTTTATTACTTAATATTTCCAACACATCTTCCACCCGCTGTTGGCTTATTTCAATCGTAATTTTTTTTGATAGCACCGTTTGTCCATTTGCTATTCCAGTGGTTAGTATGCATAGAAAAAAGACGAGGCGGCTAAAATGTGTCATCACTAAAAAATAATTATTGTAAGGTAATCTGTCCGTCTTTCCGGCTAACGGTGATATCAAATGTGAGGTGAATAATTTCCAATATTTTATCAAGCGATTCATTATTGAAAGTAGTGGTAATTGCCAGGTTCTTCAATTGATCTTTACCAATGCGGATATCGGAATCATAGGCTTCATTCAATACATCAACCAATTTCCACAAAGGGGTTTCATCACAAACAAACTGATGCGTACGGTAATAATTATACAACTGATCACTCACCACCTCCTTTTCTGCTGAGTTGCTACCGGCTTTTAGCAATAATTTTTCTCCGGCTTTCAAAAGCGTAGTTTTACCCCTGTTTATTATCTGTACTACTCCTGTCTCCACTACAATTTCAGTACTTTTATTTTCACTTCTTATATTAAATGAGGTGCCTACTACTCTCACCGTTATGTCATTTACAGTTATTACAAAAGGCTGCTTCTTGTTAGGCGTTACTTTAAAGAATGCCTCTCCTTTTAATGCAACAGCTCTGATTGTATCGGTAAAGTTATTTTGATACGTGATGGAAGAATTTCTATTTAATGTTACCTGCGAGCCATCAGATAAAGTATCTGTTAAAACCTGCTGTCCGGTTTGCGCAATGATTGTTTTATTGGCAGACTGTCTGTTAGTAACAAAATACAGTACGGCTGAAATACCTACCAACAGTAATATAGAAGCTGCAATTTTCGTCCATAAGAAATACTGCTTTGCTGGTGCTGGTTTCACCTTCCCCCCATTTGCCACACGATTCTGGAACCTTTTCCAGGCTTCGTTTTCATCCACGGCAGATTTAACAACAAGTTCGCCGCTGGCATCCCAGATCTGTTTAAACTGCTCGTAATAGGTACGATTGGCTTCCGCTTCGTGAATCCATTGCTGCACCGTTTTACCTTCTGCATCGGAGGTTTCGCCCAACAGGTATTTTACCAGCAGCTCATCAGTCATATCGTTGAATTCCTGTTCCAGTTTAGTGGCGTTAAAGGTGAAAAAATAAAAGTAAAAATTTCAAAAAATGAACCAGTTTAATCCGCATTAGTTTCAAAGCCTTCCCCATTTGATTCTCCACCGTTTTTACAGATAACCCAAGTTTGTCTGCAATTTCCAGGTATTTCAATTCATCAAAACGACTCAGTTGAAAGATAGTGCGACATTGCTCCGGCAGTTCGTTCAAAGCTTTTTGAATGTGCTTCTCAAGCTCCGCAGCCGCTACTTTTTTATCGCTATCGTCTGTTTGCTGTTTCATGCTGTAAGCTACATGTAACTGGTGATTGGTTCGTACTTGCTGATGCTTTAAAAAATTGAGACTTTCATTGTGTACCGCCCGGTATAAATAAGCATTCAATGATCCGGTGAATGATTGAAGCTGGTTTCGCTCCCAAAGTTTATAAAAAACCTGTTGCACTATTTCTTCTGCCTCTGTTTCGTCTTTTAGTATCGTAATTGCATAGCAATGCAGCCGCTTAAAATGCGATTTAAATAGCTGTTCAAAGGTTGCTTCGTCCCTTTGTGGCAGTAGCGATAAGATGGCTGTTTGCTCAGGTTCCATTCTTTTTGTCCTGTATGGATTTGCTATTAAAATAGATGCAGGCAAAATTATTTTTTTAATATAACAACTCAGTTACCGTTTACCCCTATTTTATAAAAATTATTTTTTAATGAATAATAGCATCCTTATTGGTTACAGTTTATTCCGGACTCGCCTGTTACTGGAAAACTTTATTGATACTGGTAAAAAATGTTCCGTTTGCCGGTTCAATGGAAAAGTTTAGTACGATTTCTAAATTAAGTGATGCTGTTAACAAAGCCAAGAAAGGTTTAGAAATGAAAATAACCGGTTATTAATCAAATCTGTTGTACTATTTTTAACTGATATAGTATTATTATGTACGATCCACTAAAAAAATATTGCAGCCAAACAGTTCCACTTTTAGAGACGGAGCTTGAACTTATTGATACCTATTTTGAAGAAAAGACTTTGAAGAAAAAGGAATTTTTACTTCAGGATAATAAGATATGTAATTTCATTGCCTTCATTGCAGCAGGCACTATCCGGCACTTTCACATAAAAGACGGAGTAGAAAAAACCTGCGACATCTCTTTTGACAACACCTGGGTAACTGACTTCCAAAGTTTCACGTACAATACTGTTGGAAAAATGAATTTACAGGCAATGGAGAACACCACTGTTTTCTTAATCCGGAAGCAAAATCTTCTTAAACTTTACCAGGAGTGCAGCAAATACGAAACCTTTGGACGAATGATGGCCGAACAAGTTGCAATAAGAGCTACTGATATTGCAATGTCCTTTTCGTCAGACAAACCAGAAGAAAGATTTCAAAATTTAATTAAAAAACAACCCGACTTATTTCAGCGGGTACCCCAAAAATATATCGCTAACTTTTTAGGCGTAAGTCCGGAAAGTTTGAGTAGGATCAGAAGTAGAATTTTTCAAAAATCAAAAGTCTTACCCTAAGTCAACGTTTACAGGCTTATTGGCATTGCACCTTTGTGTTTCATTTAAAAAAATAGAAAATGAGATACAAATTATTCACTTTAATTATTACTGCAATGGCAATTACCAACAGCTTAACAGCCCAGGAGTTAGATTTTTCAAAAGTTAAAACGGTTGAACATCAGTTAGACGATGTAATGGAAATGATTGATACGGTCGAATTGAAAGTAAAACTCAAAGAGGTAGAACAACAGGTTCAGCAAGAACCAAACGAAATGAACAAAGTACGCCTTGGAATAATTTACCACGAAACAGCATTAAACCTGTCTTTTTTCTCTAAAACTGAATACAAAGGTTATGCTAAAAAGAGCTTTGACCAGTTAAGCGATTTGTTTAACTCCCCATCAACTACCCGGGAGTTAATGCCTTTTATCGCTTCTTACAGAGCATCTGCATTATCATTAGTAGGGGCCGAAACAAAGAAATTGAAATTACTCAGAAAAGCATTTTCCTTATTTGGCGACGCTGTAGAAAAGTATGCAGGCATTAGTTATTTACCTGAGTTTTTGCGGGGAAGTGTAGCAGAAAACCTGCCTTGGTTGTTCTTTTCAAAACGTAGGTTTGCCAAACAAGATTTTAAATCCATCATTAATAAGCAAGAAAAAAATCCAGACTTTGCTAATTGGAAAATTATGAGTTTCACTTATTGGGCATGGGCTAAGCAATATCAAAACAAAAAATATAGAAGCCAGGCGATAGACTACCTTGATAAAGCCATCAGTCTCGATCCTGACTATAAAGCAGGGCGAACAAAAGCAGAGGAATTAAAGTTGAAGTTGACGAAATAATGTCAATCTTAGGTGGGATGGGCAAAATTGTGGTTTTGACGCTAACATGATGTATTGAGAATTTTTTTTTAATCCAGGTGCTGGATATATTTGTGTTCAAATTCTTCAGCCTTCGCAAACCATATATAAAAAGTAAGTGTCTTGAACTTGTTCCAGGATCTAAATAAGTTAGCTGCTGATTGGCTACAGAACAATCGATATTAGGACGGTAAGAATTTTCTTCAGGTTTTGTACTGACTTAGGAAAACTGTCCTGCCATTTGTTATTAAATCTTTTCATATAGTCCGAATGAACGTCATTATGCAAGACCCGTTAAATATAGAACACGCTATACAAAACATCAGCCAGACTTATTCGAAACTGACTGATAATTGTATGGCCGATTTTATCCAATTATCGAAATGTTTTACAAAAGGCAAATCAACTTTAATAGTTAATGAAGGACAGTATGCCGATAAATCTTATTTCATAATTAAAGGCTGTGCAAGAGCATACTACATCAAAGATGGAAAAGATATTACAGACTGGTTTGCGTTTGAAAACGACTTTATAAATTCAATCAATAGCTTCTTTGAAAATATCCCAAGCCCTCATTTTATAGAACTGCTTGAACCGACTACTTTTTTAGAAATATCCCGGGAGGATATTTTTCAATTAGCAGATCAATACCACGACTTTGACAGACTACTCAGAATTATCGCCACCAAAACCATGTTGGCTTTAAGTAAGCGGATTTTTTCAATCCAGTTTGAACCAGCAAGGCAGAAGTATGAAAATCTACTTAATATCCGACCCGACATTACACAAAGAGTTCCATTAATGCACATCGCTTCCTATCTGGGTATAACACTTGAGACTTTAAGCAGAATTCGCAATCCTAAAAACCGAATTTGATTTATATCAAATGGAATCTGTTTGCCATTAAAGATATTTGCACAAATCGTGTGAATGAAACGACTT
Source organism: Ferruginibacter sp. (assembly GCA_041740215.1). Classification (GTDB taxonomy): domain Bacteria; phylum Bacteroidota; class Bacteroidia; order Chitinophagales; family Chitinophagaceae; genus Ferruginibacter. Next base: position 32,105 of record JBGSMI010000365.1, read on the forward strand.
CATTACCTATCAGGGATAACAATTACTGTATTTGTCAGCCTTCATTTAATCAACCATGTTTGTAGCATTTTCGGTGCAGACAAGCACATTGAAATGATGAACTCGTTCAGACTTTTTTATCGTAATAATTTTGTTGAATCAATTTTGTTGAGTGCTGTATTTGTTCAAATATTTTCGGGACTTAAACTTTTCAGGATTAGTAGAAAAACGGCCATTTCAAACTTTGAAAAATTACATATTTGGACGGGACTATATTTAGCAATTTTCTTCGTTATACATTTGGGCGCTGTTTTAGGAGGCCGACTATTTTTGCACCTTGACACAAACTTTTACTTTGGCGTGGCGGGACTAAACTCTTTTCCTTTCAATTTATTTTTTATACCATACTATGCGATTGCAATTATGTCCTTCTTTGGACACATTGCCGCTATCCATAACAAGAAAATGCAACATGTCATTTTCGGGTTTACACCAAATGGACAGTCAAAAGCCATTTTAGTAGGCGGAATTTGCCTGACGATTACAATATTTTATGGACTTACAAACCATTTTGAGGGAGTGAAAATTCCGCCAGCTTATAACATACTAATTGGAAAATGACAAAGGGAAGTAAAAACGAAACATCGACAATATGAACATACCAGTTTTAATAGCAAACATCTTAACCCTGTTAGCCTTCTTCATTCATACATTTATTGGAGACAAAGAACTAAAAATAATTCAGCCAACTAATGGTACGGACAATTGCGCAATCAAAAAAGAAAAATGGACAATGGCCCGCTGTGGTTGGCACTGGATTTCGTTTGACCTGCTATTTGCAAGCATTGGGCTTGCACTCATAAACTTTACGGACGTTTTCGACAACGAAAAAACCTTATTGCAAATATTAAGTAGTTACTTTTTAGGCTACTCAATTGCCTGGGCTTTCACAATTTTAATCTCAAAACAGTTCCCGAAAAATTATTTTAAACTTGGGCAATGGATACTTCTATTTATCATTAGCGGACTGATTTATTACGGAACAATTTAACTGCCTTTTATGCTTCGAATTGGTGGATATATAAACATAATTATTGCGGTTGCACATATGGTAGGGCTTCTATGGGCAGACCAAATGTTTGAAGTAACAGGCATCGGAAAGGAAATGGCAAGACTAGATGAAATACATTTTTCATTACCATATTTATTGACGGTTCTTGTATCAATCGTATTTTTCATTTTCGGGTTGTACGGGCTTTCAGCGGCCAATAAATTTAGAAAATTACCTTTTCTAAAAATAATAATATTCCTAATTGCAGGAATCTATATGCTGAGGGGGGTGGGAGAATTGGTAGTCGACAACATGCAAGGTACAGACTCTACAACGGAAACAATATACTCATTAGTAGCTTTGAGTGTTGGGCTTTTATTTCTATTTGGCGGACTAAAAAAATGGCAATTGTTGGGAGAAATCGAATGAGGCGCAAGCGGGTGTTCATTCATAAAAGCATAAAGACATAAACAGACCAACCAACAAATTAATAATGATGGAAAATATACTTTTTGATTTCATTTCAGAATACATTTTTTTTATCAGAAGATGAAAAGAGAACAATGCGGTCTTTAGACATTTTTCGCACTTTTAAATAAGGAACAATTTTATTTAAAAAAGGACAGAATTCTACTAACAGTTATTTTTTTTAAAAGGGTGTATCAGTACATTTTATATGGTGGATGGTGAAGAAGAAGCAACTGAATTCTATATTGAGATGGATGGTATTAAGCAGAACTGTGTTTTTAGTTAACAACCCTCTGGGTTTTATATTTCTTGTGTGGAAGATTCAAGTATTACTGTTTCTAGTCGTGGTACGTAAGTGGAAATCTTTGAAAATTTTCCGAAATTTGAAATACTTTACTGAATGCTTTCAGAAGAACGGTTGGTTAAAAAACAACGTTCTTTTGATGATTTTAAAAGTTCTTCACCGGAAGAGAGGTATTTGAATCTCCTGCAAAACAGACCCAATTTATTATAGAGTGTACCCCAGGTTCAATTAGCGGGGTTGTTAGGAATCACGGCACCATCCTTAAGCCGGATGCGAAACAGGCTTGTTAAAAAAAGAAGCATTTCATTGTTTTTATTAACTTAAGTTAACGATTTTTATTCTACAAATAATTTACTTTGGCAGCATTGTCATTTTAGTACAAAAGAAATGCAAATGAGCGTTTGAACTGTTGTTTTAGCCTTTTGTTTGGGAAACACTTTCCAGCTTAAAGTATAATATATTAGTATCTACCCCCTTAAATCTTCTTATGATTTGGCAAGATATTTTTCACTATACGCTGTAACATAACATGGAAAAGGCTTTGGGAGGAAAAATTAAAAACTCAATATTTGCCTATTGCCTATTTGGTTCTGGCTTGTGGAGGTTAGGTATATTGGAATAGCTGTATTCTAGGCCTTAAGGGGCGAAATATTATAGCATAGGACACCGCCCTATGAATAGTTAACATAGCCCATCAAGCCCTTATATGTTTGTATTTTTTAAGTTTTTATATTTTTTTTAATAAAGAGCGTTCGAATGTTATCAACTTTGAAGGTAAGGAGGAGCTAGCCCTTAAGGGGCGAAATATTATAGCATATGGCACCGCCCTATGAATAGTTAACATAGCCCATCAAGCCCTGACAGGGCGCAATACAAAAGCATATTGGAATAACGCCCTATGAAAACATTTATAAAATTCCGACAAGCCCTTAAGGGGGAAATAATCCGGCGATCGTTATTATTAATCGTTAAAGACCAGAAAAAGAAAATTAGTTTCTACACAAGCAGAATAAAGAATTTGAAATGACTGGTCATTCATCTAAATTTAGTTTTGCAGATGATTCATAATTTCAGTCAACATCTTTGTAAAAAATTACCAGCACCAACAAATAGCAACACACATGAATAAATTATTATTGTTCTTTTTTTTATTGATGACCACCGCAGCAAAATCTCAAAAGGCGGATGCAGACCTGTTGGTGTACAATGCCAAAATTTATACCGTCGATGAACAGTTTTCTGTGAAGGAAGCCATGGTCGTAACTGATGGTAAAATAGTCGCAACCGGGTCAACGGCCCAACTTAAAAATGAATTTTCCGCCAAAGCGACATTGGATGCAAAAGAGAAATTTATATATCCCGGTTTTATTGATGCGCATGCTCATTTTTTGCGTTACGGCCTCGATTTGCAAATAGTAGATCTTACTGGAACAAAAAGTTGGGAGGAAGTGCTTGAAACGTTGAAAACCTATGCCATTACCCATAGGGAAGGCTGGCTATTGGGCAGGGGCTGGGACCAGAATGATTGGTCAACGAAGCAATTTCCCAACAGTGAAAAATTAGACGAGTTGTTTCCTGATCGGCCGGTTTTATTGACAAGGGTAGACGGGCATGCAGCCATCGCCAACGGAAAGGCAACCAGGGGGATCCAGCCGGGTATTAAATTAACTGGCGGGGAGGTGGAAACCAAAGATGGAAAATTAACCGGCATATTCATCGATAATGCCATCGGTTTGGTAAGTGCAAGGGTGCCAGATGAAACAAAGCTACAAAAAGAGATGCCTTGCTCAATGCGCAGGCAAAATGTTTTGCTGTAGGTTTAACCACCATCGATGATTGTGGCTTGCAGTATGCTGATGTGGAAATGATTGAAGCTTTGCAAAAGTCAAACCAGTTGAAAATCCGTTTGTATGTTATGCTGAGCGATCGTGGTAATAACTACGATGCGATCTTTAAACGAGGCATGATTAAAACGGATCGGTTAAATGTGCGTTCTTTTAAAGTGTACGTGGACGGTGCATTGGGATCAAGAGGAGCCTGTTTAATTGAGCCTTACCAGGATAAGCCGGAAAGTCATGGGTTCTTATTGAGTAAAATAGCGCACTTTGATGAGATAGCAGCAAAAATTTATCAGCATGGTTTTCAAATGTGTACCCATGCCATTGGAGATAGTGGTAATCGTGTAATGCCAAACACCTATGCAAAATACCTGAAAGGGAAAAACGATCTCCGCTGGAGGATTGAGCATGCTCAGGTATTGAATATAAAAGACTTTAGTCTCTTTGGAGACAACAATATCGTTCCATCCGTGCAACCTACGCATGCTACTTCTGATATGTATTGGGCTGTTGACCGTTTAGGCAAAGAAAGAATAAAGGGTGCCTATGCCTACAAACAATTGTTGGCACAAAATGGCTGGATTCCATTGGGCACCGATTTTCCGGTAGAAGATATCAGTCCATTCAAAACTTTTTATGCCGCCGCTATTCGCAAAGATGTTAATGGATGGCCGGAAGCCGGTTATCAAATGGAGAATGCGCTTACCAGGCAGGAAACGTTAAGGGGCATGACAATATGGGCAGCAAAAGCCAATTTTGAAGAGCAGGAAAAGGGAAGTCTAGAGAAAGGTAAGTTCGCAGACTTTATCATTTTAGACGGCGACCTGATGCAAATGGATGCCGGTAAAATATTGCAGACACAAGTGTTGAAAACATTTTTGAACGGAGAGATGTTGTATGAACAAAAATAACATTTGGTGTGGTGGCGAATACTGGATTGAAAGGGTAGAACTAGTCCTTTTTCCGAATTTTTAAAAGTACATCTTCTTTATTCTAGGCTAGGAAGAATGTCTGGCCATCAACGCCTCGTGTATTTTAATTACCTGTGGTATCACCAATTCCCGTTCATCGTTGGTAATCAAGTAATCGCATAAGCTCATTTTTATTGATTCATCCATTTGCTTTTCCATCCTGGCCTTTACTTCTTCCGTGGTAATGCCATCTCTTTTCATTACCCGTTGAATTCTTGTGGGCGCCGGAGCGGATACGCCAATCACAAAATCTAGTTGGGCCTGTGCTCCACTTTCAAAAATCAGTGCAGCTTCTTTGATGGCGTAGCGGGTAGTTTGCTGTCGCATCCATTGATCCGCATCCTTCAAGGTGGCAGGGTGAACAATGGCATTTAGTTGAGTCAATTTTACTTCATTGTTAAAAACCAATCCCGATAAATATTTCCTGTTTAGTTTACCATCTACATAAGCTTCTTTTCCAAACAATTGTTGCAATTGTGTTTTGATCGCTTCATCCTCATTCATTAATTTTTTTGCCGCATCATCTGCATAATATACCGGTATCCCCAGTACTTCAAACACTTTCGCAACGGTGCTTTTACCACTACCAATGCCGCCTGTAATGCCAACTTTTAAGATCATAAATTATATGTGTATGATGTCTGAATTGTGTTTGCCCACTTAGTGCAATTGAATTGGTTTAACGCCGTCAATAAAAAGAAAATCTATACCAGAACCAACCCCTTAAAACATTCTAAACCGCAATAAAAAACCGGCCGCAATAAAACGACCGGTTAAAATTATTGATTAAATAGTAAAGTTGACTCACTGTTCAACAATCGACAGACTTTATCTATCCAAAAGCTACCTTCCTGTTCCCCTTCAGGGGTTTGGGGCTTTTAAGCTTTGGCTTCTGTTACAGATTTGTTTAAACTTGCAGACATTTCCATACTAACGGTACTTTTTTCAATTTTAAGGTAACTACCCGGACTTACTTCCAGACTTAGTGTTCCATCTTCATTTACTTTATTGATGCTGCCATGTATACCAGCAATGGTTACTACCTTATCACCTTTTTTCAAATCGGTGATGAACGTTTTTTGTTGCTTCGCTTTTTTAGCTTGCGGGCGTATCATAAACAGCCAAAACACTAAAATCATTGCGCCCATAAAAATTAAAGAAAAGCTGCTGCTTCCCTGGGCTGAACCTTGACCCATGTTTAATAAAATACCTTGTAGTTGCATTGTTTTATATATTAATTATTAAAAATTTGATTGGTTTAATTTGCTTTCGCAACATCGCCTGTTAACAATAACAACGGAAATTCGGGTTTCGTATTGGCCATTACTGTAATATTCTTTTGGTTATGGCCAACTTTTCCACTGCTGTTAAACACTACTTTTATAAATCCTTCTTCGCCGGGCATAATGGGCTTTTCGGGCTTTTCAGGCACCGTGCATCCGCAACTGGCGGAGGTCTTGGTTATTACCAAAGGCTTCTTGCCTGAATTTCTAAAGCGAAAATTAAAGGTGACTTTTTCCCCCTCTGTAATTTTACCAAAATTAAATACACTATCAATTAACTCAACAGTAGTAGTATCCAACAAGGATGTGGTCATTAACTTTACATTGTCATCCACTACCTTGTCATTTCTATTTCCTTTGCAGGCGATAAATGATGCGGCTACGAAAATTATCAAAAATAAATTTTTCACTTAATTTGTTTTAAATCAAAGGTGTAAAAGTAATTAGTTTTTGGCTGGCAACAAATCTGTAGATAGTTATTTTAACGAACCATTTTTATACCAGTGCGATGAGGAATTGTGGTTTGCTAAATCGTACTATTTTTAAAACTTTTTTTATTTATTTTTCCCTCGGCACTTAATTCTTTATGAATATTATCCAATATCCCATTGATGAATTGCCCACTTTGAGGCGTGCTGTAATCCTTCGCCAGATCAATATACTCGTTGATGGTGACTTTGGTTGGAATGGTTTCGAAAAACAAAAACTCACAAATCCCCATTTGGATAATGATGAGATCCAATGCAGCAATTCGTTCTGCATCCCAATTTTTCAATTTAGGCTTTAGCAGTTCCATGCTCACTTCTTTCTTATCAAGGGTAGTCTCCAATAATATCTTTGCGAATAGCCATTTTTCCTGACTTACGATATCGTGAAAATCGTAGGAAGCTGGTTTTTGGAGAAAATTTTGCACTAAAATATTCATCATTTCCGCATCATCATCCCAGTTAATAAAGTGTTCCTCTACGTGACTGATAAAATTGTCGTTGGGCAACATCAGGTTGGTGAAAATAAATTCCAAAATATCTTTTTCTCCTTTCTTATCCCTGCTTTGTATACCAATATAGTCCTTGTAATCCTCTGATTCAATCAATGCAATGTAGGTTTTTCTTAATAATTCCTCATCCGCAATGTGCTCCGGTTTTATTTCTGCAATCGCTGCTTTATAACCAGGTTCTTCCAGAATTTTCCATAGCAATTCATTGCCAGCTATTTTGGTGTTGATGTTGAGGTCGCTTGCAGACGGTAAATGTTTGGAGGCCTTTTTCAACGCATCTTTTTCAGCGTAACGGGCCACTTCACTGATGAAGTAAACAAGGTAAACAAAAAGTTTACGGGATTGGTCTATCTGCTTTCTAAGTAAACTAACCGCCTGGCCGGGTTTTACATCACTGCTGATACTGTCTAAAGTGTACAGTGTTTGCATTACTTTAACCCGGATATTTCTTCTACTGATCATTTTGGAAAGAACTTTTGAGGTGCGAAGGTAAACAATTTAGCCGCCTTTCAAAATTGGTTGGTGATAATAAGTAGTATTTGAAATAAGTTCAAAGTGCAAGCGTGGCTTTTACATAAGGCAAGCCTGAACTGCCATCAAATACAAACGATCACGCTTTCCACCCTTCCTTCCGGGAAGGGCTTTAGTAGATTCTTGAAACCTACAGAATGTTTTGCAGGGATGGGCTTCCTGACAAAAGTTGGTTCCAAAGCGTTGCATTGTCTGCCTATTTTTCATTTAAATACTAACCTGTCATTAATTTAGGCCCAAAGCATGACAACAATTCTTTAAATAACGTTTGGTATAATAATGGCTTACCTTCGCCTGCCCAATAGAATGATTGGGTTTACATATTTCAACTAATCAAAAATTAATACAATTATGGCTAAGAAGCTAAGCATTACACCCTTGCATGACAGGGTTATTGTGAAACCAGCGGCTGCAGAAGAAAAAACTGCCGGCGGAATTATTATTCCTGACACTGCAAAAGAGAAACCACAGCGTGGCTCCGTACTTGCTGCTGGTCCGGGAAAAAAAGACGAGCCCGTTACAGTTAAAACCGGCGATACCGTTTTATATGGTAAATATGCCGGTACTGAAATCACGATCGAGGGTGAAGAGTACCTGATCATGAGAGAGAGCGATATCCTCGCAATTGTTTAATTTAATGTGAAAATGACTCAATGGCTCAATGTGAAAATTAAACACATTCAGTGACTGGCATTTTCGAATTTTCAAATTTTCAAATTTTCAAAATTAGTTTTATGGCAAAAATGATATTCTTCGATATAGAAGCCCGCAACAAAATGAAAAAGGGTGTTGATACTTTAGCTAATGCAGTTAAAGTGACACTTGGACCAAAGGGTCGCAACGTTGTTATTGAAAAAAAGTTTGGCGCACCACAGGTCACCAAAGATGGTGTTACAGTTGCTAAAGAAATTGAACTGGAAGATCCGATTGAAAATATGGGTGCACAAATGGTGAAAGAAGTAGCTTCTAAAACTGCAGATCTTGCGGGAGACGGAACTACAACTGCAACTGTATTGGCTCAAAGCATTATAAGCGAAGGTCTTAAAATGGTAGCTGCGGGTGCAAACCCAATGGATCTGAAACGTGGTATCGACAAAGCAGTAAGATCTGTTGTTGAAAGTCTCGTCGCTCAGAAAAAAGACGTTGGAAACAATAGCAAAATGATTGAGCAGGTTGCTACCATTTCTGCCAACAATGATAATGAAATTGGAAAGTTAATTGCGCAGGCAATGGCTAAAGTTGGTAAAGAAGGCGTGATCACCGTTGAAGAAGCAAAAGGAACGGACACTACGGTTGATGTGGTAGAAGGTATGCAATTCGACAGAGGATATATTTCTCCATACTTTGTAACCAACAGCGAAAAAATGCAGGCTGAATTGCAAACTCCTTTTATACTCATTTATGATAAAAAGATTTCTGCAATGAAAGATATCCTGAGTGTTCTTGAAAAAGTAGCACAAACAGGTCGTCCATTAATGATCATCGCAGAAGATTTGGATGGCGAAGCATTGGCAACATTGGTTGTAAACAAATTACGTGGTACCATCAAGGTAGCTGCGGTAAAAGCACCTGGTTTTGGCGATAGAAGAAAAGAAATGTTGACTGACCTGGCTATCTTAACCGGCGGTACAGTTATCAGCGAAGAGTTAGGTAACAAACTGGAAGCGGTAGAATTAACTTCACTTGGACAAGCTGCTTCTATCACCATCGACAAAGACAACACAGTTATTGTAGGTGGAAAAGGTAAAAAATCAGAAATCGTTGGACGTGTTAATCAAATTAAAGCACAGGTAGAAAACACCACTTCCGATTACGATAAAGAAAAATTACAAGAGCGTTTGGCTAAATTAGCTGGCGGTGTTGCAGTGTTGTACGTAGGTGCTGCTACAGAAGTAGAAATGAAGGAAAAGAAAGATCGTGTGGATGATGCATTGCATGCAACAAGAGCAGCGGTTGAAGAAGGTATTGTTCCAGGTGGTGGTGTAGCTTACATTCGTGCAATTGCAGGTTTGGAAAAACTGAAAGGCGCATTGAATGCAGACGAAACAACCGGTATTGCCATCGTTAAACGTGCCATTGAAGAGCCGTTGCGCCAAATTGTAGCCAACTGCGGTATCGAAGGTTCAATCGTTGTTCAGAACATTAAAGAAGGCGAAGCTGATTATGGTTTCAATGCCCGTACTGAAGTATATGAAAATATGTTTAAAGCTGGTGTAATTGATCCAACTAAAGTAGCTCGTATTGCGTTAGAAAATGCAGCCTCTATTGCAGGTATGTTGTTAACAACAGAATGTGTAATTGCGGACAGACCTAAAGAAGAAGCTGGTCATGGTGGTCATGGCGGTGCTCCTGATATGGGTGGAATGGGTGGTTACTAATACAATCGCATTTCAATATTATAAAGAAGTCCCCTTCATTTTTGGAGGGGATTTTTTTGCGCATGCTTTCGTTGCCGGAATGATTAAGTTCGGAAAGGAACTGATCTAGTTAGGAAATAACGAAGCTTCTGTAATTTTAGATGTTTTTAGGGTCGGAAGATGGTATACTCTCAGGTTTATTACAAAAGAGTGGCAGGTTAAACTTCATCGATATATTTCCGGAACCACCCCACAAGGTGCAAAATCAATAGTAGTCTTAGGAAGGAAAGACTAAGTGCATATTTTATCTGGCATACCGTTTACAACCTGCACTTTGGTTTTTCCGGGTATTGTAAATTCACTTACTGTAACTAGTTTAATGTGCTGGTAACATTGGTGATTGCATACTTTTTGTTTCGGTAAGAACTTATCTTGTGCATCATTCAAATGTAGAAATTTGTCCTATGTATAACGTGTTACAATACAACAACAATAGCGTGGCAATTCGACTGATAGCGGAAGGCTATCGCTCAATACTCCTGCCCCAGTCCTGCGCCGGGGAGATTGAAAATATACAATCAGCACTTTGGTAAATCGTTCATCGGTTATCCAGGCAAAAACTTAGAAACTGTTTATGATTTATTTGTTTACCATTTTATTTTTTATGTCATCTACATTAGCGTTTGCCCTGGAGGGTCACATTCAGCACTAAGCGGCGCCGAAGTATTTATGGTTTCTCCCGCTTTTACATTCAGTCACTCCAATTAAATTTAAGCAGCGCCATGGCCCTAAAACAAACCTTAATAATTGTTAATCAATTAACTTATTGAATAGGCAATATTAACACTTTGCCTTTAAAGCCGTTGGCATTCGGCGCACCAACCATACAGTATAAGTCTGTTGTGGCGGCAGTAGTGCCAGCGAAGTCCTGCACTGCTCCCAGCGGGTCAGTAATCTTTCGTAATAAATAAGTAAATCCGGTTGTCCTGTCTACCTCATACAAATACGCAGCTCCCTGAGCGAATAATGGCGATGAACTGCCCGATGCACCTACAATAAAATGGTTACCTGAGAAAGACATACCGGAATATCCAAATCCTGTAGTGCCGGGCTCGCCGATTATCGGGTCAAAATTGATTACTCCGTTTTCAAGTGTCCACAGCGTGCCGTTGCGTCTTGATATCTGTACACCGCTTGAATTAATGTTACCTGTGCCCCAACCTGCTGCAAATAAGTCACCATTGATTGCAACCTCCCGACCATAAAAGGTGTTATCATTTACTCCGAATGGATTTTGGTAAACCGTTTGCTGATATGTCCAGTTTGCTCCAACTCTAAAAAAAACATGAACAGAACCAGTATTTGTTTTTCCATCAAAGTCATCATTAGGTGTACCAACAACCGCATAATTGCCACTTATGGAAACAGCACTGCCAAAGGCATCATCAGTTGCTCCAAATGGAGCCACTCTATTATCCTGCTGCGTCCAGCTTACGCCGTTTCGTACAAAAAAATAAGCACTGCCTTCATTGGTATTGGCTCCTATATCATCGCTTTTGGCGCCCACTACAATATAACTGCCACTGATGCCTGCACTGCAACCAAAATTATCTGAGGCAGCACCATTGGCAGCGGTAATTTTTGCTTGTTGTGTCCAGTTATTGCCACTGCGTAAAAAAATATAGGCACTGCCCTGGTTGCTATTGGCTCCCACATTATCTCCATCTGCACCCACCACCACATAGTCACCGCTTATACTCACACTGCTTCCAAAATTATCATTGGCTGCTCCATCCGATGCAATAAGTTTTGCCTGCTGTACCCAGTTTGCTCCGTTAAAAAAAAAGATGTAGACGCTGCCCTGGTTGAGAACATTACCGATATTATCCAAATGGGCGCCAATAGCTGCATAGTTGCCATCCATTGCAATACTGTTGCCAAACTCGTCGCCCACACTACCATCCAGCGCCTGCACTTCTGTTGGAGGTACTACATTAGATTCTACAGAACTTTGAAAATATACCCAATGGGTACCATTGAACATGCACAGTGTTTGTTTCTGTGTATCAAAAACAAATAAGCCAGCCTTAGGACCTGCTATGGCATTGCGTTGTGCTGTTGTCATAGACGGGATGGACATTCCTTTATTAGTACTTACTACATCCAACGCAGCACTTGAATGTGGAGCATTTGTACCAACGCCTACACTTTGTGAAAACAATATTTGAGAAAAGAAAAATAATAACACACAAGCTGCTGCAAATTTTTGCAAAATATTTTTTTTTCTTCGCCTTGCAACTGGAATTATTTTATCGTTCTGTATTACAATGCCAATGTTAATATTTTTACTTATTTGCATAAACTGGTTATTGAATAAATGGCTGCGATGCAGCCGGGTAAATGATTGTAATTTCTCCTCAAACCATTTTAGCACTTTAGCTGATGTCAGCATTTTCCTTTGCTGAAATATAGTCTTGAATAATTAGAGCACGCTTCTATCCGAATGATAGTGCTGGGATCAATCGGGTAATTACCGGTTGAGGTATTTAGTTTTAATGGATTTGTTACCATATCGTATTGTTTGAAGAAGAGGAAAATACCCAACCCGTGTATGCATTTTCTTAATTTATGCCTGGAAAGCGGGCCACAAGACAATTGGCTCTGTACCACATCGGGCCCCAGCCCTGGCCATGATACTGCGAGGCAAAACAGCATTCACTACCAGGACTGGAAGTAAGGCAATCCTCCAGTGATTCAGATAACGCCAGCCGAAACCATGTGTTATACTTTTTGGCCTCCGCCTCACTTAACCTTGAGCCTTTGGAAATAATTTCTTTTGCAAACTGCTCCGCCTTCAGGATTGAGCTCCTGGCTCTTGTATCAGCTTTACTCACAGGTTTTATTTTTTGTACTTTTCCTATAATCGCCTGCAACTGCGGAGAAAGTTCCTGAGCCCATGCCAGTACATTTTGTGCTGTGGGCAAAGGAGTGGCAGCGTTTTTTGTAGATATTGTTTGTGCATGAATGCCGCCGGATAGTAATAAAATAAAGCAGCCGAAAATCATTTTCAAAAGAAACTGTTTCATAAACATATGTTTTATAGTTAAAAAATTATTTAGCCCAATGTGCGGCAAACCAATGTTTGCCGGCTTCTTCATACCTCGTTACAAAACGGTGAGTAATCCATTACTGGTATTGGTCTCCCATTTTTCCTGATAACGATCACTACTTGATTTTCGGGTGGCTGTGAAAGAACGATACCCTGATTTTTCATACCAGATTACAGAAAATCTTGTTTGCCCGTCATAATGATAAGCAGTGATGTAAACCTGCTCCCAGTGTTTTTTATCCATATTATCATACATATTATGGTATTCCTGTCGGGATAAGGAACTCTTCAGCACACTGCCTGCTACATTTCTTTTTTCATAAAAAGCAGCCTGATATTTTTTACCGCCAACTGATGTTAAAGAAACATTTACTGGCGTATAACCGTTCCCGGTATATTTATCAAATAATGTTTGATGTTCTTGCGGCGACAAGCCACGATAGGCTGGTTTCGCCTGTGGTTGCCCTGGCTTTTTATTAAAGATGAAGGCGAACGTTAGTTTACTTGCATCATTGTAACTATCTATTTGCAGGAGACGATATCCTTTTTGTTTCATCCATTCATTGTACTCATGCTGGTAACTTTCTTTGGTCATATGATGCTTCACTTTTACATCGTAGTTATCTTTATTAGGCCGGAAGATGGTACTGAAAAATGTTTTGTCGTTCACATCATAGGCATCTACCCACACAGGATAGTAACCTGAGTTCCATATCATACTAAATTCTTCCTGGTATTTGTTTTCTGGAATACCATGTCTGGCAATTTCAGCTAAAGGGGCTGCGTGAGTGGCTTGATAAAAAGCATCCATCAATACATCTTTAAAAAAACCACCGGTATCTGTTCCTGTGATATCAGTAGTCAGATTCTTGCTGCTGTTCACAAGCACTGAACCCACATAAGCATAAGGCAACTGCATAAGTAAAGCAAAGTATCCATTCTGCGCCCCGTTATAAGAAAGCCATTTTGACTGCCCGGTTTCTTGTTCAAAACCATCATGCTTTTCGCAACCCGCCCATCCAAACCTCTCATCATTTTTTTTATCATCAAACATCATTTTAAGTGTGGTATTCGTCAGATGGTTATTGCTGTAACCCAAGGTTCTCCCAAAATGACAAAGTATTTCTGCGGAGAAATACCAACTACCTTGTGGTGTACCATGGTTTCCTTTGGCTTTATGTTCAGCCGCTGTATTTGTTAATCCACCTGCTTTTGCGTTTCTGTCGGAATAGCCTTTTGCTACTTTGGGCATAAAGTCTGGATCCCGCCTGCAACTTGCTCTAATACTGCTAAATCCTTTTTCCAGAATATGTTTTCGTACATATTTTTCATTGGGAAAACCGTAGTCAATATTTACCTTATCTGAATATTTGCTGAATGATAATCCAGCAACATTTTTCTCACTGGCTGCTGCTGCCTCAGGATAAGCTAACGCAGTTATGAGGTATCGAAAAATTGAAATATTGGAATAGTTAAACTCTCTTTTTGCGACAAACAATGCCTTTGGAAGTGTCGCCATTGAAGCCAGGTTTCCCACAACGCTTCCTTTCCAAAATCCTGATTTATGCTGCAACAATTGGCGATGAGTGAGTACTTCCACTCTGGTGTTTTCATATTTCTGCTGCCACTTTGCAGGTAATTTTAATAATATCGGGTCAGCTAATTTTGCATTGGGTAGTGCCTCCAGCAAATTAAGCAATGCCGCTGCAGACATCATTTTTGTAACAGAACCAATACAGCTTGGTATCTTTATTGTCATTGCTATATTGCCATCTGTAGGGTCTTGTGCCCATCCGCCTTCGGCTCTTGCTTTAATACTATCTTTATCAGCAATGGCAATGGCATAGCCCTTCACCAAGTTTTTTATTTTTTTATTAATTGTGTCTTCAAATAAAACGGCATTAAACTTTTCGGGAACAGGTAAATGAGACCCAGTGGCCTTTTTATTAACTTCCTTCTTTTTACCAAGGGGCGTAATGGAAATGATGGCTCCCGGCAACAATAACAACAGGAAGAAAATTTTTATTTTCATGCTTTTAATTTTTAGTGAAAGAGTTACCATTAAAAGGACATGTCATAAAACTAAGCAGGAGAAAAAAGAGGTGCATGACTTTTCAACGGGATGAGAAAATAATTCAACAGGCTGGCATAAGACGTCAGCCCTTCTACTAAAAGCAAGTTTCTTTCAACGAAATGGGGTGTTATTTGCGAATAATTTTTCCATTGGCTACCAGTTCTACAAAGGTATCCCGCTCATTACGGCTGATGGGAAGTTCGTGTTTGTCAATCTTAATGGTAAAGCCTTCAATGCTGGATATGGCTTTTATATTTACGATATAGGAACGGTGAATGCGGTAAAATTTCCCGGCAGGTAATTTTTCTTCCAGCCCGGAAAGGGTATGATAGGTGATGACGGATTTATTGTTGGTTACGATTTTTACATACTCCTTCAATGCTTCAAAAAATAATATTTCTTCCAAGAAAATTTTTACCAGGCCGCCCTCGGCTTTTACAAAAAAGAAATTGTCGTTTTCATTTACCGCAGCTATTTCTGTAGTTTCAACAGATGCAGGGCGCAAGAATTTCCATGCTTTATTTACCGATAATAAAAACCTTTCTATTGCAATTGGCTTCAGCAGATAATCAATTGCATTTGCATCAAAACCTTCCATGGCATACTCCCGGTAAGCAGTAGTAAAAATTACAGCAGGCGGATTGGTCATCGATTTTAAAAATTGAAACCCGGTAAGCCCCGGCATATTGATGTCAAGGAAAACCAATTCTACCGGTTGAGCAGTAATGCCATTCAATGCTTCTTTTGCATTTTTGTAGTTGCCTTGCAGCAATAACCTGTCATCCTGGGAAATAAAATCTTCCAAAATGTTACGGGCAATAGGCTCGTCATCAATGATGGCACAACTAATTTTTTTCATAACAGGTTCAATTTTAAAGTTACTGAAAATTGGTTGGCTTCATACCGCAGTTTTAAATCGTACTTCCCTTCATATTGGATACAAAGGATATCATTAACACTTTTGATACCGATTCCTTGCGAGGAAACGGTATCATAATAACTGTTTTCAACATTAAGTAGTAGTTCATTCCCATTTGTATTCACCTTTACTTTCATCCAGCTTCGTTCCGATTTTTCCTTCATTCCATGCTTAAAGGCGTTCTCTACAAACTGTATCAGCAGCAGTGGTACAATCATTTGCTCCTTTACTTGTCCTGATGTTGATAATTCAATTACGGTATCTCTTTCGTACCTTAATTTTTCCAGCTCAATATAACTCTGGAGGAAGTTTATTTCCTGGCTCAGTAAAACTTTGGGCTTATTGCAATCCAAAATTATATATTGCATAATATTGGAAAGCTGGTGCAGCGCAACTGTAAGGCGGCTGTTATTGCTACGGGCAAGCCCATAAAGATTATTCAAGGTGTTAAAATAAAAGTGAGGGTTCAATTGTTGCTTGAGCAAATTGAGTTGCATGTCTTTATTAACAACAGCCAGTTGCAACCGCTGCAGTGCTGCCTTTTGGTAATCGAAATAAAAACGCAGTACATAAAAAGCAGAAAGCTTTAGTACATACTTTCCAATATCTGACCATGAGGTATAAATAACGGATTCAAAAGTTCTGATCCGCATATCCTGGCCTAAAATCCAGCCTGTTTTCGAATTGAGAATTAAATAAAGTATGCCAGTATAAGAAAAATAATAGAGCAGAAAAATAACAACATTTCCTGCAATGACTTTCCAAATTGAAAAGCGGTGAATACAATTGAGGCCATACCAAAGCAGCGCTGTAAACAACAGGTTTGTCAGCCATTGCCATATATAAAAAGGGATTGGCAACACACAAATTTTGCAATGGTAATAAGTAATTAAATAAGTAAGGATAATAAATAAAGCCTCTGCGGCTGCATACAAAGCAACAGCCCGCAACCAAAAGCTTTTGCTGATGCTTTGTGTAACGGGTTTTGGTATATCGTTTTGTTCAAACCTCATCTAATTGTATATTGAGATTAAACCCTGTTTCGTTAGTATAGTTAATAGAATATTTATGCTGGTACAATTCTTCGAGCAACGCTGGTGTTATAGGTTTTGCCCCTATTCCAGTTAAAGAAAAAGAAAGCTGATTTCCTGTAAAACTTATTTTGATAAAACAACAGTTCCTTTCTTTTCCTGTTGGCAACAAAACAATATTATCAATAATACCAGCCAATAGTAAGGGCGCAATTTTTAAATGATGATACTCACCCTGCAATTCCATTTTAATCCATACGTTGTTATCCGTTTGCTGATTGATCAGTTCTATGTAGTTGCTTAAAAACTGAATTTCTTTTTTCATCTCTATGTATTGCTGCCTTGCTTCATAAATAACATACTCCATCACCTTGGCCAGTTGGAGAATTGGTTGTGTAGCGTTGGAGGGCAGGGTAGCAGCCGACTGTTGAAGGAGCTGGATGGTTTTAAAATAGAAGGAAGGGTTGAGGTGCCATTTCAGCAATTTTAGCTGCAGGTCTTTATTGGATACGGCAAGTGCAACCCGTTTACTTTCTTCTAACCGGTAATTGTATAAGTAACTGGCAAGGTAAAACCACGACAAACGAAAAGCATGTTTGAGCAATTGAAAATTGAGATACGCATAGTCTGTGCCTTTGTCCAGGTAGGGAATTTGCCTGTCACTAACAGGTCTGGTTATTTGTTGCAGGTGGTTGTATAAAAAACCAATGGTATGCTGTACCGGACCAAACCAGCAAAAACTATACACAATATAAAAAGCGATATTAATGAGGATTTGTGTGGCAATGGGTCTTTTCCCTGACACCCATGCCAGCCACCAAATCGGCCAGATCAGCATACACTGAAAAACCCACATTACCAGGTGAAACTCAATAATAGTGATACGTCTCGTGCCAAAATTATTGAGTATAAAAAAGAATAGTAATTGAATACAGGCCTCTATCAATGCATACATTGCAAAGACTTTTAACCAATAGCTGGTTTCTTTTTTATGATGGAATGGCCATGTCATTAGGTGTTGATAAAGTTAATCAACATTACCCTTATCCGTTATTAGCCGGCATCCAATTCAATAAACTGTTTAAAAAATTAAACGAATCATAAAAATGATTCAACGAACAGCCTTTTCTACTGTTATTCTTTTATAAGCCTCTGTCATTCTTCTTTAGGCATTTGATCGCTGGTTTTTTTTAAAATTATGCCATAGGTTTAAAACTTCATTTTTGTTCCTTTGCAGCAGTGTTTTTCAGCCGGGTCTTTTGTGTTGGCAAGTGGCATTATTTATTGCGGAGCAGCATGTAGATGGTATCCTTCTCAGCAATATCCTCTAACAGACCTTGTGTGTTGGAAAGAAACATTGCGACCTACAGAATGAAATTTTGTGCTTTCAAATGCAAAAGCGTCAATCGCCGCAGATATGTTTGAAGGACATTAATTAATAAAAAAATACGCACAAAAAATGAAAAAAAGCAAATTGAACTTCGCTGGAAAACAATTATTATTAACTGCATTGATTGCGGGTATTGCTGTGATGACTTTTTCTTTTCGTCCGGTGAAGGATATTGATCCTGCAAAGCCTGTATTGAAGGGCACGATCAATATTTCCGGAACCCGTTTTCTATTTCCATTGTTAGAGAAATGGGCAGATGAATTCAGGAAGGAAAATCCTGGTGTTGACATTTTAATAAGCCAAAACGTTCAGGGTAAGGATATAGATGCTTCAGCAGCGCTGGTCAAAAAAATTGATTCTTCCAAAGGTAAATATACGGTTGTAAGTCGTTTCGCTTTGGTGCCCATTGCCAATGAAAAAAATCCTGCAATAAAAACATTGCAGCAAAAAGGTATTTCAAAAGAAGACTTTTTAAATATTTATTTTAAAAGCGATCATCAAACCAATAATTTTAATCTTACTGCAAAACACGTGGTTCCCATTCATGTGTATTCAAGAGGAGCCTGTGCTTCTGCAACTTTTACCAATCATTTTAATAAAGAAATAAAAGACCTTGATAATATAGGTGGTAAAATTGAAGACGATCAGATATTAATGCAAAGAATATTAAGTGATAGTTTAGGAATTGCCTACAATAATCTTGGCTTTGTATATGACCTTGCAAACCGAAAGCAAAAGCAAGGCATTCGCGTAATTCCGATTGATATAAATGGGAATGGCAAGGTTGATAAAGAAGAAAATTTTTATACCACGGTAGATGCCGTTTTAAAACATATTGAAACAGCGGGTACAGAATTGCCTCCAACCGGTGATCTTACTTTTATTTACAAAGAGGATAAACCGGAGGTGAAAGCATTTGTTGAGTGGATATTGGCCAAAGGGCAGCAATACAATCATCAACTCGGTTTTCTTGCGTTGCAGGCATCAAGATAATTTAGTTAGTCAAAAAGTTATCTTTGACAATATTTTACACTGGTTTAGGTAAATGCGATATGGAATTATATAAAAACCAGCGTAACAACTCATTCAAAATGTTTGCTTTTTTCTTTTATCAATGTTAATAAAAATAACCTATGCCTGAACCAACCAATAAACTATCTCTTCATGAAGACTGGGTAGTTGTTATACTCGGTTTTTTAATTATCCTGCTGGCCATTATTGGAATAAAGCCCTTAAGCCCCACCTACGGATGGAGCAGTGCTAGTGATCTTACTGATAAAATAGTTGAATCCGGTAACCTTGCGAAAATTGGCATCCAGTTTTTATTTGTATTATTGATCGCTTTTATTGGCGTGTTATTAACGGGCAGGCCGGTTAAGTATTTCGTGTATACTTTTACGGTACTTTACCTGGTGACGGTGATAGCACTGATAATTGCAGGAAACAAGGCTGTTAAATCATCTAACCTGGAAGCGGTGATATTCAGCCTTGGGCTGGGGTTGCTCTTTAGTAATTTGTTTAAGTTGCCCGACTGGTTCCGGGCGGCTTTGTCTACGGAGTTATTTGTGAAGATTGGTCTTGTTCTGCTCGGTACTTCTATCATCTTTTCAGATATTTTAAAAGCCGGCTCGTATGGTTTGTTGCAGGCATTGATAGTGGTTGTTTCCGTATGGTATTTTGCTTACTGGCTTTGCAAAAAAATGAAGATCGATAGTGAATTGACGATGATGATCTCCAGTGCAGTTTCCATTTGTGGGGTATCGGCAGCCATTGCCACTGCAGGTGCTATCAAAGGCGATACAAAAAAGTTGTCCTATGTAATTTCACTGGTCTTGATCTGTGCCATTCCCATGATGATTGTGATGCCTTACCTGGCACAATGGATGGGACTTTCGCAGGCCGTAACCGGAGCCTGGCTGGGTGGGAGCATTGATACTACCGGGGCAGTGGTTGCTTCGGGATCGCTGGTAGGAGAGGAGGCCTTAAAAATAAGTACCATTGTAAAGTTTTCTCAAAATGTATTGTTGGGCATTGCAGCTTTTGGTATTTCTGTCTATTGGACTTTCGATAAAAAATCAGCCAATGGTGAAACAGAAAAGCCAACACTTAAAATCATCTGGGAGCGGTTTCCAAAATTTGTGCTGGGCTTTGTAGCGGCGTCTCTTTTATTTTCTTTTGTATTGAGTGCCGAAACAATTGCTGATGTAAAAGACAGTTTAAAAAGCATTCAATCGCTTTGGTTTGTTTTGGCATTCACCAGTATCGGACTTGAAACAAAATTTAGTGATCTTTTAAAAGGCGAAAACAGAAAACCGATGTATGCCTTCCTGATTGCTCAACTGTTTAATGTGCTGGTTACACTGGTGATAGCGTATTTTTTATTCAGGTAAAAGCAATCGTGCAAATGGAGGGAATGAAAATCAACCCCAACAAAAGGTCTGGTTATTAATGTAAATTATAACGCGTAGGTCAAATTAATTTCAATAGGAGGAGCAACAGACTAGTTGGATCTGTTTACCAGGTTTGTTGCATTAAAAAAGCTCCCGGTTTGTAACCCTTTTGGGTACTCACCGGGAGCTTTTTTATAAAAAGTTTATGCATTTATATTCACCAGTTCCACATCTGGTTTTGACTCATCTGTTAGTTTTACTTTACCACGATCATTCCTTACAATTCTTGAAAACAACGAAATCTCTTTATCAAACAAAAAGCGGAAGAACAATTTTGTCCAGGAGGTATGAAAAAACAGGGTGTTGTAAAAGGTGGGAGCTCCTGCCCGGATTTTCGGTAATCTGTTCCACGGTATAGAAGGAAAATCATGGTGCTCGTTGTGAAAGCCTACATTGAAAGCAACCGTATTGAGTGGTCCATAATAACTATATGTTTCCTGCTCGCCATGAGTTAAATAATGTTCCTGTATCCATCTGGCACCGAGCGGGTGAAGACCAATAGAAAAGAAAAAACTAAACAATAAAAAGAAGATTGCCTTTGGCCCGAGAAACATTGTAATCAATACCGTAAAAGCAATTTGCACTCCCCAGTTTAAAGCTACCCAACCATCAAATGGTTTAATTTCTTTCAGTCTGCTAATCCTAAAAACCTGGAACAGCGGGTAAAACAACAACCACATTACTTTTCCAATGAAGTAATTGTTAATCAGTTTCGCCTCCCATTTATTTGGAAGGTCTGCATCCAGCTCATGTACACCCTGAAAAGAATGGTGTTTGATGTGATATCTTTCAAAAGAAACCGAACTTGGAAAAAGTTGAGGCATGTTGGCCAATATACCAGCGAGTCGGTTGGCTTCCGGCTTTTTAAACAACAAGCGGTGGGCACATTCATGTATCATTACAAATAAAGCATGATCTGCAAAAGCACCCAGCAAATAGGCTGCTCCCACAACTATCCACCATGATTGGTCTGCTACCAGCCAGGCCATTACGATCTGGAAACCTACCAGGCCAATAATGGCAAAAATAGTCAGTGGATTCTTACCAATCAAGTTTCGGATGCCGGGATGTTGTTTTAAAATTTCTTTAGTTCTGATACGATGTGGCTCGGATAATTCGGAGAACACAAAAGATTCTTTTCTTGTCATGAATGGAAAGTTATTACTTTTTTGCAATTATAGTGTTTACAGTTTAAATCAAGGGATTTTGTTTAGGAACTTTTCGCTTTGGATATAAATTGTGTGTAAGCTCTTTAACAACCGCTGTTGCTCTAAAGTGATGTATTACAATTTTTTAAAGAATTATGTTCATTTTGAAGATTTTGTTTCGGTAAGGCAAAATAAAAAGGCCATCAGAAAAACTGATGGCCTCCGGCTGCATTGGCCGGCAGATTATTTTTTGAGTGCCCGGTTAACAGTAAGTTACCAGAGCTGCCCATGACTGATCTGTAGATTGCATGTATACCTCCTTTTTGTTTGGTGAATTACAAATGAAAGTACAGAATTTTTTAAGTTGTTTCACAAAAAAAAGAAAATAGTAGATTTTTTCGTGTTTTAATTCTGCTTATCATAAACATGGTAGGTTCGTTTTAATCCCTGCCAGCTATATCTCCAACTTTTCCAATACCAATAAAGTTTCCATCAATTTGTTCCAGGCAAGTTGCCATTCTTCTTTTGCTGTATGCATTTTTTCATGTTCGGCGCTGCTGCCGATTCCCTTTTCTGTCATATAGATTTCCAGCTTTTCGAGGGCTTCTTTGTTTAGTTCTTCTAATTTATTTTTCTGATCCATCTAATTTAATTTTTATATACAAAAGGTACGGAAAAAAGCCCGTTAATAAAATTGGCGCCAGTAAATGTTAGTGGTATTCCGTAAATAAAAATTTCGCCCGGCATCAGAAATTACTTTCTGTCGATTAATTGAGCGGCATGCCATGAAAAGTATCCTTTATATAAAAAGTTGACGGATTTAGCAAGCGGATAGTATTTACATTTGCACCTAAATTTGAACCATGAAAAAAGCAATGCTTTCTTTTTTGATGATTGCCGCTGCTGCGGGTACTTATGCGCAAACGGAAATTAATATTGCGGATGCCGCTAAGCACGAAGGTGATTCTGTAATTATCTGCACAAAGATTTTTGGCGCCAGGTATTTTGAGAACGGAAAAGGGGCGCCCACCTTGCTCAATGCAGGTGCAATGTATCCGGAGTCTCCTCTAACTGTTGTTATTTTTGGCGAAAGCAGAACGGCTTTTGCTAATAAACCAGAGGTTTTTTATACCGCTAAAAACGTATGTGTAACCGGACGAATTACCATGTATAAAGGAAAACCTCAAATTGTGATTACGAAGGAAAGTGCAATAATGGTAAAGCCTTGATAAATGACGTATTTGGCATATGGTACACAACACATCAGCCCTTTCAACATTTAACTCTACGTACATTGGTAAAAATTGCTTTCAGCTATAGACTGTAGTTCATTCTTTCCATTCATCAATCCATCACTTAATAATATTAAATTCGCTTTTTTAGTAAGGCTATGTTTCCCTATTTGATCAGCAAATTTAACGGAGCTGCTTCAGACTTGTTCCGGATGTGTGGAATAAGAATACTTGATGTTTAGTTGGGAAAATATTTCTCAAGAATGGTATTGATCATTTCTACTGTGATCGGTTTATTTTGAAAATCTGCCACCGCTTGTATCCCCAGCGCTTTTACTTTGTCATCAGGGTTTAACGATGTTGAAAGCATAATGATAGTGGGTTTGTTTGGGAAATTATTTTCCATCATTTTGTAATGCTCTAAAAATTCCCATCCATCCATTGCGGGCATATTAATATCCAGAAATATGAGGTCTGGAAAAGGAAGTGTGTTTTGCCGCTGGTTTAAATGACCACTGTCTGCAAGGTAATTTAACGCTGATTTAGCTGTTTGTTTGGTTTTTACATGTACTGCACATTCAGCTTCTTCAATTATGAAATTGCTGAAATAGTTTGTGGCTTCGTCATCATCAATCAATAAAATACAATTCAATTTTTGCTTCATAATTTGGTTCTCATGCGATGGTAAAATGGAAAGTAGTGCCTTCCATTGGGGTCGATTCTAACCAAATTTTACCATCATGTAATTCAACTATTTTTTTACTGTGGGATAAGCCAATTCCCGAGCCTTCATACTCGCTTCTTGTATGTAAACGCTGAAAAATTAAAAATATTCTATCATAATATTCTTTTGATATACCTATGCCATTATCGGCAACAGTAAAATGAAAATATTGATCCTCTTTCGTGCATCTGATATGAATTACAGGCTTTACACCCAGTCTATTAAATTTAATTCCATTTGCAATAAGGTTTTGAAATAATTGTTTGATTCCTACCGGATATCCTAAAATGGCTGGCAAATTTTCAACTTCAATCCTTGCCTGGCTTTCGTAGATCACAGCTCTCCAATCGGTGGTTATTTTTTTTATCAATTGGTTGCAGTCAATCAGAACTCTTTCTTCCTCGTAGCCAATTCTGGAATAATCCAATAGATCTTTTATAAGCACATTCATTCTTTCTGACGATTGAATGATGTAGGAAAGATATTTTTCTCCCCTTTCGTCAAGTACATCACTGTATTGATGTTGAAGTAATTGTGCGAAGTTGTTAGATGTGCCGATTGGTTCCTGCAGATCGTGGGAGGCAACAAATGCAAACTGCTCAAGCTCTTTATTTTTCCGTTCCAATTCTGTGTTTTTTATAGCAAGGTTAGCCTGCGACAAAATGAGCTCAGCATTGCTTGCGCTCAATTGATCCTGCTTTTTTTCTACTGCTTCTATCACTTTTTTTTTATTGCTATCGATATAATAACATTGGAAGGAAAGCATCATTGTGCTGATGCTGGTAGACAAAAAATAATAGAGAAAATCAAAGTTTGGTTGATCACCGATAAAACTGTCATTGATCCATTCCTGTCTAAAAATGCTAACCCAAAAAAAATATAAGAGATGAAGAAAAGTTAATGCGGTAAAGAAAGTGCCTCCTATTCTACCCAACTGCATAAATGCCGTCAGTATAATCAAAGTGAGATAGATGTTTGCCGAATTTTTAATGCCGGCCGAGTTATATGTATTCACATGAATGAGCAAAAACCATAGCATCAATATAATTATAATAGACCATGAAATTTTTTTATGATAGAGCAGTGTAAAGTAATTGGCAAAAGCAGCAAAGAATAAAAAGAACATGGTGTAAAGCACGACAGAACTACCAGGCTTGATTACAATAACCTGTAATGTGAAAACAAAAAAAACAAATACAGTAATAAAACTCGCTGTTTTAAATAAACGGAAGCGCTGTTTTGCGATAATGTCTTCCATATCAAGTTCAATAGAAAATGAACTCAGCAACAAAAGATTTTTCAGGTAGTTGATTTTATTCAATATGTACATTAGATTATGTTCCGTATTTCAATACATAATTTTTACCGAATGAAATATGATGACCGGCAGACCGGCAAGGGGATGGAGAAATAATTGTTTTATATATCCAGATCATTAGTTATTCACCAGGCTAAAGACTTTCGTATACAACGTATAATGCTGAAATCGTTAATTTATTATATGGAATAGAAATAAAGTAAAAAAGAGTTCTGGCAGACATGGTAAAATGGGTGCATTTAAAATTGTCGCAAGGGTTGCCAACCTTGTGCAGGTTCTTTTCTGCTAAAAACACTTTAAAAAAAGGTTGGCAACACTCTATTGAGCTGCGACAATTTTTAATACGCCCGTAAAAATGCAAGCTGCTTATTTAAGTTTGTTTCACCTATTTTTGCGGAAAATATTATATGGCAGCTACAAAAATTACAGTAAACAGCAACGGATCACTTAAAATTGAAGGAGATTTTGAGCTCGTTGATCGTTCGGGGAACAAATACGATTTGGGAGGAAGGGAAGTAGTGGGTATTTGCCGGTGCGGACTCTCAAAAAATAAACCATTTTGTGATGGTGCTCACAACGGTCATTTTGAACATGATGCACAGGCTTTTGCATTACCGCCTAAAAAGACAGTCTAATCGACCAATTAATTGGTACTTAAAAAGGTTCATTCAACTCATAATGCTACATTGTGCAATTGTGGTTGGATGAACTTTTTTCAATGAAATAAGGTTTGTAAATTTATTCAAAAAGCTCGCACCATTGTCATGGCATCAATTGCCATTTGCTGGTTGTACTCAAAAGCCAGTTGCTTGTGATTTATAGTGTCCACAATTGTTCCTATTAGGCAAAGCCCGCCCGTAAAAAGATACAAGATCCCCATTCCAATCTGGCCTATCACAAAACGCTGGATTCCTCCGGCACAAATAAACCCCAGTAAGCAACACAACAAAATGGTCTCTGTTTTTTTCCGCTTGCCGTTGTAAATAGAAATAAACAGTTGGAATTTATCTTCCGGTAAATTTTGGGTGATGGATTGGAGGTAGGCAAGTTCATCAGCTTCTACAGCAGGTATCTGCATCAATAGATCATTTCTCATAAATGGTTATTTTTTTGGGATAAATTAATTGTGTTATTCTATGAAATATAATAATCAAACCAGGTATACCCATTATGTGTTCATGAAAGGATTGTGCAACCCTGCCATGTAAGGCATGATGAATAGAATGTCCCAATCCACAACCCGGGCAATGGTCAATGCCAATTCTACGAAACACACAAAGCGAAGTTTGCGTATCAGTAACATTTAAAAAGAAAAGCATTATGATGGCTGTAAACCAAAACAGCAACTCAATGTTTTGTTTGGTCCATTTTATCAGGTTAAAAAGATTGAATGACTGTTTGGTCATAATATAAACCAGTTAAAAATGCTGGTGTTGAAATGATTAATCGGTTGTAAAATGCTTTGTTGAAATTTATTTTATACCGAAGGCTTTTTAGTTCCGGCTTCATCTTCGCCTTTTAAGTTTGTTTTTGGTTCGGGTAATCTACCCCGTTTGTAGATGATTAAGCCATTCAAAAAGTTCCGTAGAATCTGGTCGCCGGCTTCTACATATCCCGGATGATCTTCATTTCTAAAAAGATCGCCGAGTGCTCCCCTGGTGATATCAAACTCTACCAGTTTTAATATTTCGATGATGTCGTCATTACGTAGCGAAAGGGCTACCCGTAGTTTTTTTAATATGTCGTTGTTGCTTAACATGAAACGCCGTTTGAATATGCTTTTAAAGTATTAAATATAGTTCAATTGAGCGTATGTGTATAGAAGTTGATTTACAGGTGGTATTTATAAATGGTGCATCGGTGGACGTAATGTAAAATGCTACAAGGCAATGGGAAATTGAAAGCGCTTTTAATCTTTTTCCGAATCGGTAAAACGGATACTGTTAAATACAGAACGAGCCAACCCACTAACATTTAAATGTGGCAACCTGCCGGATTGTACAAGTGGATTGGCTCGTCTACAGATCTTGTTCTGCTACACTGTTTTCGATTTTGCTTTTCCTTTTCCTTTCATATCTTCTGCACTCGCTTCACCTAAAATAATTTTACCAAAACTGGTATTGGCTTTTACGGGGATAGAGCCACTTCCTGTTTTTCCCTGGTAGGTATGGTCAAACTTTGGTCCTTTGTCCTCCTCGTTTTCGTCGCTTTCAAATTTTATTCCAGTGTTGTTTTTAAAAGTTCCAAAACTTGTAAAAATATTATACGATGCAGATAAATTTCCCACCGGGCGAAGGTTAACAGTAGAGTAGGCAGCGTTTAATTCCAGGGCAGTAAGGTCATCGTTGATGTTTACTTTGGTTGCACTGCAGAATTCAAAATCCAATTTCATCTTCCCCAGCAGTTTGCCGAATGTTGCGGTAGAATATTTAATGGTAACGGTACAATTGCTAAGGCTTTCAAAATTTGCTTTGCCAAATTCAACGGTTACCTGTTTTATATTTTTTAAAGCGCCGGTATTGAGCGAACCAAATTTACTGCTAAGGTCTACCTCACCGGAAAAGTCGGGAACAATGGTAGTGCCAAACTCATTGGAAATTGTCAACGGGTTGGAGGCGGGCATGTAAATACTGTAATTGATGGACATATTACTTCTGCCACTGTTCGAATTTTTTGGTCCATTGATGGATGTTTTAAAGGCAATAGTATTGCCGTTTTGCTGGTCCTTTACCTCGATGGCATCTATTAATTTTTGGGCAGTTTGTTCTTTGTCTGCACTTGCCTCTACTGAAACATCAACTTTAATTTCATTTTTGTTCCAGGTATGCACTTCAACTGATCCAAATGAATTGTGAATACTGAGTTTTTCTGAGGCGGATACATTGTATGATTTATTAATGGCTTTGTTTTTTACAAATGCATATTGCTTGTTCTTTTCCTGGGCAAATAGGCTCAACTGGGCCAGCAATAGTAGCAGCAGACTAAATGAACGATGTGTTTTTTTCATGGCTGTTCTTTTTTGATTGTTTAATTTGTTGAATGATGTTTAATTGCTGATTCAAAACATTTAGTCGCAACTGTAGGTTTTGGATCATTGCTTCTATCAGCATCTCACGGTTGGGAGAAACGTTGAGTTTGTTTTTTAAATTATTGTACGAACTATCCAATTGGTCAATGTCTTTTGCAAATTTTTGATACAGCAGCGGTTCTTCTTTGGCAATTCGCTTTAATTCATCTTGCTTTAACACAATTAATTTTGCAAACTCGTTCATCTCCGGCGCAGCTTCAGGCGCAAGTGTCCGTAGGTCGGTAATGGTTGTATCGGAATCTGTAGCAATGGCTGATTGGGGAGTAGTTTTTTTATTGATGAACAGCAATGTGATTGTTACTACAATGAGCAGTACCGAGGCTACAGTCCATTTGAGCACCGGGCTCAAGGTGATTAGTTTCCCCTTTTTTTTATTGAAGGTTCCATCTATGTTTCCCCATAATTTATTAGCCGGTGTTTCCTCGTCAAATTCGGAGCGGTTGTCATGAATATATTTTTCCAGTCTGCTCATATTCCTTCTTTAATAGTTGAATTAATTTTTGTTTTGCCCGCATGTATTGGGTTCTGGTTGTAGATTCTGCTACATTTAAAATGCCGGCAATCTCTTCATGATCATATCCTTCTAACAGGTATAAACTCAGCACCGTTCGGTAGCCATCCGCTAGTTGGGTGATGGCATTCCTGATATGCACTACTTTCAATTCAAGCTCGGCTTCTTCCGCCTCGTTGTAATCATTTGCTTCATAATCATTTTCGGTTGTATCAATATCTATCCAGGTAATTTTTCTTTTTTTTAATTGATCGATTGATCGGTTTACACAGATTTTTTTTAGCCAACCGCCAAAGCTGGTGCGGTGTTCAAATGATGCCAGGTTCTTAAAGGCTTCAATAAAACTTTCCTGCAATACGTCCTCTGCCTCTCCAGCATTGTTTACAATTCGCAAGCAGGTGTTGTACATGGCTTTTGCATATTGCTCGTACAATAATTTAAATGCTTTGGTATCGCCGTTTTTGCAGCGATCTAAAAGATCATCCTGTTGTAGTTGTTGTTGGCCTGGTTGCAAAAAATCAAGTTTAATAAATTAGAGACGTTGTATTAAAAACAATGTTGCATTAACTGCAAGAAAAATAAAAAAGTTTTTTTTTGCAACTGTATTTACATCAACGGCAATAAAGGTTAAATCAAATGGTGATAGCTGGTTGGATTTGTTTTTTAAATGATTGATAAAGTACACAGCGTGTTTGGCATGGTGCAAATAATTACCGGCTTTTTAACAAACGGTGACAATGTCAGGGCTTCTTATTTAATAGTGGAAATTTTAGATTCCTCACTCCCGGCAACTTTAAATATCCCTTTGAATAGTGTTCAATTTTATTGTTCGATCTTTTTAAATAATTTTACCGATACCGATTCCTTTTGCTTAGCTTTTTAAATTAACAGGTGTCGGGTGAAATCCACATTAACAAATCAACAATGAAAAGATTTTTTGCTTTTATAATACTGGTGGCTTTTTGTATCAACTGTAACGACAATTCAACTACAGAGCCCGAGGCAAAGGAGCCTTACACAACGGTGCCGGTAATTAACTATGCAGTTACAAAATTTTTTCCGCACGATACAAATTTGTACACAGAAGGATTACTGGTGCATGATGGACAATTATTCGAAAGCACAGGATCACCTGATGAACTACCTCAAACAAAATCATTGATTGGTATCATAGACCTCAATACCGGCAAAATGGATGTAAAGGCGGAGATTGACCGGAACAAATTTTTTGGCGAAGGAATTGTAATCCTGAACAACAAGTTGTACCACCTTACGTATACCAACCAGATTGGTTTTATTTACGATCTGAAATCTTTTAAAAGAATTGGTCAGTTTAATTATGCCAATAAGCAGGGGTGGAGCTTAACTACCAATGGAAAGGAAATCATCATGAGTGATGGTACTGATAAACTTACCTATTTAGATTCAGCTTCTTTAAAACCCATTCGGACATTGGCTGTAACCGAAAACGGAATACCAGTAGAGAACCTGAATGAACTGGAATATATAAAAGGTTTCATTTATGCAAATGTATTTACCACTAACATAATCGTTAAAATAGATCCCGTTAGTGGAAAGGTGGTAGGCCGGCTGGATTTTACATCGCTGGAATTTGAAGCTAAAAATAAAAACCC